>JAZSCF010000059.1:0-37166 GCA_045602785.1 Acutalibacteraceae bacterium
GCACTAACTTTCACGAAGTTTCTGACGAAGAATTAGAAAAAGTTGTATATTTAATTAACACCCGACCAAGAAAATGCCTTAATTGGAAATCTCCTTTTGAGGTCTTTTGGGGTGTTGCACTTGCTTGACAATCTGCCCTGGATTTTTGCCAAGCAAAAAGACTGAGGGATTGCTGAAAAATATATGTGCAATCTCTCCGTTTCGCTTACGCTCAACACCTTGGCTATAAATACTTATTCTTCAAAGATTATAGTTGCTGATGTGTTTGGCAGCATTTCGATATACCACCATTTGCCACCATGATAATATTGGATTTGCTCTTTTTCATTTGATGGATTCACCAAAACAATTTCGGTATTGCCTGAATCGTTTTCAATAACACAACCGGCAGTATGTAATTTGGCTGTTCTATCAAATATAAACATACATAATTCATCATGGTTGAAATTTAACGGATAAACACGAGACAGGGGAGTAATATTTTTGAAATGTTTAAAGGCTTTATATTGTCCACTATAGGATAAATCTCCGCTTGAGTAGTTTCTGGTTACCAAACCGCCGCAGTAGTGTGGTCCAATGTTGGGACCGCCTGTTTCATCAAGCATTAAATTCCATCCTGTGAATGATGAATAACCGTTATTAAGTGCTTTTATAATAATAAGAGTCCACTTGCACCAATCGGTACTGTAATTATCAAACAAACGGGGCCCGCCTTCTGAGAAATGTAATTGAAGGTTGGGATACTTGGATTTTAAAAATGCTGTTTGTTCGATAGTGCCGCCATAATAATGGAAAGCAACGCCGTCACAGTCGTTTTTAAGATTTGGATATTCCGTAAAACACCAATCCACTCTTTTTGCGCCCGAGAAGTTGTGGTCATAGCACCAAATTTTTGTATTAATGCCGTTTTCATTAAATTTTTTACGGAGTATTGTAATAAACTTTGCTTCTGTGTCGGGGTGCCAGGTACAAGTCGGCATTGTTCCGTTTTGTCCTGTATCAGGTTCGTTCTCAGGTGTGATTGCGCTGATCTTTATACCTTCCGCTTCGTATGCTTTTATATATTTTACAATATAATCTGCATAACAATCCAAATATTTTTCACGCATATATCCGCCGCCAATACTGCCACCGGTTTTCATCCAAGCTGGTGGAGTCCATGGGGAAGCAAAAAGTGTAAGATTTGGTTTTATTTCTAATATCTCTTTTATTATCGGGATGATGTATTCCTTGTCCCGTTCAATAGAAAAATGTTGTAGGGAAGTATCATTATCTACATCATCATAGGTGTAAATTTCTGCCGAATAATCGCTGGCGCCTATTGTTAATCTTCCAACATTAAGGTTTAAACCTTCTTGTGTGTATATATGCTTCAAAAGTGAGTGCCTTTCATCAGCTTTCATTAGCGATAAATTATAGCAAGAAGAGCCTGTTATCGCCACACCGAAGCCTAAAAAACCTGTGTTTTCTATGGCTTCGGCTTTTGTTGCGGTGGTCGCTCCTGATAAGGAAACACCATAATTTACCTGCTTTTTTATATACTCGCCGTAGTCATTTGTTGCGTACATTATAGCTTTCATAATAATATCACCTATATTGTATTTTTTAATTATTATACCAATGATAAAGCAACAAATAAATGTATTTTTAGTTAAATATATTGTATTTTTTAGTAAAATAAGTATAATAAAAACAGGTGAATTAATTATGGATTTTAAAATTAAAAATACAAATTTGATATTCAACCAAGCTTTTTCTCAAGTGTGGAAAATAAAAAAATACAGTTACGAAAGTATTGCAAGACCAAATTACGGCTTACTGTACCTGTTTTCGGGTAACATAACATACACTTTTGATGATGGTAAAATCGAGTTAAAAGCGGGGGATATTATATATCTGCCAAAAAACAGTAACTATGTAGTGGAATTTGATCTAAAAAACGGTGCCGTCCACGATTATCTTATTAACTTTGATGTTATAGGAGAAGAAGAGTTTGCTAATAAAGATAAGCCAACTGTTGTATTAACTGACCGTGCAGGAACACTGTTGGATTATTTTAAAGACGTTGTTAATGCGTATAACGAAAAAGAAAAACCTTTTTTGATTAATTCATTATTTTATCTATGTTTAAATTCTTTACAAATGGCGATACAATATAAAAATAGTAATCAAGACCGTTTGAAGTTTGAAAAGGCTGCAAAAATGCTTGCCGAAAATTTTGAAGTATCTGTTGATAGTATTTCAAAAGAACTGCATATAAGCCGAAGTGCATTTCAAAAAAAGTTTATAAATTATTTCGGTATGTCGCCTGTGGAATATCGAACTGAAAAACGACTGAAAAAAGCAAAAATATTATTAAAAACAACAGATTTACCAATAAAAGAACTTTCCGATTCACTGGGTTTTTATGATACAGCATATTTTTATAAAACATTTAAAAAAACATTTGCAATTACACCAAAAGAGTATAGAAAAGCGGAAAAACCCCACTTTTAGCACATTATTTAGCTCTAATCGATATTAAGTAAAATGGGATTTTTGGTGATGTTTACTGGATAATAATTATTATTTGTTGTTTTGTTATAGAAAAATAGGAATTTTGATTATAATTATTCGGGAAGAAATAATTTAACAGCCTTACTTTCTGAAGATGACGGACAAACTTTTCCGTATGGTTTATTATTGGATGAACGCGATAATGTTTCTTATCCTGATGCAGCACTTGACAAAGACGGTAATATTTGTATTACATACGACAGAGAAAGAGGGGCTTTTTGTAAGGATTTTGAAAGTATTATGAATAGTGCTCGTGAAATTCTAACCGCCCGTATAACTGAAGATGATATTATTAATGGCTCTATTATTAATAAAGGTAGTTATTTAAAAAGGGTTGCTTACAAATTGACCGATTATGATGGTGAGCAATATAATCTGTTTAATTAGAAAAAGATTACTTAAAAATACCTAACTTAATGTTTCGAAGCGAAATTTGGGGCTGTCTCACTTTTCTTTAGTGAGACAGCCCCTTTGAATGATTGGGGGTTCTAATTGATAAGTTCACCTAAGCCGTATGTTACGACTTTTTAAATTATATAATCTTTATTTTACTTTTTTACGTATAAATACGTATCTTATATAAAATATTGCTATAACTGTAAATAATAATGCTAAAATCGTAACAAATTGCTGAGCGTATAGCGGCAAACCGAATATTTTGTTTCCGTTGTTTTGAATATAAGAAACAAGCGGACTGATACAAAGCGTAGTTAAGAAGCCTGTAAAACCTGCAAATGCCTGAGTAATAGCTAAAGAATCGGCTCTTTTTTCTATGGGGACATAATCGAATATTAGGTTTATAAGAGCGCTGTTTATACCACCTAATGCAATACCATGTAATATATTGTATAAAATAAACATTATTTTGCCTGTTGAAGGAACGGCAAAAATCACACAAAGCTGTGAAAGCCCTAAAAATATAAAGCATTTTTCAATCATTACTGCAAAGGTTTTTTTATCGGCGTATTTTCCCCAAAATTTTGAAACAAAAATTCTTGATATACTGCCGCACATTACTATTGCCGAAACAAATTTTAAATTTAGCCCTAATTCACCTATTTGATAGGTGCCGTAAAATGGGGTAGAAATATATGTAGAAATATAATAAAGTATAAAAATAACAGTTACCGTTATTACATTTTTATTTTTAACTAGTTCGAAAAACGTTTCTAAAAAATTCTTTTTGGGGCTTTGCGATATCTCTTTTTCTACAGAAAATATAAGTGTAAGAGAATGCAACACCATAAGAATAAAAATAACGATTGCCGAAAATGTAAACGCTAAACGAATTTTGCCTACTTCGGAATAATAATCAATAACTGTACCCATTAAAAAGGTAAATATCATTCCCGAAACAAGCGATACTATTTCCTTGTTAGCAGTAAAGTTACCTCTGTTTTTATCATCAACCAAAGACATTAACCAGTTTATCTTCTTAGGATGAACAATGTTATATATTATATAGGCTGAAAATATTAAAATCACAAAAAGTACAATTTTTGTTTGCTTTTGTAGGCAGGTTAGCGGTATTACATAAAGCAACATAAAAAGAAGCTGATTTAGAATACTGAATATTATTACAAAAAATTTAACCCTTTTACGCCTTAATGATAACGATAAAAGCTGAAACAAACAACCTAAAGAAATAACGGAGGATAAAATTCCGGTAAGACTATCAGAAAAGCCTAATTCTTTAGTGAGTGTTGCAAGATAAGAGCCTGCAACTAAAATGGATATGAAGTATTCCAAAGCGGCTTCAAAAATATACATTAACCTGCTACGCTTCATACCTTTTATAGAAATGTCGTTCATAAATTAATTACTCCGATTATAGCTGTTTTTTTGATTTTAAGACTTTACATTTGTGAAAATGTATTGTATATTATTGAGTATATTCAATTATTTTGACTATTTCAATCTAAATATTGCTTAAAATCTGCACAATATTGCGAAAGTGGTGTTTTATGGAGAAAGAAGTTATAAGTTTTGAAAATTTTAATTTGCCAATTAAAATTCATAATCTTTATATGAACGGTTTGGGCAATTATCGCGGAATGCATTCGCATATGGCGGTTGAGATTATTGAGGTTAAAAGTGGTATATTGTATTGCTATGTTAATGATGACATTATTAAGGTAACAAAAGAACAAATTATATTTATAAATAGTAATATGGGGCATAGGCTCTTTTCAGAAAATGCCGAGATTTCTTATTTGCATATTGATGTTAACCTATTAGAAGAAAATATTAGCTATGACAAATTTTCATTAGTTTATGATTTTATTTCGCATATACAAGCAAAGCCTTATTTAGTATTTAGTGATAACGAAGAAATAACTACAATATTAAATAAAATAAATATAAGGTATTTTGAAAAAACTAAGGAAAGTCGCTTTTATGTAAAGGCATATCTTTATGAGCTTGTTGCGTTTATGTATTCAAAGAGGTTTATTATTCCTTTAACACTGTCTAAAGAACAATTTAAAAAAATCGAGCATATTGTCGACTATATAGACAACAATTTTAAATCACCTATTACGCTTGAAAATATTTGCACAGCGGCAGAATATAATAAGTATACAATTTGTCATACCTTTAAAGCGGTAACAGGTTCAACTATTTTTGATTATATAAATTTTTTAAGAGTTCGTTATGCTGTAGAGAAGCTAATGGACCCTAAAAATACTATTTTAGATATTGCTATAGAGTGTGGGTTTTCTTCTGCTACATATTTTAATAGAGTTTTTAAAAACTATTTCGGGTGTTCACCGTCGGTTTATAGAAAACTTTTGCCTAAATAATTACCTGTCATAAGAAAATTTGTTATATATTAAAAGACCGCTGTAAAGCTTTTGTTTTACAGCAGTCTTAAGTTTAAAGTAAATTGATAATAAGCAAACCTATAAATGCGGTTATTATACCAATAATAGCTTTTATTGTTAGCTTTTCCTTGAACAGTATTGAAGCCATAAGCGCTGAAAGAATTAAAGCGCATCCTTGATTTAGGGGATATAGCAGTACTGCGCTTAAATGTTTGGCGGCAAGAGTTTTAAAAAATGAATTTGTAAATAGGAAAAGTGCCATTAAGAAAATATAACCAAATATCTTTTTTATATTTGATTTATCGTTTGTGTTCTCAGTTTTGGGGAATAGAAAGAAAGTGACAATCAAAACCACCATAGCAAACAAATAGGTGTAAAAATTGAATGCCGCTGCCGAGCAGTTTGTAACTTGTTTGGCAAATAGCTTTTGCGAAAAATCCGTAATACCGCTGGCAACACCGCAAGCTACAAGTAATAAAAACGATAACGGTGTCATTTTTGTTTTTATAGAGTTATTGTAAGAGCACATTATAATAACCGCTACAAAAAGAATTATAATACCTATCCATTGGGTTAGTTTTATAGACTCGTTAAAGAATATGTTACTTGCAATAAGTGGGATTAAAAGACCCATCATAAGAAAGATATCAAGCATCATATAAGCGCTTTTTTTAACTGCTATAAGCCAAGTAACGACAAAAAATGCCGTAGAAACGCCGGAAAGTGCGGCGATTAAAAGCGTATTGGTAGTGGGAATAAGAAACTTTACACCATCGGTTATAACAACTAATACAAATCCAATAACTGAACATAAAACCATTCTGATGATATTAGCTAAAATGGCATCGTGAAAGCCTGTTGTGTATCCGCTTGTTTTCTTTCCGCAATAGCCTTTGGATATACCTGCAAATAAAGCAATAAATAAAAATAAATATCCCATAAAAGCACCTCAAAATTAGTTGCATTAAAGGTTGAAAAAACTTTCGAAAAGTATTATACAATATAAAAATTTTAATGTAAATATCTTTTTAACTATTTGCGCTTTGCTTTTTGTATTGTAAAGGGGTTATGCCGTACTTGTGTTTAAATAAAGCGGAAAATTGCGCAGAAGTACAAAAACCGCAACGGTATGCAATTTCGGTACAGTTATAGTTTTCTTCTCTTAGCATTTTTTGGGCGTTTTGTAAGCGTTGCTCCATTAAAAATTGCTTTGGAGAAAAACCTGTAAGGGATTTGAACTTATGCTGAAAATAATCATAGCTGATATTAAGCTGTTTTGCACACTCGAATAGGTTCAACTGTTCATGAAAATTTTCACTTATATAATTAATTATGTATTCAAAGCTTTTCTTGTTGCTTGCTGTATTCTTAATACGGCTGATATCAAGCATCAATTCATTTAATTTGACAACAAGCATTTCTTTGTAGTTGTATTTTTGGCAATTTACTTCGTTCATTAATTCGTTTAAATTTTTTATAATTTTATGTGATGAATCTTTAAAAAAACCTGATTGTAAATCTCTTACACCCGAAAACATAAGGCAAATAACTTCGCCGTCCACATAATGTAATTCATTGTGTTCCGAATTGGCAGGGATTATAGCAAAGCTATTATCAATAAAATTATAATCATTTTTTTCCATGGTGGCTTTACCTTTGCCTGATAAATAATAAACCAATTCGTGATATTTGTGCGAATGATATTCAATGTGTGTTTTTTGGGGCCGTTTTGCTTGCCAAATTGTAATTAAGCTTAAATTGTGCATACTGTACCTCGCAAGTATTACTGACTTTAAAATATCATATAAGTTAATCATTTTCAAGTTGCTATTCATAAAAAAGCCAATTTATATAAAAAATAAGCCATATTATTATATATTTTTCTGGCACTTTATTGTACAATACTTAAAAAGGGTGGGGTTATATGACAAAGTCACAATATTTTAAAAACTTAACCGTTCCAAGTGGGAAGGTTGATGTTGTAATAGATACCGATGCATATAACGAGATTGATGATCAGTACGCTATTTGTTATATGCTAAAATCGAAACAAAAATTTTCGGTAAAGGGTATTACTGCGGCACCATTTTTGAATTCAAGATGTATTTCCGTAGCGGATGGAATGTTAAAGAGTTATAATGAAATTATCAAACTATTGGATTTAATGGGCGAGAGTCAACTAAAAGATATAGTTTTTAAAGGGTCGCAAGAATATCTACCAAATGAAACAACAATTACTGAATCGGATGCGGCAGATTACATAGCAAACCTTGCTGAAAACTATTCACCCGAAAATCCGCTTTATATTGTTGCAATAGGAGCTATAACAAATGTAGCGTCTGCTATAATAAAAAATCCCAAAATTAAAGAAAATTGTGTTATAATATGGTTGGGCGGTCATGCAACACATGTGCCACTTGCGGCATCTGAATTTAATATGACACAGGATATTGCGGCGGCAAGGGTAGTGTTAGGTTGTGGTGTACCGTTAGTGTTATTGCCGTGTAACAGTGTGGTTGATCGCTTTGCAACTTCAAAGTATGAGCTTGCACACTGGTTATCAGGCAAAAATCTGCTTTGTGATTATCTTTATGAAAACACAATCGAGTATATGGATAAATACAAAAATGGCAAGCCGTGGTCAAAGCCTATTTGGGATGTTACTGCGGTGGCGTGGCTTCTTAACGAAGAATCACAATTTATGAAGGATAGATTAATTCCAAGCCCTATTCCTGAGTATGATAAGCATTATGCCTTTAATCAAGACAGGCATTTTATAAAGTATGTCTACGAAATTAATAGAGATGCACTTTTCGAAGATTTATTTAAGGTGTTGGGAGAATAATATGAAAATATATAATATAGGCTCGCTAAATATTGACTATGTTTATAATGTAGACCATTTTGTAACCGCAGGTGAAACATTATCATCAAAAAGTATGTCGGTTTTTCCGGGTGGAAAGGGTCTTAATCAATCTGTAGCGCTTTCAAAAGCGGGTGCAAAGGTTATTCACGGCGCTGTTGTAGGGGAAGATAGCACTTTATTGTTGGATACTCTTGTAAAAGCGGATGTTGACATAAGCAGAATTGATAAGGTAAAAGGTAATTGCGGTTCTGCAATTATTCAAGTAGACAAAAACGGGCAAAATTGTATACTGCTTTTTGTAGGAACAAATCATTGTATTGATAAAGCGTATATTAAAAAGTTTCTTTTTGATGCTAAAGAAAACGATATCCTATTGCTTCAAAATGAAATTAATAATCTTGACTTAATTTTTGAACTTGCACACAAAAAGGGTATGCAAATTGCTTTTAATCCGTCACCTTTTGATAATGAAATTTTAAAACTCCCACTGTCTTATGTTAAATGGTGGTTTTGCAATGAAATAGAAGGCGCGGCGATTTTCGGAAGCAGTAACCCTAAAGATACCGCAAAGGCTTTTGTGAAACGATTCCCTAATAGTAATTTAATTCTTACATTAGGTGAAAACGGAAGTGTGTTTATAAACCGAGATTCTTATATAGAACAACCTATTTACAAGGCTAAAGCAATAGATACTACTGCGGCAGGTGATACATTTACAGGCTATTTTCTTGCCGCAATAACTAAGGGAGAAGATGTAAGCACAGCTTTAAAAATTGCTGCAAAAGCTTCTTCAATAACTGTGTCGCGGCTTGGAGCTTCAGCATCTATTCCATTTTTTAATGAACTATTTAGTGAATAATAATGGCGTTAAAAAAGGCTTGACTGGTTTAGTCAAGCCTTAAGTATTATTCAAATTTTTCGCCGCAAAACGGACAATATTTAGCAAAGGGAGATGTTTTCCACAAATAAGCGTTGCAACCGGGACAGCGCCACCAAATCAAAGTAAGAATATAAAACGCTATAAGTAATGATATTAAAAGGGTTATACCTGCTGCGGATTCGGTGAAAAAATTATAGAAAACAAACATTGCAATTATTAATATAAGTGCGATAATTCTTATTATTCGCCTTTTGGTTGTAAAATTCATAACTTGTCACTTCCTTATAAAAATTATAGCATATAAATATTTTCTAGTCAACAATCTACCGTATTTGCATTTTTTAAGTTTTTGTAATATAATTAAAGGTAGTGGCTGGGGGGGGAAAAAGTATGTACAAAACCGCAAATGATTATTATAAAGAAAAATTTGACTGTAAGGTTTATAAATTGTCTATTGATGGTGGTTTTACTTGTCCTAATCGCGATGGCACAATATCCACGGGCGGTTGTATTTTTTGTTCATCACTTGGTAGTGGCGAATTTTCTGAGCGCGGCAATAATATAACCGAACAGTTAGAAAAGGCAAAACTAAAGGTAGAAGCTAAAAATAAAAGCGGAAAATACATTGCATATTTTCAGTCATTTACCAATACTTACGCAAAAACCGAAAGACTAAAAACACTGTTTTATGAAGCAATAAAGCCCGACTATATAGTAGGACTTAATATTGCAACAAGACCTGACTGTTTGTGTGATAGTACTATAGAACTACTTAAAAGTCTTAATAAAATTAAACCTGTTACAGTGGAATTAGGGCTACAAACAAGTGATGATTCTGTAGCGGAGTATATAAACCGTGGGTATAAAAGTGAAGTTTATAAAACTGCTGTTAGCCGTCTTAAGAAAGCTGGTTTAGAAGTTATAACACATATTATAATAGGGCTACCAAATGATAATCCGCTTTTAACTACAAAATTCGCTGTTGACTGCGATACAAATGGGGTGAAATTCCACCTTTTGCATATTCTCAAAAACACCGTTTTAGAGTCGGAATACATAAGCGGTAGGGTAAAGGCTTTAACTTTAGAAGAATACGCTAAAATATTAAAGGACTGTATTTCAGTTTTACCAATGGAAACGGTTGTACATAGAATAACGGGTGACGGTGCTAAAAAGGACCTGATCGCACCGCTTTGGTCGGCGGATAAAAAGAAAACTTTAAACTATTTAAATAAATATTTGCAAAATTAAAATGCTTGATCCATCGGTCAAGCATTTGTTTTTTGTTTTTCCATATATTCTTTAGGTGAACAACCAAATTCTAACTGAAAAGAGCGGTAAAAGGTTCGCATAGATGAAAAACCGCTTTCTAAAGCGCAGTAGGAGATATTGTGATGAAATTCGTTCATAAGTATTAAAGCATTGCGCAGTCTTAAAAGTGTTATGTATTTTACAAGATTAACACCGCAACATGCCTTAAAATAACGGGAGATATAGCTTTGGGAATAACCAAAATGCTGTGCTACGGTAACGGGGGTTATGTTTTGCTTGTAATTATCGTTTAAATAAAACAAAATTTTGCTTATAAGCTCGTTATTAACAGAAGAACCCGCGTCAATCCATTCACCATTTTCTAAAATTAAACCTAATACAACATTTACAAGTGCATTTTTCTTAAGTGTGGATGCGGTAGGCTCTCTCATAGCTTCAAAGCAATTTATAACTTTATCAAAAAGCGCTTTATCGCTAAAGAAAGGGTTTGCAAGCTTTTTGCCCTTGGTTTCGTTTATAAATTCTTCACATAGCTGCGGCGGTATAATAATTGCGAACGAGCGTGAAGACACAGGTGTTTTGTAATCGTGACCTACATAACTTAGCGCCACCGAAAATTCGCCTGCTTTTAAGGTTTGGCGTTTGCCGTCAACAAGTATATCCATTTCGCCTTCAAGTATGCCGTATATTTCAATTTGCGAGTGAAATTGAAACTGAAAATAGGTATAATCATTGCGATATTTGTGGCAGGTTATAAAATTCTTTTTTTCGCGTTCAACATTGAATTTTAATTGCATAAGCTACTCCTATGTCAAAAAACCGCACTAAAAATATCGAATTTGGCGCAGTAAATAGTAAGATTTATGTGCCCATTATAGCCCTTGTTATCGCAAAAGTCAACAAAAATAACCAAAAATACAACAATGTCAAAAAACTGCACACTTAGTTTCAAAAGTGGCAAGATTTTGAATTTTGGTGGTGGTATTATTAACATGAATTATTTTTAACATTATGGTTATAAGGAGTTTTGGTATGTTAAAGAAGTATTTATCGTTGTTTCTTAGCATTTGCCTAGTTATATCTGCTTTTGTTCTTGCGCCTATAACTGCTGTGAATGCGCAAGAACCTCAATTTACTCTTGGATGTTATGATTCAACAGTAAGTTCACAAATAGCAGCTAACAATAACTTTGTTGCTACGCAAATTTTCACAAAGGAAGATTTGCCTAACGGAACCGAAATCACAATTGATTACGGGTATAAATACCGCCCTGAAGGCTGGGTTGATTTAAATCAGAAAAATGAAAGTCGCCCTTCAAACAAGTACGGTACTTCTACAGTAGTTGTTGATGATGAATGGTGGGGCGATTACAATTACCGTGCTTTTAATATTTCTAAAAGCACTGAAAGTGATATTAGCGGTAGTTATGAATCGGTTGCATCTCATTTTAAAATAACTTTGCCAAGCGAAATTGAACAAAAAACAATAAGAATTCTTGCAATAGGTAATAGCTTTTCAAATGATGCTATGCACTACGCAGAAAAAATTGCTGCCGAATTTGGCTACAAAACCGAATTTTTAAGCCTTTATTATTCAGGTTGTTCGCTTCAAAAACATCTTTCTTATTATGAAAGCGGCGAGTCTGTATACGAAGTATATAGAAATGGCGAAAAATATCGCGGTGCGGTTTCTATGAAAACTGTACTTAATGAGCTTGATTATGATTACATAACATTCCAACAGGCTTCGACCTATTCTGCCACTTGGAATACTTTCCATACAGAAGAAAATCCTTATTTAATTGACCTTTATAATGCTGTAAAATCGCATCAGCCAAATGCGAAATATTATATACATCAAACTTGGGGCTACGATGCGTCTCGTTCGGATGAATATAGTTATTCTTCATCAACTGCACACTTTAAGGCTGTTGAAGAATGTTACGATAAGGCATCTAATCTTTTATCGCTCCCACTAATCAAAAGCGGTAAAGCAATACAAACCGCTAAGGAATATAATTACCTTACCGATGATTACGGCGCCGAAAACTCGATGTATGCCGACCAATATTGCCACTTATCAAACAGGGGCGACTTTATTGCCGGTTGCGTTTGGGTTGAAACTCTTTTTGGTGTAGATGTTACAACCAAGGATTTTACTTCTCTCTTTGCAGAATCCCCTTATCTTTGCCGCGCGGCTCACTATGCAGTAGCAGGCGAGGTGGCTGAAGAAGAGGATATAGTAAGCTACGAGCCAAGGCGCACAATGCACCATTTTAAAAGAGATTCCGGTTGGAGTAAATATCTTTATAAACTACCAACAACGCTTGAAGCCAACACTGAGTATACAGTTACTATTGCTACAAAATTTGTGACAGGTAGCCTTAATTCAAGTAGTTTAATTTTTGGTTTATATGGTATTGATGAAAGTACAAGCGTTGGTCAATCTACTCGCGATGCATTGATTGCAAGCGGTGCGTTACTTCGTTCGTCTGATACAAGCGGCAATGCAAAGTTTACTTCTGTTTTTGATAAAAGTTATAATGTATACAAAAAATACAGCTTTACTCTTACCGAAGAAGAGGTAGCCAATAAAAAGTTTTATTTAGGTTATAGCTTTGAGCGTGAAGCTGGTGTTGAGTTTTATATAAGCGACTTTTCACTTTATAAATCAAGTGATACCACAAAAACGTCCTTACTTAATGTTGATGATTATTCAACCGATTCTGAGGGTTGGACCGATTCTTACGGAAAAGCAACTACACTTGGTAAATATGTAGAGTATAATCCTACTTATTTTAACTATATGGTTCATATTAAATATAGTGGCACAAGTACCAAAAGAATTGGTGTCCTACTAGAGAACATAATTCAAAAGGGTGTAAAGTATACAATCTCTTATGATTATTATATTTTAGGAGAGCCCGGTTTTGACTACGGCATTTTCCCAATGCTTTTTGGTAGAGCATCTAATTCGTTAAGTAATCCGTACTATGATAGAGTTGTTTCATATAATTATAGTTCTACAAGTACTAAACTTAAGTTTAGCGATAAGGTTGGTGGTGTAAATAAAAGTAAGAACGGTTCTGTGAGTTATACCTTTACTATAAATGAAAGTGAGACATTAAGACCTTATTATTGGGTAGGTTTCTTACTCCAAAACACTCCGTCTTCATTGCCTAATGAACGAGATTTTTATATTTCCAACCTTAAACTAACTGCCGAGGGCTCGGATGAAAATTTATTACCTGTAAATGAATACCAATATTCATTCTCGGGTTCTAATTCGGGTAATATGTGGAAAGAGAACGACGGTTGGATTAAAAATTCCGGTAAAGGCTTTGATGAAAGTAATTATGTTTCTTACGGCACAGGTGACGGTAATATAGATGGTACAGTTGATATCAGAGACTTAGTTAAGGCGGAAGAAACTGTTACCGCCGTAGGCTTTAATCCGTTCCTTGATACCAATGTAGATAGAACTATAAACGAAAATGATATTAATAATTTAAGATATCAAATATTAGGTCTTGGTATTATTGCACCTAAGGCTATTGAAAAGGTTGAAGTATCTGATATTACTGCAACCAAAACCGCTTCTAAAACTGTGGCACAAACAGTTCTGCCGGGTGAAAAGGTTACATACACCGTTGAAATTAAAAATGATGGCGATAACACAGGTAATGTAAAACTTACTGATGTTGTTCCAAACGGCACCGAATATGTAATGGGTGACTTAACCGCTAAGGACGGTAAAATGTCTTGGGAAGGCAAAATAAAAGCGGGCGAGACCGCAACCGTTAATTACACCCTTAAAGTGAACAAGGATATGTCACTTTGCGGAACTAAGCTTCAAGGCTCAACAACCGAAATAAATGGAAAAATTGTTAACGGATATGATTTATATATTGAGCGTACGGCTTCAAGCAGCGAAGATCAGCGCTACATTTCTAATGCGATACGCGCCTTAAAGGACTCTACTTATAGGGATATTAAGCTTAGTGAATGGATTTACACAATAGCTTTCACTAAATCGGCAACTACACACTTTGGTGCAACCGCAAAGGCTACACTTGACAGTCTTTTAGATGGCAGTGCTACCACCGAAAGATTAAATATGGTAGCCCCAACACTTTACGGCGGTAGTTCTGTAAAAGGTCAAATTACCGGTATAAAGGGTGCGCCTGCAAATGCGGTTACAACCCGCGATTTAATTGTTGGCGATATGTTATTTGTAAATAACGGCGGCACAGTTAAAAACTATATTTACGATAAGGACGGTTTGGTTGATTTATCCGAACCTTTAAGTGCTGTTGATACAAAATCCGTGCTTGAAGGGTTAGCTACAAGTACTGTATTTGCGGTATTCCGCCCAACAATTATAATTGAGCGTGATTATATTCTTGATGAAGAGTTTGAAGAACTTGAGCTTACACCACAGCAAGAAGCGGTTATCGCTACGGCTGAAAGCTATATTCTCCGCGGTGAAAAGCTACAATACTCCGATACACGCTTTGGTGGGATTGAAGATACCGAATACCGTTGGAATTCGGGAGATCGCAACCCTGAATTTACTTCAAAAGATTATTGGGGTTATATTAACTGCGCAGGCTTTACTTACGAAGCTTATCAAACAGCCTTGGGTGTAAAGATAAACGGCGGCGGTTATAACCTTTGGACAACAAAACGCCTTGCAACCTATGCTGAATCGGCAGGAATAGAAGCTTATCGTTTTGAACGCGCTGCTTCCGATGTTCACGATGAAGCTACAATGCAAAGCATTAAAAAGGAAGTGCTTGATACTTTACAACCTGGTGACTTAATGGTAGTAACCCGCGGCACTTCGGGCTTTGGGCATGTTGTTATGTATATTGGTAACGGTTCATTTATTCATTCGGGCGGTGGAATTTATACTGTGGATGTTGGCGAAACTTATGAGCCTACTATCAGATATCATCGCGTTAATGATTATTTCTTTACAGAAGGCAGCGGAGGATATCTTTTCTACGATTCCACAAAAACAAGTGACAAGCAAGTAACCGAATTTGTTATTGTACGTCCGCTTTCAAGCAGTAAATTTAATGTAGCAGTACCTACAGAAACTCAAAACCGCGTAAACAATTTGAAGGGTATAATGGCGCAAAAGCTTTCAAGCCATAATTCTACCGTTACTGCAAATCTTGGCGAAGAAGTAACATTTACTTTTGAAGTGTATAACACAAATGATACCGAAAAAACGGTTGAAATTTGCGATACAATACCTGCTAATACAACCTATATTGAAGGCGCTGATACTGTTGACGGTAGTAACCTTTCTTGGTCGGTTACAATACCTGCCAACACAAGAAAAGCGGTTTCATATACTGTTAAGGTTAATGAAAATGCCGCTTATGGCGATTACATTCAAACAACCGATACAAGTACTGTAGGCGGTGTTAGAACAATTTGTCCTAAGGTTTATATTAACCGTACTTTAACTTTAGAAGAACAAAACAAGGTATTAGAAGCCTTTAATACAATTAAGGCAAACGGCACAACCAATAAAGGCTTTGCGCTTGTAAACGAAATTTATAAGGCGGCAGGAATTGCCGATGCCGTATTTGCAGATACCGATTATGATGCTGTTATGCAAGGAACAAATGGTACGTTTAAGGTTGTGAAAACTATAAGCGGTAATGATTACTATCAGCTAAATGATAAAGGACTTAAATACCGCGATATGATGGTAGAAACACTTTACGGCGGTAGAAGATATTATGGCTTCTCGGGTGAAGCGCGTACGGATAGAACAAGACTTGCAAGAGTGCACAACCTTATGATAGGTGATGTTATTGTTCGAAGAGTTAGTGGTGGTACTTGCTACGCATACTTGTATATCGGAAATGGTACTCATGTAAATATTACAAGCGGCTTCGGTGAGGATAGTTGTGACCTCATAAAACGACTTGAACTTTTGTTGTCGTCAGGTCGTTACTACGCAGTTTACCGTCCCTCATTTGCTATAAATTAATTTTTATCTCCCTTCCAAATGCAGAAAACCCTGAGGGACGGGTTTTCATGCATAAATAATTAATGGGCTGTCTCACTTTTTCTTAGTGAGACAGCCCGTTTTACTTTATAATCCTTTATTTTTTAGTTTGCTTACTAAATCAACATAAAACTCTCTAACATCAAAGCCTTTGAAATTTTGTCTGTTTAAATCTATTACATCACCGTGAGATATACCGCGGTTTTCATTTGTTCTTAAAAGAATATAATTTTCGCCCCATTTGAAAGAAGCTTCATCTACAAGGCCATCGTTTTCACCGCTAAAGTATTTAACCAAATGGTATGAAAGGTTTAAAGGAAATTTGCCGCTTGTGGATTTTGTCAGTACCGAGCCAACACTTTGGCAATAAATACCTTCAGGCATTGGCATTTCGGCATTTAAAATATTACAGCGTTCATCAGTTAAGTCGTTAACAGCGGCCAAAAAATCAGGATTTTGTTCGCCAAATTTTTTAAGTGTTGTGTTATACGTATCTGCTACTTTATTTTTAACACTTATGGGTATTTTGTTTAGCAAATAATCGGCAAACAGGCAACCCTTGTGCGGTGTGTTTATTGTAGTAAGTGAAGCCACTTTATCACCAATGCCAAGCTTTGCAATAGCATAACGGCAGTCAAGACCACCTTTAGAATGGGCAATTATATTAACCTTTTGGGCGTTTGTTTCGGTTAATATTTCGGTAATACGATTTTTTAATTCTAAAGCACTATCGCCAATAGATGCGGCGGATGAATGGTTTCCGTAAAATATTGTTGCGCCATTTGTTTCTAACTCTTTTGGAATTCTTCCCCAGTAGTTAAAATATTTAGTGTCGCGAAAAAATACACCATGTACCAAAAGAATAGGGTATTTTGTTGAACAAATTTTATTATTGCGTCTTTCTTTATTGATTTTTTCTTTTTTAAATTCAAACCGGCATTCATTCACTGTTGTTTTTAGTATAAAAAACAAAGCAATTAAATTTGCTATAGGTATTAGTCCACAAATAATTCCAATAACTCTTATTTTTATACCTAACTGCGTTGACGTAAGATAAACGCATATTATTCCGTTCCAGAATATAATAAAGTTCACACCAACACATAATAATATGCTCCAAATAAGCGAGTTATAGTCGATAATTATCGTTTTTGTTACAAGTAAAATAAGAAAAACTATTGAAACAAGAACAGATACACAAAAGGATATTAGTAATACTGTTCCGTGGTAGCAAACTTTAAGCGCCTTATTACGAGTTTGGGTTATAAAACAACCTGCAAAAAGATTTGCGAAAAGAAAAACGGGTATTAAAAATAATAAGCTTTGCGGTACTTCTTTAATAAAAACATAGCTATTAGCGATAAAAGTAATTGCAAGCGAATATATAATTGTTGTAAAAATAAGCATTTATTTATCACCTGATTTAATGGTGTTTAATGTTTTTAAAATTACCGTAGGTTTCGTTTACAACCTCAAAATAGGAGAAAGTATTGTCGTATTTTGCAACTATTCTTTGAAAATCGTTTAATTGGTGCTTATTAATTAAGCAAATCAAAACAGATTTTTTTACACCTGTATATGTTCCGATTGCATCAATTTCAGTACAACCGTGGTGAAGATTTTTTGTTATTTCTTCAACAAATTTATCTCTATGAGGTGTGATAACAGTAAATTTATACGCGGTTTTTGTGGTTTTTAGTAATAGGTTTCCTACAAAGGTTGAAATAAAGCAATACATAATACATAGTGCCATTGGTTTATAGTTTAAACTGTCTTCTGAATAAACAAAAACCGAAGCGATAGCAACTATAGCATTTAATGTGAAAGTTACAAAGAAAAAGTTAGTATCGGGTCTTACTTTATTGATATAGCGCGAAACAATATCGGTGCCGCCTGTTGAAGCGTTGTTTCTAAAGCATACGCCGTAAACAACACCTGCAAGCACACCGCTAAGAATAACGGGGTAAATTGTATCGTGACCAAGTGTGTTGTATTGAATAAACGATAAGTCGGAATTTTGAAGTAACAAAAAAGAAATAGAATAAATAAGTGAAAACAAAAGTGTTTTAATTGCAAAATCTTTTTGTACTAAAAAATAGGCGAGTATCGATAACGGAACATTTATAAGCAACGACATATAACTTATACTAAAGCCTGTTTTAAATTGTATCATAGTAGCGATACCGTTTAATCCTGCAGGCGCAAAGTTATTTGTAACTATAAATATGTAGTAAACAAAGGCTAATAAAATAGCACTTAAAATTATTTGCGAGTACCCCAATATCTTTTTCATAATCTTCACCATTTTATCTGATTCAAAAAACACTTTAAGATTACATATGCCCGCCGTCAATTTCGGCAGCATTTTTACCGTGGATAATTACAGTTTTATCTTCGGGCACATAAGAATCTGGGAAGTGAATCATTACGTTTTCTTTTTCGAGCTTTGCTTGTAAAACGTGAATATCAACATCGGCAATAGCAGTACCTGTTTTAATTGCTAGGCAAGCCGCTTCACCTGCTGCTTGACCTGTAAGAATTGCTGGTGGAATTACACGTAAAAGGTCCCAACCGTAGCCCGTACCGTCAGCGCATCTGCCTGCAGTAATAATGTTCGGAAAATCGCGTCTTGTAAGAGTACGTAGAGGAACCTCGAATAAATGGTCGCGGTGCTCAAAGTCGTTAATTGCGCACACTGAATCATCAAAATGGCGGTATGCATCTTCAACCTTTAAAGAATAGTCACCCTTTATGTGTGCTGTGGTACGAAATTGTGGCATACCCGGACTTGTTACAATTTCCCTTGTATTTCTATCAGATTTCTTTAACTTATCTAGAATAAGTAACTGGTTGCGTACTATGTAATCGGTAACATCTTCTGCGCTTAAACCCGACCATTTTGGCATATCACTTGGTTGATTATCGCCAAAAAGGTTAATGTTACCACCGCTAATGGTTTCATAAATACGGCCAATATCTTTGGTTTCAATCGCCTTTTGACAACTGTCAAGGCTTATGCTTTTTGTTATAAAAGTAAAGTAGTTTTCACCGCTTACTGTGGGAACACCTCCACGGCGCAACACATCACAGTCACCGGTAGTATCAATTATAACGCGGCAAGGGTAAAACTCGGTACCGCCTTTACTTTCGGTAATAACACCTTTGCATATGTTGCCTTCCATAATAGGATCAACCGCCATACAGTCAAAAAGAATGTCGGCACCGCTTTTTTTAAGCTCATCAGTTAGCTGATAAGCAAAAATAGTGGGGGAGTAGCGTTGAATATATCTAATATTAGTAGATTCCTTAGGCTCACCGTTTTTCCACTCTTCCGGTATTGTATCCCAACCTAGTGTTGCGCTCATACGAAGCCATTTTTCAGCAAGACCGAAAATTATTTGCTTTCCGCGACCGTTACACATTGGTACAAAAAGGTTTATAAGACCAAGGGTACCAAGACCGCCAAGTATATTACTTTTTTCAATAAGTAAGGTGGAAAATCCGTTTTTGGCAGAGCTTACAGCTGCTGCAACACCTGCGACACCACCGCCGCAAACAATAACATCATATTCCTTTTTAACAGGAATGGATTTTGAATAAAAAATTTTTTTCATTTTTTCACCAGGTTTTATTGTTTTTTTAAGGTTTCAGTTGAAATTGTGTTGCCTAAATTATCTGTAAATACAACTTCTATTTTATCATCACCGAAAATATATCCACAACCTATAAAGCAATCTTGACGCGGCTCAGAGCCTACAACAACAGGGCAGGGTCTTTTAATATAATTGTCATCACTGTTTGGATAAAGAACAGACATTCTATGTGTGTGACCGCATATCATAACATCGGGCTTTATGTGCTCTTTTAAAAGGGTTGCCCAATCGGTAAAGATATCCTTTTCAATATTAAAGGGAGCAGGGTGTTCTTCGGTAAAGGGATTGTGTGATATTACAACGCGTGTTTTAACATCCGGGGCATTATACTCTTTGTCGGCATTAGCTATAACCGATTTTAAATACTCGGTTTGTCTTAGTCTAAATGGGTGGCAAGCAACTGTAAATCCGTATTCTAAGCTGCTATCGTCTTTGTCTTCGCCGCAGTCTATAAGCAAGCCCCAAATACTGCCTATGCGGAATGAATAGTAGGTATTTCTGTTTTGGCTTGGGGTATAATCGGCAAATTTTTCGGCATAATTACCGCGTAAATCGTGATTGCCGCGTGAGAATACTACAGGAATATTACCGCCTGTAATTTCACTACAAATAATATAGATGTTAGCAAATTTGGAAGGATCGCCGCTGTGGTCTAAAATATCGCCGTTAAGGATAAGAAAATCAATTTCACCAAAGGCTTTTGCAGCTGCCACAGGTTCTGCAATGCGGTTGTGGGTATCTGAAAGGTGGTAAGCGCGGATATTGCTTTCGGGTACGGGCTTGAAGCTATAATCGAATTCTAGAATCTCGCTTGTTTCCGAAAAATAGGGTTTGCGCTCGATTAAAGGGCGAACGCATACGGTATATTTTTTCTCCTTATTGAGTAAAGCGGACGGAATAGTTACTCTATGCATAGAAGAAAGTGAGTTCATAATACCGTTAGATTCATCAAAAAAGGTTTCTTCACCTACTCTGACGCTTACTAAAGATTCTTTTTCTACTTCGAACATAATTTGATAATCGTTGCCTACAGCGAATACTGAGGGTGCTGTTTTTAGCATAATATCACTCCCAAAATATTTTGTTGTATTTTTTAAAATTAATATATATACTATATATGAGCAAATTATACAATAAAGGGTTTTAAAAGTCAATCTTAAACAACTTAGCAACTATAGGTTGCGAAAAAATAACAGTTTGGTTGGTTGAAGTTTTGGATTTTCTTTGTTATTATGGTTTCGTGGGTTAAAATGTAAATTTTAATTACCAAAACGTTTAAGGAGTAATTATTAATGACTATAGGTGAAAAGATTTATAAGCTACGCGTAAATTCTAACATTTCACAAGAGCAGTTAGCTGAAAAGCTTTCAGTTTCGCGACAGTCGGTTTCGAAGTGGGAAATGGACCAAGCTTTACCCCAAATTGATAAGGTGGTAATGCTTTGTAATTTGTTTGGCGTGACTACTGACGAGCTTTTACAGGTTAATGTTCCTATTAAAATAGAAAATAAAGGTGAGAAGAAGAAAAACCGCTATTTCGGTACTGACGGTTTTCGCGGTGAAGCAAATGCTACTCTTACCTCTATGCAGGCTTATCAGGTTGGTAGATTTTTAGGTTGGTATTTTTCTTCTGCACTTTCTGGCTGCGATAAAGCAAATTATCGCCCCCGCATAGTAATAGGTAAGGATACCCGACTTTCAAGCTATATGCTTGAATACTCTATTGTGGCAGGTATTACTGCTTCCGGTGCGGATGCATATATGCTTCACGTTACCACTACACCAAGCGTTTCTTATGTTACTAAGCAGGATGAATTCGACTGCGGTATTATGATTACCGCTTCGCACAATCCTTTTTACGATAACGGCATTAAGGTTATTAACCGCTTTGGTGAAAAGCTTGATGATGCTACTACCGAATATATTGAAGACTATCTTGACGGTGATATCGCGCAGTTTTGCAGTGGTGATGATTTACCGCTTGCCACCAAAGAACGCATTGGTAGAATTATTGACTACTCTGCAGGCAGAAACCGTTATATCGGTTATTTAATTTCATTAGCATCTCATTCTTATAAAGATTTAAAAATTGGTCTTGACTGCGCTAATGGTGCTTCCTGGATGATTGCAAAGTCTGTATTTGGTGCTTTGGGTGCTAAGGTTAGGGTTATAGGTGATACTCCTGACGGTCTTAATGTAAATATGGGCTGCGGTTCTACACATATTGAAAACCTTTGTAAACTAGTAAAAGAAGAGCATTTGGATTTAGGCTTTGCTTTTGACGGTGACTGTGACCGCTGTATTGCAGTAGATGGTGACGGCAATGTTGTAGACGGCGATAAAATGCTTTATATCTTAGGTAAGCGCTTAAAGTCACGCGGTATGCTTAACGACAATACTGTTGTTGCTACTATAATGTCTAACACAGGCTTTATAGCAAGTCTTGAAAAAGAAGGTATGAAGTGTGCTACTACCGATGTAGGTGACCGCTTTGTTTATGAATGTATGCAACAAAAGGATTATTCACTAGGTGGCGAGCAATCGGGTCATATTATTATTAAAAAATATGCTACTACGGGTGACGGTCTTCTAACCGCTATTATGCTTACTGAAGAGGTTTGCGATACTAAGCTGCCCCTTGCAAAGCTTTGCGAGAATGTTAAGCTCTACGCTCAGGAAACTGTAAATGTTAGAGTAAAAAGTAAGGATGCAGTTTTTGCCGATAGTGAAGTGTTGGCAGAAAAAGCAAAGGTTGAAGAGCTTATTGCAGGTAAAGGTAGAGTGCTTTTGCGTAAAAGCGGTACCGAGCCCGTTGTAAGAGTTATGGTAGAAAGCGAAAGCGGTGCTTTAGAGTACGCAAATCGCCTTGCAAACTTTATTAAAGAGAGAGGTCACGGCGTTGAGTAATATTAAAATTACTGATTTATATACTGTTGAAACCGACTATTTAAAACCGCTTTTTGAAAGTGCTGAATATCCTTGGGAATTACTTCCTAAAATTAAGGACTATATAAAAGAGCTTATAGAAAAAGGAATAGAAGGCTTTACCGAAATTGCTGAAGGCGTTTTAGTTGGTGAGAATGTAAAAATTCACCCTTCCGCTACTATAGAGCCTAACACTATAATAGGCTCAGGTACTGAAATTCGCCCCGGTGCGTTTTTACGCGGTAACATTATTACAGGTAGTAACTGTGTAATAGGTAACTCGACCGAGCTTAAAAACTGCATTTTGCTTAATAGAGTACAGGTTCCGCATTATAATTATGTTGGCGATTCGGTTTTAGGCAATAAGGCTCATATGGGTGCAGGCTCTATTTGTTCTAACCTTAAATCCGACGGTAAGGCGGTAGTTATACACGCGAATCCCGATATCGAAACCGGTCTTAGAAAAATAGGCGGTATTTTAGCTGACGGCGCTGATATTGGCTGCGGTTGTGTAATAAACCCCGGTACCGTTATTGGTAGGGATACATCGGTTTATCCTTTAAATGCGCTTCGCGGAGTAATTGATGGCGGATGTATTGTAAAATCTATGGACAACATTGTAAAAAGAAGATAATAGTGTAATATATTTAAATCCTCGCGAATAAACTTTACTAAAAAGTTATGAAGCGAGGATTTTTTTATGGACAATAAGGCTTTAAAAACAGGTGTTTACTATAACGAAAATCTTTTCGGTGAAGTTTGCGAGCAGCCTGTGGATGTAGATTTCACTTTACCCGATTACTGTCCCGATATTTCAAAAATATTTAAGTGCAAGGCGGTAACACGTATTACTTCAAAGGGGATAAACGGTAATAATATTACGGTGGACGGTAATGTTTTTATAACCCTTTTATACTGCGATAATGCTAATAACCTATGCTCGTATGAGTATTCGTATCCGTTTAGTAAAATAAAGGAGCTGCCAAGCGAGTGCGATGGCGCAAATTTAAAGGTGTCGGCTAAATGCGAATACATAAACTGCCGCGCGGTAACAGGCAGAAAGGTAGATATACACGGTGCAATTTCCTTGAAAATTTGTGTGTTTAAGCGTTGCTCTAACCAAATTGTATCGGATTATGATGACAAAAATGTTGAGCTTAAGCGTATGATAGCTCCTGCTACAGTACCTGTAGTTTATCACGAAAAATATCTTGTTATTGAAGAAGAAATAAGCATTGGCAATACAGCGCCTGCCGTTATAAATATTTTAAGAACACAAGCTGCGCCGATTATCAGTGAATGTAAGATTATGAACGATAAAGCGGTAGCAAAGGGCGAAATGGCTTTAACTATACTTTATTGTGCCGAGGGTTTAAAAGCACCGCAGGTTTTAAAAACACGTCTACCTTTTAGCCAAATTGTAGAAATGGCAGGTATAACCGAGCTTTGCGAGTGCGACATCAAGCCCGAAATTGCTACTCTAGAAGTAAAGCCTTTTGCAGTTTTAGGTGGCGAATGCCGTAATTTTTCGGTTAATGCCAAGCTTCTTTTAAAATGCGAAAGCTACTGTGTAAACGAAATAGCGGTTATTGAAGATGCATTTTCTACAAAATATAAGACCGAGCTTACTAAAAAGCCCCTTACCTTTAACCGTATTTGCGATACTGTTAGTGAAAACTGCCATATAAAGAAAAATGTAGAGCTTTCGGAGAATATCGCATCTGTGGTGGACGTATGGTGCGAGCTACAGTCTAAAAAGGTGCGCTTTGAAAACGATAAAATTTGCCTTAACGCTACTATATTGGCATCTCTAATTGCTTGCGATGGGGAAGATAACGTCTTCTTTTACGAAAAACCGTTAGATTTTGAATGGAGCCATCCGACAAACTGTAACTGCGAAAACCTTTCATTTGACCCTGTAATAGAGATTAGTTCGGTGAGCTTTACAATACTTAATGCAAACTGTATAGAGCTTCGCGCCGAGTTAAGCGTTTCGGGAGCGGTTTATGAAAAGAACGAAGTTTTGCTTATAACCGATATGGAAATTTTTACCGACGAGCCTTGTAAATGCAATAAAAAAGGCGGTTTGGTAGTATGCTTTAATTTAGAGCAAGAATCACTTTGGAGTATTGCCCGTAAATACAACGCAAGTATCGAAGAAATTAAATCAATAAACGAGCTTGAAAACGAAAATATAAGCGACAGAACAATGCTAATGGTGCCTATAAATTAGAAGAATCCCGAAAGGGATTTTTCTTTTTTAATATTTTTTGAAATTTTTAAGGAAAATATATCCGTTTAGTTGTATAATAGATGTAAGAATATTCTATAGGAGGATTTTTAATGGATAACGGCGCAAGTAGCTACCGCCGTTTCCTAGAAGGCGAAGAGAGTGCTTTTGACGAAATAATTAAGGAATTATTTGATAAGCTTGTTTTCTTTATTAACCGTTATGTACACGACCTTCATACCGCCGAAGACATTGCAATAGACGTATTTTCGGACCTTTTGGTAAATAAAAACAGATATAATTTTAAAGTCAGTTTAAAAACATATTTGTTTATGCTTGGAAGAAGCCGGGCGCTTAACTACATAAAACACCGAAAGGTAATTGATTTTGTGGCACTTGAAAATGCTGAAAATAACACCGAAAATATTTCTTTAGAAGAAACAGTAATTTTTGAAGAGCGTAAGCGAGTTATAAATAATGCGCTTGCAAAGCTTACTGAAGATATGCGTGTTGCAGTGCATCTTGTGTATTTTGAAAGTTTATCCTACGAAGAAGCGGCAAGGGTTATGAAAAAGACTAAAAAACAAGTGGACAACCTTTTATATCGTGCAAAGGGCGAGCTTCGCATCATTCTTGGGAAGGATGGTGAGCTGTTACTATGAAAGACTTTAACGAACGCAAGGCGGAAATATTACGTCGCGCTAACGAGCGAATAATAAGGCGAAAAGTTATTAAAAATCGTGTTTTGTCTATAGCAATACCGTTTTTTGTATTGGGCGTTGCTTTAAGTGTATTTCTAAGCGGCGGTTTTTTGGCAGAGAAGTCCAAGGGTGTAGAAGACACCGAGTTTTATGAAGAAGATTTTTTTACTAATAGTGAGACTGATGATTATTTTATGGACACTATACTTGACTCATATATAACGGAAATAAAGGTTAGTGATAATAACGGCTCACTTTTGGAATATACTGCCGATAATGATAGTGAAAAAATAAACGAAATTCAAAAAATAATAAACGGTGTATTTGATTTTAGTGAAGGCAATGATGAATTTGAATCATCAACCTCTGCTACTATCCCACCAAGTGAAAATAATCAAGATGAAGAAGTGAAAGGACAAGGCAATATAACCGAATATAAAATTCAGATGGTTGATTCCTTAGGCGAAAAAGCAGTTTTTGTGCTTAAGGGTTATAAACTTACCGATATCGATTCAGGTGAAACTGTAACACTTGATAACACTCAGCGTGATAATCTTTTAAATACCTTGGGCTTAAAGGAGAATTAGAAATGAAAAAGATATTAGCCTTTTTTATTTGTTTTGTATTGATGTTTGGCTGTGTTGCTTGTAAAGTTGAAGAGCCTATAATTGAGCCAATGTGTGGCAACACGCAAACAACTGTATTTATAGGTGAAGATAAATATACCTTTATGGGCGGTAATTCGGTTAAACTAACCACACTTTTAAACAGTTTAAGGTTTAAACCTGAATGCTGCGACTGCGCGCCTGAATATTATGTTAATACCGAATTTGGCTTAAATTACGGCATTAATCTTTTGGATGGTTATGTGCGTTATAATGGTGAACAGGTTGACCTTACAAAAGAACAATACGAAATGGTAAAAGAAATTTTCGATTGGGTAAAAATACAAAAACCCGACCCTAAGGTTAAAATTGCAAGCGGAGATAGCTATTCCGATATTACGGGCGTTAGTATTAAAGCAAAGAAGATAAAATTTGCAAATAATGATTCCGCCCTTACTGTAGAATGGAAAAACAAAACCGATTATGATGTAATTTATGGTGAAAGTTATAAAATAGAACGTTTTGAAAATGATAAATGGATAAATTGCCAAATCGATGAACTTATATTTAATGATTTTGCAACCTGTTTGAGTCCCCAAAGCCGCCAAAAAGAAGAATATTACTTTTTCTATGAATTTAACCTGACGGCTCCCGGTAAATACCGTATTGTTACCGATTGTTTTGTTTATAAAAACGGGCGCGGTAAAAAAGCCGACAAATGCAACCTTGGGGCTGAGTTTACTTTAAGTTAAGGGGGTACACTATGAAAAAGAAGACAATTATATGGATTGTTTTAGTCGCACTAATAGCAGTTTTGGTTATTCCTTTACCTACTATCACATATAAAGACGGCGGAACACGGGTTTATCAGGCGTTAACCTATAAAATAGTTAAATGGAAACGTTTAACGGCTGAAACAACCTACGAAGCGACAAAAGTTTACTTTTTCCCGAAAAATTTTAAGTCGGATGATGCCCTTTTTAAAGAAGAAATAAAAAAGAATGCGCTTTCCTTTAAAGCGGTAGTACTGGAACTTGGTGAAGGAAAAGTTACAGTAGAGCCTTTAGAAGATGAAGAACTGCATAAAAGTGCCGATAAGATTTCTTTCGCTATAGGAAGTTTAAAACCTATAGGTGTACAAAAGGGTACAGAAGTTGAAATTTTCTATTCGGGTGAAGTAATGTACAGTTATCCAGCGCAAATTATAGCTACCGATTGGAAGCTTATAAAGTGTGAAGAGAATATCGAAAGCGAAGAAATACAGTGCTATGATATGCCTTCTCCATACGTTGCTAAAAAACCGGTGCTTTATCTTTACCCGGAAAAGAAAACCGATGTAACGGTATCATTGAGTTTGAATGGCGAACTTACCTGTGCATACCCTAAGTACGAAGATATGTGGCGTGTTACTGCTGAGCCTGACGGAACGCTTACTGACAAGCAGGGTAAAGAATATAACTATCTTTATTGGGAGGGTAAGCTTAACGCCGAGTATGATTTTTCAAAGGGATTTTGTGTAAAGGGTAAGGATACTGCGCAATTTTTGGAAACTGCACTTGAAAAGTTGGGTCTTAACCGTAAAGAAGCAAACGAATTTATTATTTACTGGTTACCGCTTATGCAGGAAAACGAGTATAATATAATTTCGTTTCAAACGGGCGCTTACGAAAATTCGGCAAAGCTTAATATAACCCCTGCGCCCGATACACTTATTCGTGTGTTTATGGCGTATAAGCCTGTAAAAAAGTATGTAGAAATAGAAAAGCAAGAACTAACCGCACCCCAAAGAAACGGCTTTGTTGCTGTTGAATGGGGCGGTGCAGAGATTAAATAGTAAATTTCAAGAGAGCGGTAATACCGTTCTCTTTTTTTATTGTAAATTCACTAAAAATTCATAATTTAACTATTGACAGTTATATTATATGGTGATAAAATGTTAGGGTGCTAACATTTATGTGAGGTGACGTATGAAAGAACGGAGCGATATAGGTTTTAAAATGCGTATTTTGTCCAATCTTATAAAGCGTGATGTTGAAGCAGGCAAACGGCAGTTAGGTATTGAGTTGCCTAACGGCGTTAACGGTTGGGCTATTTCGTATTTTTATGATAATATGGATAAGGATATATTCCAAAAAGACTTTGAAACCGAGTTTTCAATCCGCCGCTCCACTGCAAGTAATATTTTAAAAACAATGGAGCAAAACGGTTTCATAAAAAGAGTTAGTGTTGAAAGCGATGCAAGGCTTAAAAAGATTGTATTAACAGAAAAAGCAATAGATATACACAAAGCCGTGCTTAATAATATTAACAAAAGGGAAGAGCGTTTACGAAAAGGACTAACAAATGAAGAAATATCTGCCTTTTTGAAAACGGCTAACCGCCTTATAGCAAATATGGAGGAAGAAAATGATTAAAACCCTTGCAAAAAGTATAAGAGAAAATAAATTGCCCTCAATTTTAACTTTGGTATTTATTATGGGCGAAGTTTTAATTGAAGCGTTTATACCGCGTATTACAGCGGGTCTTGTAAATAACATTGAAACAGGTGCTCATATGTCCGAAGTTTTAAAATCGGGCTTATTGCTTATTGCTTTGGCACTTGTGTCACTCGGTTGCGGTAGTATTGCTGCGCTTACCTGCGCTAAAGCGTCAGCAGGCTTTGCACGTAACTTGCGTCACGATATGTTTGAAAGGATACAAAGCTTTTCTTTTTCAAACATAGATAAGTTTTCATCAACATCGCTTGTGACCCGCCTTACAACCGATGTTACGCACGTACAGATGTCTTATATGATGATTATAAGAACTGCTATTCGTAGCCCAATGCTGCTTGTGTTCTCGGTTATAATGGCTTATACAATGGGCGGTGCGCTTGCTACATCCTTTGTTGTAGTTATTCCTGTGCTTATTTGCGGTCTTTTTATTGTAAGCCAAAAAGCAATGCCTGCATTTAAGCGCGTGTTTAAAAAGTACGATAAGCTTAACGAATCAATTGAAGAAAATGTTCGCGGTATGCGTGTTGTAAAAGGCTTTTCGCGTGAAAACTACGAAAAGCAAAAATTTTCAAATGCGGCAGACGGCATTACTAATGATTTTACCAAGGCAGAGCGTATTGTAGCCCTTAATACCCCCATAATGCAGTTTTGTATGTACTTTAATACCGTTGTAATACTTTTATTAGGTTCGTACCTTGTTATTTCAAGCAGCGGCGCTAAAGTAAATATGGGTCATATTTCGGCTATGCTTACCTATGGTGTGCAAATACTTATGTCACTTATGATGCTTTCAATGATTTATGTTATGATAACAATTTCACTTGAATCTATGAAGCGTATTTGCGAAGTGCTTAAGGAAGAACCCAATCTTAAAAACCCCGAAAACCCTGTGCTCAATGTTAAAAACGGCGATATAGAGTTTAATAATGTCAACTTTAAATACAACCAAAATGCAAAGAAGTTTGCGCTTGAAAATATAAATGTTTCAATAAAATCGGGTATGACAGTTGGAATTATTGGCGGTACAGGTTCATCTAAAACCTCGCTTGTGCAGTTAATACCACGCCTTTACGATACTACCGAAGGTGCAGTTTTAGTCGGCGGTGTTGATGTAAGGGATTACGATATTAAAACACTGCGCGATAATGTGGCAATGGTACTTCAAAAGAACGAGCTATTTTCAGGCACTATAAAGGATAATCTTCGTTGGGGTAACGAAAACGCTACCGACGAAGAAATTATTGCTGCTTGCAAATTAGCACAGGCTGATGAGTTTGTAAACACTTTTGCTGATGGTTATGATACCTATATTGAGCAGGGTGGTACCAATGTTTCGGGCGGACAAAAGCAACGTCTTTGTATTGCACGTGCACTTCTTAAAAAACCAAAAATCCTTATTCTTGATGACTCTACAAGCGCAGTAGATACTAAAACCGATGCGCTAATAAGAAAAGGCTTTAAGGATTTTATCCCCGAAACCACAAAGATTATTATTGCGCAGCGTATTGCCTCTGTTGAAGATGCTGATTTAATTATTGTGCTTGATAACGGCAAAATTGACAGTATGGGCAAGCATAGCGAATTACTTACTACAAGTAATATTTATCGCGAAGTATACGAACAACAAACAAGCGGAGGTGACAGTGATGAGCAGTAATAGCGGTCCACGTAATTTGCCAAAGGGTGTTTCTGCCACCCGCAAGTTTAACGGCAACGCTTTAAAGCGTACTTTGAAAATGCTTTGGCAAAGCTATCCTGCTTTGTTACCAACCGCACTTTGTTGTATAATTTTCTCTTCCATTGTTGCTACAATGCCTGCTATCTTTAACCAAAAGATTTTAGCAGATATCGAGATGTTCTACCGCCAAGGCGACTGGGCGAGCGCTAAGGAAGTTATTATTCCTAAAATTATAATTTTGGCATCACTTTATTTGGTTTCTCTTTTAGCGGTATTTGCTCAAACTCAGCTTATGGCGTATATTACTCAAGGCTTTTTGGGTAAAATGCGTAAAATTGTGTTTGATAAAATGCAAACACTTCCCATTAAATATTTTGACACTAATAAGCATGGCGATATTATGAGCCATTACACCAACGATATTGACGCTATCCGTCAGTTAATTTCACAATCAATCCCTTCGCTTATTCAAGCAAGCATTATTGTGTGTACAGTATTTTTTATAATGCTTTGGTACAGCGTGTGGATTACTTTAGTGGTTATTGCGGGCGTGTTTTTCCTGTTTCTTGTTACCAAAAAGGTTGGCGGAGGCTCGGCTAAATATTTTATCCGTCAGCAAAAGTCAATTGGTAAGGCAGAAGGCTATATTCAGGAAATGATGAACGGTCAAAAGGTTGTAAAGGTGTTCTGCCATGAAGATAAAAGCATTGAAGCCTTTGACAAGGTTAATAACGAGCTTTATGAAGACAGCCGTAGAGCCCACGCTTACGCTAATATATTAGGTCCTATTAATATGAATATTGGTAATATTCTTTATGTTATTATCGCAACAGTAGGCGGACTTTTACTATTAGGTAATGTATGGAATTTAAGCCTTTCAGGTATGGCGCTTAGCATTAGTATTGTAATTCCATTCCTTAATATGACTAAGCAGTTTACAGGTAATGTTAATCAGGTTTCACAACAAATCAACTCGGTAGTAATGGGTCTTGCAGGTGCCGAGCGTGTGTTTGAGCTTATGGACACACCTGCTGAAGTTGATGATGGATATGTGACACTTGTTAATGCTGTTGTCGATGAAAACGGTAATATTACCGAAACCGAAAAGCGTACAGGCGTTTGGGCTTGGAAACATCCGCATAGTGATGGCACCCTTACTTATACCAGGCTTCAAGGTGATGTAAGGCTTACAAATGTAGACTTCTCTTATGTAGAGGGTAGACCTGTGCTTAAAAATGTAAGCGTATATGCTGAACCGGGCCAAAAGGTTGCTTTTGTTGGCGCTACGGGTGCAGGTAAAACTACAATTACTAATCTTATTAACCGCTTTTACGATATTGAAGACGGTAAAATTAGATATGACGGCATTAATATAAATAAGATTAAGAAATCCGATTTACGCCGTTCGCTAGGCTTAGTTTTACAGGAAACTAACTTGTTTACGGGTACGGTTATGGAAAATATCCGTTACGGTAGACTTGATGCTACTGATGAAGAATGTATAAACGCAGCAAAGCTTTCAGGTGCGGATGATTTTATCTCCCGTATGCCTAAAGGCTACGAAACCGAGCTTTCAAACAATGGCTCTAACCTTTCACAGGGTCAACGTCAGTTGATAGCAATTGCGCGTGCGGCAGTAGCCGACCCACCTGTTATGATACTTGATGAAGCAACTTCAAGTATTGACACCAGAACCGAAGCTATTGTGCAAAACGGTATGGATAGCCTTATGAAAGGCAGAACAGTATTTGTTATTGCCCACCGCCTTTCAACTGTTAAAAATTCTGATGTGATAATGGTGCTTGAAAAGGGCGAAATTATCGAACGCGGAAACCATAAAGAGCTTATTGCCCAAAAAGGAAAATACTATAGTCTTTACACAGGCGCAGTCGAGCTTGAATAAAAAACTCCCTTCGGGGAGTTTTTTTCGTATAATTGACTTTTAACTTTAAATATGTATAATAAAATTAAGGATATTATCTGGAGGCTAAAATATGAAAAATAAGCGTTTTATTTCTTTGTTTTTGGCATTTGTTTTAATTTTTACTATGGCAACACCCTGCATGGCGAGAGATGTAAATTATACAGGTGGGACTATGCAGATTTATGACGGCGATGTTGTTCAGGATGAATTTACCCAAAACCGTACTGCCGCATATTATAAAATTACTGCTACCGATGATTTGTATTACAACTTTAACTTTGAAAACCAAAGTGTAGAAGCAAGAACAGGCATTAGTATTGCTGATAAGTTTCTTAATTTGTTTTTAGGTAAAATTACTGTTCAAATAACCGACCAATATGACAAAATCCTTTCCGATTTTACGGTAAAATGCGGTTATAAGGGTAATGTTTCTTTAAAACTTTCAAAGAATGAAACCTATTATATTAAAGTTACTTCCAATGTTGACGGTTTTTACAGATTAAAGGTTAAAACATATACTGATATTGGCGGCAATACTTGGGATACCGCTACCGAAAGCTTGTCGGTAGGACAATTTATATCTTCTATTGATGCTAATGGCGATAAAGACTGGTATTATTTTGAAACCGATGATACTGATTCGTTTTATAATTTTAGTTTAGAAAATATAAGCGGTTCATCATATCTTTATATGTATGTTTACGAATATGTTGAAGGTGCAGGTCAAATACCTTTGCGTGATACCTTTGATATTTCCGCTTGGAAATCTGAAACTAAAAGTAAACAACTTAAGTTAAAACCAAATTCAAAATACTATGTATGTATTTATTTAAATTCAGGTATAGGCGGTTATCAGCTTGATATTGCCCAAACGCTTGATGCGGTAGGCGATACAATGGATAACGCGTATAAGGTTGACCCTGACACAAAGGTTACTACTGCGCTTGATGGTAAGGGTGACGTTGACTTTTTTAAGTTCACCACCAAGGATTACGATGCTTACTACTATTTTGATATGGAAAACCTAAGCATTGATAGCGATTACTATTTGTATGTTTATGATGCACAGGGTAATGAAATAGGCTATGATAGAGATTATGGAAGTAATGGCGCACATGTTAATTTAAAGTTAATTCCAAATACTGAATACTATTTTAAAATTTATGCCTATAATAACGCTATGGGTAACTATAGTTTTAAAATTAGTGATATTGTGGATGCTCACGCTAATGAACGGGAAAACGCAACACAAATACTGTTAGAACAAGAGGTTAGTGCAGCAGTTTCAGGTGCTAATGATATTGATTTCTTTAAATTTACTACTGAAGATTTTAGCGCATATTACTATTTCGATATGGAAAACCTCAGCATAGATAGTGATTATTATTTGTATGTTTACGATGCTGCAGGTAATGAAATAGGCTATGACAGAGATTATGGTAGCAATGGCGCGCATGTTAATTTAAAGTTAGACGAGAGTACCGAATATTATTTTAAAATTAAAGCTCATGGTAGCGCAACTGGTAACTATAAAGTAAAGGTTACTTCACAAAAGGATAATTACCCCAATACCCAAGAAGAAGCTAAAAAGATTTCTTTAAATGAAGAAATCTCTGAAGCGGTTAACGGTAATGGTGACGTAGATTTCTTTAAATTCACTACTGAAGATTTTTCGGCATATTACTTTTTTGATATGGAAAACCTCAGCATAGATAGTGATTATTATTTATATGTTTACGATTCTGCGGGTAATGAAATAGGCTATGATAGAGATTATGGAAGCAATGGCGCGCATGTTAATTTAAAGTTAGACACGAACACTGAATATTATTTTAAAATTAAAGCTTATGGTAGCGCGACAGGCAACTATAAAGTAAAGGTGAGTTGTAAGTCTGATACTGAAGGCGATGTAAAAGAAGAAGCAGGCAAAATTTCTATTAACAAACCTTTAACTTGTGAATTATCTTCAAATAAGGATATAGACTGGTTTAAATTTACATTAAATTATGATTCTAACGTGCGTTTTGTGTTTACTAATGAGAGCGGAAACGGTAAGGATATATATGTTTATTCTGCAATAGAAAAACAGCTTGTGCACAAGTATTGCAGTAGCAACACACAGCAAACTGTTATTCTTGATGCAGGTGACTATTATATTAAAATAAAGGGCGATAGCGGTTATTATACCTTGGCTGTAGGCGACTGTGGCTCGGCACACATAGAAAAATATCGTTATGTAAAGGCTACCGATAAAGCAGATGGAATAAAAACTACTTATTGTAGTTCCTGTGGTAGTGTTATTAAAAAGGAAGTTATTCCAAGAATTGATAAGGTTGCACTTTCGTATACAAAGACTACTTATAGTGGAAGTGCAAAAAAACCAAGTGTTACAGTTTACAATATTAAAGGTGACAAAGTTTCTTCAAGTCAGTACACAGTAACATATTCTTCGGGTAGAAAGAATGTTGGTACATATAATGTTAAAATTACATTTAAAGGACAATATACAGGAACAAAAACCCTTAGTTTTAAGATAGTTGCACAGTCATATGCAAAACTTAAAATAAAACTTTCTACTTCAAGCTATCATTACAACGGTAAATCTAAAAAGCCAACTGTAACTGTTAAGGATTCAAAAGGTAAAACTGTGTCTTCATCTTATTATACTGTTTACCGCCCAAAAACCAGCAAGAGTGTTGGAAATTATAAGATAAAGGTTGTATTTAAAGGCAACTACACAGGTACTAAAAATCTTTATTTTAAGATTAACCCTGCAAAGTCTTCGGTAAGCAAGCTTACTGCGGGTAGCAAAAAGCTTAAAGTAAAGGTTGCTAAGTCAACAAGCGGCTCGGGTTATCAGGTGCAGTACAGCACTTCAAAGAGCTTTAAATCCGCAAAGACTAAAACGCTTAAGGGTAACAAAACTACTACTGTTACTTTAAAGAGTTTAAAGGCTAAAAAGACATATTATGTAAGAGTGCGTAGCTACAAGAAGGTAAGCGGTAAAACCTATTATTCCGATTGGTCAACTAAAAAATATAAAAAGACAAAGAAATAATTAAAAAGGAACGCTTTTATGAGTGATTACGCAAAGTATGTGGAAAAACACCGAGAGTTAATTTTATCATCGCTTGATTACATTTGGAAAAATCCTGAAACAGGGTATAAAGAGTGGAAAACCCACGCCTATATGGAAGAGCAGTTTGCAAAGCTTGGTTACGAGCTTACACTAGCAGGGGATATACCCGGTTTTGTTGCTGAAATTGATACCGGTAAAGAAGGACCTACTGTAGCGGTTTTTGGTGAAATGGATGCGCTTATTTGCGGTACTCACCCCGAAGCCGACCCTGAAACCAATGCAGTACATTCTTGCGGCCACTGTGCGCAGGCTGCGGCGCTTATAGGTCTTGCGGCGGCACTTAAGGAAGATGGCGCGCTTGACGGTATGTGCGGTAAGATTAAGCTTGTTGCAGTGCCTGCAGAAGAATTGCTTGAAATCGGTTATCGTGAAAGCCTTCGAAAAAAAGGCATAATTAAATATTTTGGTGGTAAGCCTGAATTTATGTGGCGCGGTCTTTTGGATGGCGTAGATATGGCGTTTATGATTCATACAGGTGAAGAAAGCAAGTCGGGCTTTAATATAAATTTAGGCTCTAACGGTTGTATTGTTAAAACTATGAACTTTAAGGGCGTTTCTGCTCATGCAGGCGGCTCGCCGCATAAAGGTGTAAACGCTTTATATGCCGCAAACTTGGCACTTAATGCCGCTAACGCTTTACGTGAAACCTTTATAGATAATAGCCATATCCGTTTTCATCCTATTATCACAAATGGTGGCGATGCAGTAAACGCTATTCCCGAAACAGTAACGGTAGAAAGCTATGTTCGTGGCGCTACTATGGAAGATATTGTAACGGTTAATAAAAAAATCAATCGTGCTATGGCGGCATCGGCTGCAGCGATAGGGGCAAAGCTTCATTTGCGTGATATTCCCGGTTATTGGCCAAGAAATTATCCTGATGATTTCCGCAAAGCCTTTATAGATGCTGCTGAACAGGTTATCCCGGGAGTAAAGGTATACGATAGTTGGAGTACGGGTTGTTCGGATATGGGTGATATAGGTACTGTAATGCCTGCTATCCACCCGAATGTAAGCGGTGCGCAAGGTACAGGACACGGTAATAATTATTATATTGTTGATGGCGAAACCGCTTGTGTTAAATCGGCTGAAGCACAGTTGGTACTTTTATCGGTGCTATTGTCGGATAACGCTAAGCGTGCAAAAGAAATTATTGCTAACTATAAACCGCAGTTCGCTTCTATGCAAGAATATTTTGACTATGTAGATAAGCTTAATATTGATAGCGATGTAGTTGAATATGACGGCGATGAAAAGGTAATTTTAAAATATTAATTTTTTAAAAAATAATACGAAAAAGCAGGGAAAACCCCTGCTTTTTTTATTTTTAGGCCTTTTTTATAAAATATTTCAAAATTGTAATATATTTTTTTAAAAAACACTTGATTTTTCAT
>JAZSCF010000060.1:0-21108 GCA_045602785.1 Acutalibacteraceae bacterium
GTTCGGAATGACATTATTTTCAAAACATTTATATCCGTGCCGTAGGCAGACCTTAATTATTCATTTTTCATTATTCATCATTCATTTAAAAAAATCCACCTGTTTCCAGGTGGATTTTTTGTTAACTATTTAGTTTTCTTATATTTCTTAGATGACCAATCCGAATAGTACTTCTTACCACTTACAGTCTTGTAGGTGCGTACTCTTACATAGTAGGTCTTCCGAGCGGATAAGCTCTTAAGAGTTACAGATGTAGTCTTGTAGCTTGTAACCTTCTTAGTCTTTGTATACTTAGACTTAAAGGTCTTGCTGGTTGAGTACTGAATCTCATAACCTGTAGCTTGTGAAGTTACCTTCTTAATCTTAACCTTTAGGCTCTTCTTAGCTGCAGTGAGCTTTTCAACCTTGCTTTCCTTCGGAACGATTGTGAAGTAAGCAGTTAATGTACCGCTATAGTTACCCTTAAGCTTAATAGTAACCTTGTACTTGCCTACCTTCTTACGGCCTGTTGCATAGCTTACAGTGTAGTACTTAGAAGAAATCTTATTACCCTTATAGTCATATACCTTAACAGATGGCTTTCTTGTCTTGCTGCTTGAGTAGGTATATTCTGTGGTAGAAAGCTTAACCTTCTTAGGATAGTAGATAGTAGATTTGCTAGCTTGCTTACCACATACTGAGCACTTCTTAACTATACTACCGTTCTTCTTAGTTGTAGACTTGGTTGTAGTGGTCTTATAAGTATGAGCAAGCTTACTGTTTGCTATTTCGCGAGTATGGGTTTTACCGCAACCATAGCCACAATTAGCGGTTTCGGTTGCATTCTTTTGGCAAGTTGCATCATTGTTAGATATGTAGTATGTAAACTTACAACCAAGCTTACTATTTGCTATTTCGATAGTATCCTCCAAACCGCAAATAGTACATTTTGCAGTTTTTGTAGCATTCTTTTGACAGGTAGCATCATAATTACTTACATAATTAGTGATATTATGCTTATGTGTAGCCTTACTGTCATCACGACTATACAGATTAACAAGATTTATTGTTTTATCGGTATCCTTTTGCTTGATATAAGCGGTATGCTTACCGGGAGTTAATCCTGTTGCCAGATATGTCGGCTTTGTCAAACCGCCCTTTGCAACCGAATAATATTCACCGTTATCAATCTTCACTAAATATCCTGTATGATTGCCGTCAGCAGCAACCAACGCTAATTCAGTACCTGTAAATTCAAATACAAATACGCTTTCGGTATCGGTTGATTTAACACTACCGTATTCGGTTGAAGAATAGCTTGCACTACCAACATAATTAAATCCGCTACCGCCAAGTTTTTCTGACTCAGCTAGTAAATCTTTAGTAATATCATGATAGGTTAAATCGCCATCTATAAGCTTATTATTAACCATTTCAGGCATTTCGTGATGTTTTATTTCACCTGAATTTTCAGCAAATATTAATGAATTGGTTAAAAATTCTTTAATAACGTTAAAATAGATTTGATAACCCTTGTCGTTAGGATGAACAGTATCAGTAACATATTGTCCCCAAACTGTATCATTGCTCCAATTAGCACCTATAGCGTTAACCAAAGCGCTACCAAGGTTTATTGTAGGGATATTATAGGCTTTAGCAATGTCATTATGTGCTTGTGCTTCGGGATAATATCTACCCTGCGCCATAGTAGATGCAACCGCTTTATCGACTGTATGAAGAACTACTATATCGCAAGTCGGGTAAGCGGTACGCACTTTTCTTATAATAGTTTCCAAATGCTGTGAAGCAATTTGACTATAATCCTTACCCGAATGATGCCAGTCTAAATAGTCGTTTATTGAAAACTCAATAAAGAATAAATCAGGCGCTTTTTCTAATACATGGCGGTCAAGACGATAAGTGCCGTAAACCGAGCCCGTAGCACCAACCGCAGAGTTTATATTGGTTATTTCGGCATTGGTATTTATGTTTTTAAGCCATTGGCCAACAAGCGCACGCCAAGAAGTAACGTTAGAATCGCTAGCACCTGTACCGTTAGTAACCGAACCGCCAAAATATACAACGTTTAACTTTTTGTTGTTTTTAAGCTTTGCATAAGTATTGGAAAGATTATTACCGCGATAATCAATATAATTATCAAAGCTATTAGCAGCCTCTGCTTTAACCCTTAACTCATACTCGCCTTCGTTAAGTAAAAAGTTTTTAAATTTGGGCGCAATAACAGTTTGACCTTTTACAATTTCAAGCTCTTTTCCGTTTGCTTGGTAAAGTAGCTCGCCTTCCTCTTGTCCAAACGTCGCCTTGCAGTCACTATTATTTGTGATATACCATTTCCCGCCTGCTGCCGCAAAGCTTTCAACAATAGTCTTACCTATAACCTGAGTATTGCCGTTTACCGCAATTTCCAAAACACCTTTTATGGTTGGATTACCTGTAAATGTGATTTTTTCGGCATTAATTACGCTGATTTTAACATCATCATAGATTTCGTTACCAAAATCAATTGTAGCAACCGACTCGGCGTTATCAATAATAATTTCGCCGCCTTTTTCCCATAAGTTTAAGGTTTCATTTTCCAATTTTTGATAAATAGTGTTGTCAATTTCAGCAGTCTTTTTAGTAGCGGTAACAGTATATTCACCTGCACCACTCACTGTTAGGAAACCGTCAACCGCTTTAAATGTACCGTTTTCCCCTACTGCTGTTACATCATAATTTTTGGTATCAACTGCATATTTACCCTCTGTTGTAGTAAATTCCAACAAATCCTTATATTCCGAATTACTTATAAGGTAATAAAATCCTTTAGCAGGGTTACAGGTGGTTTTAAGATACTCTAAACCGTCGGGGTCGACAAAGGTTCTACTGTTTGCTATAAGCTGAATTGCACCCTCGCAAACATTTTTACCGGTCTTTTCAGGACCGAAGCTTATACGCTTTGCATCCTTTACATTAAGGTTTACATTAGCCTTATAATAAACCGTACCTGCTTGACCGCAAAGATGTAAAAGCGGTCCTGCATCGGGGTTGTTTATAACAACTTCCAAGTCACCTGTATATTTTTTACCGTTAGAATGCAGGTTATTTGAAAGATTAATATTTGGTGAGCTAATTGGGTTGTTAAATACAACCTTGTGGCCTGTAATAGTATTTGAAGTACTATTATCACCAAATGTGTAATATAGGCAGCTAACGTGTGCTGTGCTGTCTATTATGAAATCTTTGTTGTTAAGGCGTATTTGTGAATACAAATCATCAATGTCATATATTCCGTATTTTAAAGTTGTAGGTCCACCTAAGTACATAGCTTGCAATATATTAACAGTTGAATAATTATTACGGTCAAAAGATTCTACAATAAGTTTAAAATCGTGTTCGGGTGTTTCTTTTATTTCACCCCATTGGATTATTTCTTCACCCAAAAGCTTAAGGGTTACAACGTCATTATAGGCATAGCCATCGTTGATTGCCTTAGTGATAGCATCTGTTATAAGCTTAAAGGGTTTTTCCTTCGTGCCGTCAGCCTCTTCTTGAGAGCTAGTTTGAGCACTTACAAAATATGTAGCAAATTTAGAAATTTTTTGAACACTTACTTCATAAAGGCCTGCACCGTAGCTTGTTAAATCAAGTATACCGTTTTTAGCGGTAATTTCATTATTACCGCTAACTGCTATTGCGGTATAACCATCCGCTACAGTGTATTTACCAACCGTATCGGTAAAGCCTAAAGCATCCTTATATCCACTTGTAACATTGTTTAAAATCCACTTTTTGCTGTTGTCTATATTAGCAAGCTCACCGTTAGTAAGACTACAGTCAAGTCCTGTAGAGTTTATTAACTGCAACACACCATTTTCGCCAAATGTATAAGAACCTTCATTCTTTTTAAAGGTTACTTGAGCAGATTTTTTAATATTTATATTAATTGCGCTATTATAATTTGTGGTACCATTTCCACCCGCAAAACGAAAACCGCCATAATTAGTGTTAGAATAGGTGGAATTATTAATAGTTATATAAAGCGGTGCGGTATATGTATTACCGCCATAAGAGTTGCCAAATGCTAATGTATAACCGCTAAATGTACCATTTAATACAATATTTTGTCCATCAACGGTTGTAGGCGTATTGTGGTTACCTGTATAGTTATAAGAAGCCGCTAAAGTAGAATTAGCATCAAATATAACATCATAGTTATCAAAACGAAGTCCGCCACCGTTAGCAGTTACCTTTATGCTTTGAAACTCGGTATCACCGCCAAGACGACCATTTGTATTGGCGCCTATATCAACAGTTGCAACATTATTAAGCGCCGATTTTACAACAAGCTTAAAGCTATGGTCGGGCAATTTAGAAGTACCCCACGAAGCCGAAGCTGTTAATACATTAACTGTTACCGTATCATTAGCACCATAGCCCGCGGTGTTAGCAAGCTCAACCGCTTTAGCTAAGGTCAGCAACGGTTCAGAATCTATAGTACCGCTATTAGTATCTGCCCCTGCAGAGCTTATGTAGTATAATGTATCAGCTGCAAACACTGTTCCAAAACTACAAACACTGGTTGAAAGAACAATAACAATACCAAGCAAAATACTAAGTGACTTAAATAATATATTTTTCATATAAACACCCCTTCAATATAAGTAGATTGCTTTCCATAATGTATTATAATATAAAAAAACAAAGTTTTATATACATATTTAGGCATATTTTATTTGAAATCGGCTCAAAATTAAAAATTATATTAATAAAAACTCAAAAGTACCACGCATTTTGCCGCTTAAACTGAAAAGAAAGGAAAAATAAGAAGCACTTTATTCTTTTATTTAGGGAACGGTTTTCATAAAACAAAACTGCCCCACAAATGTGAAAGCAACTAAAAACATTATATTAATTGATACTTTTTTTCTTTTTAAAATAAATAGCAACAGAAACAATAAATACGATAATAACAGCACACAAAATTAATATGATTGCATAACCAAACCATAACACATTGTAATTGTAAATAATATCACAGATTATGTAAGCCATTATAAGAGCTACACCGCTAATAAAAGACAGGGGACTGTCCCCTGTCTCTCTGAAAACATTTTTTAGGAACTGTGCTTAACACAAGAAAAACATCCCCATGTCTCCCTACTTGTGTTCTAAAAAGGAGGCAAGAGAACCTTCCCCCCATCTTCCCTTGCTCCTTCAGGAGAACCATCCCCTGTCTTTCTTACTTCAATTTTACATATATTGTTAACTCCATTAAATTTATAATACGTCAAACGCACAAATTGTCCTTCGCCAATTATTACACTGTTACCATTGCGCTTTGGAATATCATAAGCATAAAGGCCATTATCGTAAGATGGATAACAAAAGTATTCTTCACCAACATAAAAACTTTCTGAACCAGTTTGACCAGTCGAAAAATTTTCTATCTCGCCTTCTATGAGCTGTTGATTATCTTGCATAAAGTTCCATTCTTTAATACTGTCATATATTGTAGATATCATAAATAATACATTAAACACAAAAACCAAAACACAAACAAAACGTACTATAAAAATATACGAACTATGTGTTTTTAAAATAATAATAAGAGATATAATAATTAATGCTGCACAAAGAAAAAGAACAGATAAAAATTCATTTGAAAAAAATTTTGATACCCATACGTTTTTCATTATTAAATCTCCTTACAAAACACGTAACACCGGAGAACCGTCCCCTGTCTTCCTAAATTATTATACTGTTCTTCGCTGTAACTGTCAACTTAAGGAACAGAAAAGCGTATATCTTTTTTGTTTTGGTTAAAGCGTTGCAAGACACAGAAGCGTTCCCTGTCTTTCTCTTTTTTAAAACGGTTTTATATTTTTTTACAAAATAATCAGCAAAAACCCTTGCATTTTAAATTCATTGGCATTACAATAAAGGCATAATCGATAGGGGGATTTAATTATGTTCGAAAAATTAGGTGTACAGTTATATACTATTCGTGATTATATGGATACTGCCGAAAATATTCGCGCAAGCTTTAAGCGACTTAAAAGCATAGGTTATGATGAAGTTCAAACCGCAGGCTGTCGAATTCCTTTTGAAGAATTTGCAGCTATTGCTAAGGATGAAGGTATCGATATCATAGGCACCCACGAAGACTTTGACAGAATGGTAAACGATTTTGATGAAGCCGTTCGCATTCAACAGGTTTTGGGCGCGCGCTATATGGGTGTTGGCGGTATGGGTCTTATGACCGAAGAAAAGGTTAATAAATTTATTGTACAAGCTAACGAAATAGGCAAAAAGCTTATACCCTATGATATGAAGTTTACCTTCCACCACCACGCTCACGAATTTATTAAATATAAAGGCAACACAACTTATATGGACACCTTGTTTGAAGGTCTTGATAAGGACACAACGTCTTTCTGCCTTGATACATATTGGATTCAAAACGGTGGCGCCGATGTACGCTACTGGCTAGAAAAATTAGATGGCAGGGTTGATATTCTTCACCTTAAGGATATGAAAAAATTAGCACTTGACGGTCAATTACGCAACACCTTCTTTGCGGCAATAGGCGAAGGCAATATGTGGTGGGAAGGCATTTTAGAAATAGCTGAAAGAATTGGCGTTAAGCATTATGTTGTTGAAAAGGATACTTCAAGTGATCCTTTTGCAAGCCTTGAAAGTAGTTCTAACTTCTTACACAAAAACTTTATGAGATAATTAAAATGCTCACTAATCCGATTAGGGTTAGTGAGTTTTTTATACCATATTCCATTTTTTAAATAAACAAAAATTTTATTAAAACATTACCCGAAAGGGTTGCTTTTTATTTTTATGAGAGTATAATTATTTTAGAATAAATACAGGTGGCGAGTATTTTGAAAACCAAAAGCCTTGATATGACTAAAGGCCCCATATTTAAAAAAATAATTATTTACACTATACCAATAATTCTCTCTAATCTTTTGCAGTTATTTTTTAACGCGGCAGATATAGTAGTTGTTGGTCAGTTCTGCGGAAGCTTAGCAGTTGCAGCAGTAGGTTCTAACGGTTCACTTGTTAATTTACTTATCAATGTTATGATGGGGCTTTCTGTCGGTACGGGTATTATAACCGCACAAGGAATAGGTGCAAAAGATTATAAAACCGTTGAAAAAACTGTCCACACCGCAATCCCAACCGCACTAATTATCGGCGGTACATTATCGGTTATAGGTTTTTTCTTTTCAAAAGAAATTTTAAAGCTTATGGATACTCCAAGCGATGTACTTCCACTTGCCATTACATATCTTAAAATTTACTTCCTTGGCGTTATCTCTAACAGTGTTTATAACTTCGGCGCCTCAATTTTAAGGTCGGCAGGAGATACAAAATCCCCACTTATATTCTTAACTATTTCGGGTGTTTTGAATGTTTTGCTAAATCTGTTTTTCGTAATAGTTCTTAATATGGGTGTTTCCGGTGTTGCAATAGCCACTATTGCTTCACAAACCCTTTCGGCAATTTTGGTTGTAATCACTTTGATTAAGCGTACCGACTGCTGTCACCTTAATATTAGAAAAATGAAAATTTATAAAAGCGAGCTTTTACGAATTATCCGTATCGGTATACCGTCCAGTATACAAAGCGCTATGTTTTCAATATCAAATGTTATTATTCAGTCTTCAGTAAACTTATTCGGCGCTACTGCAGTTTCAGGTAATGCCGCCGCCTCAAATATTGAAGGCTTTGTATACACCATTATGCACGCTTTCCACATAACCGCACTTAATTTCACAGGTCAAAACGCAGGTGCAAGTAACTTTAAGCGTGTTAAAAAAGTGCTTATACAAAACCTTTTGTGTGTAGGAATAATTGGTGCAGTTTCAGGTGCGCTTGTATTCACGTTTGGAAGGCCCTTACTTTCGCTTTATATTACCGATTCAAACGCCGCTATAGAAATTGGTATGATAAAACTAACTTTTGTATGTCTTCCTTATTTTATAGCCGGTATTATGGAAGTTTTTGCAGGTGTTATAAAAGGTTTGGGCGACACCGTTTACGCTATGATTACTTCGCTTGTAGGTGTTTGCGGCTTTAGGCTACTCTGGATTTTTACAATATTCCAAACAGAAAAATACCACAATCTCAAATCACTGTATATCTCTTATCCAATTTCCTGGACAATTACAATCATTATTTACATTTTCGTATACTTTAAAATAATGAAATCTATTAAAAAACGATTTAAAAAATCGGTTGAAGTCGAACCCGAAAAAATCACAACATAAAATAAAAAATGCTTTCTTTTTTAAAGAAAGCATTTTTCTTTTAAATTATTTTTACATTTTTAAATTCTATTTTTGCAACATCGGGCTTGGTGGTTATTTTTATAGGAAGCCCCGTTGCACCAAGCTCTAACTTATACTCAAAATCATTATTTACGCCCTCAATATAAAATACATTTTCCCTTTCAAAAACTTCGGCATTATTATTTGAAAGTACTTCATACAAAAGACTTGCTACCGAATTTTCAAAAACTATCTTATCGCTAACGTACTCAATTTCCTTAAAATTAACCGAAACCCCGTTTTTTGTGAATACAAATTTTAGACCTTCAATTTCGGCAGGATAAGTAAATTTAACCGTCATATCCCCGTTTTTTTGAATATCGCAGTCACATTCATAGCTCTCATTATAATATGTAGCATTAGCAGAAAATGTAATCCCTGTTTTTAAAGGGGTTATTTTTGTTTGGCTTTTGCAACCGCAGAGTAAAAGCAATACCAATATAACTGAAAAAACACGTTTCAAACAATCACCTTATCATAAGGCTTCGATTATATCACTAGGCAGTAATGCCCTTTCCCCTTTAATACTTGCAACCTTATCGGCAGTAGCGCTGTGAACATATACCGCTGCTTTAATGGCTTCTAAAGGCTCTAACCCTTGCGCTAAATAAGAAACGGTTATGCCCGCTAAAACATCACCGCTACCGCCCGTAGCAAGTCCGTTATTACCGCAGGTGTTAAAGTAAACTTCGCCGCTTGGTGTAGCTATAAGGGTATTAGCCCCCTTTAGCGCCACTATACAGTTATATTCCCTTGCAAAACTTAGCGCCGTATTTACTCGGTCGCTTTCTACTTCAGCTACCGAAATGCCGCAAAGCCGCGCCATTTCTGCAGGATGGGGTGTTATAATAATCGGAGCGTTAGTATTCTTTAATACATTTATATTCGAAACTAACGCATTTATTCCATCCGCATCAATAACTGTAGGAATTTTTGTGTTTTCTATAAGCCTTTTTACAAGCCTTGCTGTTTGCTTATTGTTACCTATACCGCAACCAATAAGCGCAGCATTTGCCTTTTCCAATGCTTTTGAAAGGTTGATATTTCCTTTAAAAGTACCGCTTATCGTTTGCTTTTCTATAACACAAACCGCTTCAGGCACAGCACAGGTTAAAATTTTATAAATACTTTTGGGAATAATACATTTTGCAATCCCTACCCCGCTTCTAAGACAAGCACGCGTGGACAAAATCGCCGCTCCCGCCATACCGTAGCTACCGCAAATAAGCGCAGCCATACCAAAGGTACCTTTGTGTGAATTCTTTTTTCGTTCGGGTAAAATAGGCGCTTCTATAGTTTTATAGGTATAGTCACACGGCTTTACACCAATATCCGCTACTACAGTTTTACCCGTAAAATCGGTTGCGGGCGGTAGCACAAAGCAAGGCTTAAGTGCTATAAAGTTAACCGTTAAATCGGCTTTTATACATACCCCTAGAATTTTTCCGCTATCACTCTCTATCCCCGAAGGAATATCAACAGCAACCCTATACGCATTTTGCGAATTTATCTGATTAATAACTTCTATAATGTCACTATTAAGCGGTCTATTTAAGCCAATACCGAAAATCGCATCAATAATAACCTCATATTCCTTATCAATAACATTTGTTATTTCTATATCCGAAAGCAACGAATAATAATACTTTGCCGAATCGGTTATAGGCTCACCTAAAGGGGTAATAACCGTAACATCCATACCGTTATTTTTTAGGTTACGAGCAATTACAAAACCATCGCCGCCATTATTGCCGTTACCGCATACTACTGCAATTTTTTTGCCCGCAAGTTCAATGTTATCACATATAATTTTATAAGCAGTATCGCCTGCGGTTTTCATAAGCTCTAAAAAAGAAAATGCGCCGTTATGGACTGCATTTTCTTCAGAAAGCCTGATAAGCTTTTTACTCAAAACATCCATACGGCACACACCTTACTTAAACAAACTGTTAGATATATATTTAGGTAAATACTTAGCCACAACTGTTTGCATTCTTTTATCGGGAGCAAAAACAAGATTCATAGTTTTACCGTTTTTCTCATACGCTAAAAGATAAGTATTTGCATCATTAACATCGCAAGCAATAACAATATTTTTAGAATCAATATTAGAAAGTAAACCTTCCTTATAATGCTCCATTCTTGTTGTAGCCGCAATATCAAAGCTTAAAATACGCTGACGGCTTTGCTTATTTACAATTTTATCAACATCTAATATACCATTAGTAATAATATACTCGTATTCAATATTCAAAGTGCCCGAAAGCTTAATTGCGCCAAAAATTATACCGGCTAAAACAAGAACAAGAAGACTTCCTAAATAACCTGCCAAAAATAATAAAACGGCTAAACCGCAAAGTACTAAAGCCGCAACCCAAATAAAGACAAACAACGCCATTGCCTTGCCGCTTTTTTTAATTGAAACTATTTGCTCGAAAAATGTATCCATAATTTTACTCCTACATTGTGATATATGTTATATTATACACCAAATGACTGACACTTGCAATAACTAATATTTTAGTATATAATAAATTAAAAGAGGTGTTAGAATGAAGCTAAAAAATGGATATACCCTTATAGAATACGAAAATTATTTTAAAGTCCTGTCACCTGAAGGCACACAAATCGGTGATTTTAATTTAAGTAAATACGGTGCGTTTTTGTGGAATTGCGTAAACGAGTGCGACCTTTCCAATACCGAGCTTTTAAACAAATTGCTAGACGCGTTCCAAATTTCAACCGTTTTAGCTTTGGGTGAAATTGATACCTTTATTAAAAAATGTAAAGAAAACGGAATTTTAGAATAATGAATAAACAAAACACTAAAGTGCTTTCTTGGATTTACGGTAGTTATAAGAAATTCATACCTAAAATCGCAGTTATAAGCTTGTCCTCGGTCGCAGTTTCACTTTTGTATATTGCTTTAGCCTTTCTTTCAAAAAATGTGTTAGAGCTTGCAACCGGTGGAAAAGACGGAAGCTTTACTTATTATATAATTGCTTTTGCAGTTATTATAATTTTACAGGTTTTGTTTTCGGCTGTATCATCAATACTTAAAACATCGGTTTTGGGCAAATACACTATTAATCTTAGAGAAAGACTTTTTTCAACCCTTAACAGTAAAAAATATTCAGCTACTAAAAACTACCATTCGGGCGATATTTTAAACCGCTTTACTACTGATGTGGATGTTGTAGTTTCTAATACTATTACACTTATACCTGATTTATGCTCGATATTAAGCAAAATCATAGGCGGTACAATAGCGCTAATGCTACTTGAATGGCGCATTGCTCTTTTAGCATTGCTTTTGGGCATTATACTGCCGGCTATAGGTAGAATTATTAGCAAAAAATATAAATACCTACATAAAGAATACGCCCGTACAGAAGGTGTTACTCGCTCGTTTTTACAGGAATGCTTTGAAAATAGCATAATTCTTAAAACCTTTAAAAGCGAAGCCCCCTTTAAAAACCGATTAAATCAGTATATGGGCGAAAACTATAGCTTCAGAATTAAGCGTGCTATACTCACAGTAATTGCTAATATAAGTATTTATTCCTTCTTCTCATTAGGGTATTATGCAGTTTTAGTTTGGGGTGCTATAGAAATTAAAAACGGCAATATATCTTTCGGTGTGTTAATTGCGTTTTTACAGCTTATTTCTCAGCTTCGCGCCCCACTTCAAAATATTTCGGGCATTTTACCAAAATACTATGCCGCCTTAGCTTCGGCTGAACGACTTATAGAATTAGAAGCGTTAGAAAACGAAGAAACCCCACAGATTGATAATATTCCCACTTTCCAAAGCATAACAGGTGAAAATATAACCTTTGGCTACGGCGATAAGCCTATTTTAAAGGACTTTAACTTTAAAATAGAAAAAGGCAGTATGACCGCCATTGTAGGCACTTCCGGTATAGGTAAAACCACTTTATTTAAGCTTATTTTAGGCCTTTACGATACCACAAGCGGAAATATAAAAATAAATAACGAAATCGATGTAAGCGCCGCTACTCGCCCACTTTTCGCATTCGTTCCGCAAGGAAATATGATTTTGTCGGGCAGTATTCGTGATAACCTAACCCTATGCAACCCCGATATACCCTTAAGTGAAATTATAAAGGTGTGCAAAACTGCAAAAATTCACGACTATATTGCTTCTTTGGAAAACGGCTACGATACTTTACTTACAGAACGCGGCGGCGGTATGTCTGAAGGTCAGATACAACGCTTGGCAATTGCGCGTGCACTTTTAGCAGATACTCCCGTACTTTTGTTGGATGAAGCTACAAGCGCTCTTGATAAGGAAACCGAGCTTTCTCTACTTTCTAACATAAAAGAACTAAACGACAAAACGGTAATTTTAGTAACCCACCGTAAAACAAGCATCGATTTTTGCGACAATATAATAACTATATAATAAAAGAAAGTATCCTATGATACTTTCTTTTATTTTTCTATTCTTTTTTCTATATAACCCTGTACCTGATTTATAGGTATCTCAAGTACAGCCGCAAGCTCACCAAAAAGCAGATTTTCGCTTATTTTCATATATTTTTCATCAATAGCATTTAGTCGCTTTTTAAGAGTTTGTGCATTACGTTTTTTGGAATAAATAAATGCCGTAAGCTCTACTAAATCATTTAAGGAATGGTTGTTTATCTTCTTTGTATATTCTTCCTTTGTAATTTCTTCTTCGCCCGAAAGTCCGTCAATAATCGAAGGAATACTGTCAATCAACTTATTGGCTTCTTCCTTAGAAATAAGATGGCGCATGTAAACCTTACCGTTTTCTATGGGCGCATAAATGAGATTATTATCAAAATCTACCGGCTTTAGCACATAATATTCACGCTTTTGCCTTTTAATTAAAACCTTTTCACAAATATCGGTAATGGTACAAACACCAACTTGTCCGTAAACCACCTTATCACCTATTTTATACATAAAAACACCGCCTTTTGATACTTTAATTATACCAAAAGAAAAATTTTTATGTAAGCAAAACTTTTAAAATTTTTTTATTTTATTTAAAACTTTAAAACCCACAAAGTAAAACTACTTTGTGGGTTAGTGATTTTTATTAATTTACAATTACTTGTTTGCCGGCTAAAAGGCGTTCAAGGTTTTTGTATATTTTATTATAGCTTGAAGAACCTATTCTACCCATAGCCACGCCATCAATTTCATACTGATATCTTGTAGCGTTGATTTTTTTATACTCAATAACAGTTGGCTCCTTATCTTTATCATCGTAGATAAAGGTCATTTTAAGCTCGGGTTTTTGGGTGAGATTTTCCACCTCAAAATCCATACACTGCAAAGCGCATAAAAATCCGTAATACGCTTGGAAGTAAGAAGAATTATAGGTTTTACCGTTACATTCTATAAGATACTTGTTAACCGAATCTCCGTCTTCTTTAAGTGCAATACTAAAGTTGTAGGTATCATCCTTGGTTTCAATTTTTAAATTTTTAACACCGTCAATTGGGGTTATAAATATAGTCTTGCTATAAAAATCGTGTGCGGTGTAATTTAAAAAACCAAAATTGTTAGCATCTATCTTTTTAACATTTTTGCTATCATTACCAATTACAGCATAATTACCGTCGCTTTGCTTTTTAAATTTGTAAGAATAGGTGTAATCTTTAATTTTAGCGGTAACTGAAAAATCAGGTTTGTTAAGACCCAACTTTTCTATTGTCGCAGCTTTAACATCATAAGAATATGCACCTATTACATCAAATCCTTGGGCAAAGAGAGCTAGCATTTGGCTCGCATTTGTATCGGCAGTTCTCTTAACAGGTTTTGATACATAGAAAGGCATATAGCCACCAAGATCGGCATTATCATTCATTTTAAGCTCTATATCTTCGGGGAAGTTTTTGCCCGATACAGTAATGCTGTCAACCTTTGCAACAACACCGTTTTCGATATAGGATTTATACTTATCGTCAAGAGTTATAGGTGTTTGAGATTCTGTAGAAGCAACATCAAGTTCAGTAAACGTAAGCGTTTCATCAAGCATATCACCTACAAGATAAATTTTGTCGTCTTTAGATGTTTTTACATAAACACCCGCACTGTCAGGCGATTTAGCACCAACCTTTAAGGTAAAGGTTTTACCTTCATTATCTGTAACCTTTGCGGTGACTACCGGTTTTTCTAAACCGCAGTCCTTATCACTTCGGGATGTGATTTCGCGAATAGCATCCATATCTACAGCATCATTAACTATACTTTGTAAAGCGTCACTTGAAGTGAATTCCTTATTGTAACCCTTTAAATACCAAAAGGTTTTGCTAATAGTATCACCTGTGGCTTGGTCTTCACTTTCAACCACTTTAGAATATAGATTAAAACTGCCATTTTTGTTTTCTACAGTAATTTCTTTAATATCTGTATCTTCATAGTCTAAAACAGTAATTTCATCGTTGTCATTATTCTTATTTTCCTTTTCGGGAATAAACTTTATTACTGCAACAGTACCGCAAATAAGTATTGCAACAATTAATAGTAACGATAACGCCTTTAAGGAACGCTTACTGTTTTTTACTTTTTTCTTTTCAATATGTGCAGTAGGGTCAGAAAAAACGGTAGAAAATTCTTCATTTTCTATTTTGTTTTCATTATTTGGTAAATTATCCATTAAGCATTTCTTCTCCTAATGTATACAATTATTCCAGTAACAACACAAGCTATTGGAAGTAAAATCATAAATATCCATTTAATAGTATCAGCTGCAGTTTCAGTAACAGAAGCCGCAAAGCTTTCTTCGGTTATAGTTTTAGTAACAAAGGATATACCTGTATCCTCTGCTGCAACTGCGCGCTCTGCTACTGCAAATGACATATTTTTGTTACTTGTTTGCTCGTATTCAGCAAGCTCCGAAGCAATAAAGTCCACACTGGAAAGTGCAATTACATTGTTTTTAAGTAAATTGCTATTGCTATCGTAAGTTGTTCTTTGTGACTGTATGATAGAAGCGTAGGATGCCTTTTCATATTCATCGGCACCCTTCCAAGAGTTTGCAGTACCCTTAGGTGCTGCTACAACCGAAGGACTTGTTGTGTAAAAAGCAGTAACCTTTTTATCGCCCTCTTCGTTGAAAACAGGGCTTAACGGAATATTAGAGCTTGTAATACAGTAGCTCATACCGTTTACAATTTCATCCTCAGTTGATGGGAATGTACCAATAGCGGTAGGTGTACCTTCTAAGTGATAGTTAGAATCGGTTTCAAATAAAAGACCGTCGCCTACTTCTATTCCCCATTCTTCAAGGAAACCATACAAATTGTCAAGATAAGGTGCAGCGGCATCTGCTATAAATACAAAGCCTTTGCCGTATTTTTCGCCGTTATCAAGAAAATCCGAAATACATTTAATTTCATCTTCAATAAAGTCTTTGTTAGGCGCTATTAAGAAAATCGCGTCATATTCATCTGAAAGCTTGTTTACAATTTCATCTTCAATAACATCAACATCATAGTTGTTGGTTTCTAAAAGCTTGCGGTAATTACCCGACAAATCTTCCTTAGAGTGACCGGTTAAGAAAGCAACCTTCTTTTGTTCATCGTTTATAACATAAGCAATTGCACTTGTTAAAGCAGTTTCTACATTATTACCCTGAACCATAACCGTAGTATATCCGTAATACTGCTGCATAGAAGTATCTTCGTATAAATCGTATATATCTTCATAGCCTACAATTTTATAACGCTCGGTGCCATCAAATGTACAGCTTACAATAATATCACCATAGTGAAGTTCTTCGTTAGAGTAAGTTGATAATATTTTTGAGAAGGAAGAATCCTGAGTATCAATAAACTCTATTTCAATTTTGCTATTGTAGTTATTGTACTTTTCAATTAGGTTTACTGTTTGCTCGTAATAGTCAGAATAATCGCCCGAATTAGAGCTAACATTATATTCCTGTGCGTAATAGCTCATATAATTGCTATATTCTTCCTTTTTAGCACAAACAGTTAGCTTAACTTCTTTGTCAATATTTTTAATAAACTTAATATTGTCTTCACTAATAGAGTGTACCTTGTCGGCAGTCATATCATAAACAAGCATAAAGCGGTTCGATAAAGCCGAAAGAAGAATGTTAAATACAATAATACCTACTAAAACTACTGCAGTAATTACAATCGCATATCCCCCGCGCTTGAAAACTGCTTTATTTTTAAAATCAGGTAATTTAAAGTTAAATTTCTTTTTTGCCATATTTTCTCCATTAAGTTGGGTTTCGGTATTTGTTATGTTCTTATCATTCATTGTAAAATACCTCCTTTAAGCCCATCTTCTCTTCTCAAGCGCGCGCACACAAAGGAATAAAAATGCCACGGTAATGCTTAAGAAATAGAACACATCGGGTAAAGAGAAATACTCTTGCCCAAAGTTTGAATACATATTGATAAATGCCATTTTTTCGAATATCTTGGATATCCACTCAACTGTTATAATTTGTGAAAGTGAGGTCATATAAAGGGTTAAAAGGTTAATTACCAAAGTAAGTATTGCCGATATAACCGAGCTTTCAGTAAGGCAGGAAATAAACATACCAATGGCAATTAAGGCACTACCCAAAAGCAGAATACCTAAAAGCGCATAAAGATATGTAAATACATTTACACTAACATAGGTCAAAATAATAATTTCAAAAATAATTGTAGGTACAAAGGCTATTGCATAAACTGCAAACGCCGCAAAAAATTTACCCAAAACTACCGATGTAAGCTTAACAGGGGCAGTAAATAATGCTTGGTCAACCTTTTGTCTACGGTCCTCACTCATAAGGCGCATTGTAAGTATTGGGAGTAAGAATACTGCAACTGTAAGCATTTGAGAGATAACATATTCAACCTGCGGTGCACCGTAAGAGAATATATCCCAGAAATTAAGACCTAAAAAGAAGTAAAATGCAGCTAAAACAATATAGCCTATAGGAGTAGAAAAATAAGATTTAAATTCTCTTTTAAAAATCGCTAACATTATTCATTCTCCTCCTTTTCTGTTTCTGATTCAACTTGGATTTCATCCAAAACTTCAGCTTCGGTTTCTGGTTCTACATCGTAGCCCAATAATTTTCTTGATTCTTCGTAGGTTTCGGCTTCAGTAAGTCTTAAGAACACCTGCTCAAGAGATAATTTGTTAGAGTTTAATGATAAAATGCTCTTACCTCTTGAAACAACGCGCTCAAACACAGCCTTGCGTATGTCCGAATTTTCTTCCGGCTCTATAAGGAAGTCAAATGTTCCGCCTTCCTTACAACCCATAGACATAACCGATTTTACGCCCTTAACTGTTTTTAATGCTTCAAGCATATCACTTTCATTACCTTCAATTCTTGCAACTAAAGCGCGGTCGTCGGATAGCTTGTCTGATAATGCTTCAGGTAAATCATCTGCAATAATTCTACCCTTGTTTATAATAATTACGCGCTTACATACTGCCTGAATTTCCGACAAAATATGTGATGAAAGGATGATAGTATGGTTTTTACCAAGGCGAGAAATCAGGTTTCTAATCTCAATAATCTGCTTAGGGTCAAGACCAACTGTTGGCTCGTCCAAAATAAGTATATCGGGGTTGCCTATAAGTGCTTGCGCAAAGCCTACACGCTGGCGGTAACCTTTTGAAAGGTTTTTAATAAGACGGTTAGCCACATGGTCAATTTTAATAAGCTTCATAATTTCATCAATATGAGCTTTTTTAGGGAACTTAACCTTCTTTAAATCGAAAATAAAATTAAGGTATTCCCTAACCTTCATATCTATGTATAAAGGCGGAATTTCAGGCAAATAGCCAATACGCTTTTTAGCTTCTTCGGGATTATCCATAATGTCAAATCCGTCTATTTTAACCTCACCTTCGCTTAGTGAAAGATAACCTGTTAAAATATTCATTATTGTAGATTTACCCGCACCGTTAGGGCCTAGGAAACCAATAATCTCGCCCTTTTGGATGTTAAAATTAACATCACTTACAGCAAGGTGTGTTCCATACTTTTTAGTAAGGTTTTTTACCTCTACCATATCTAAACCTCCGTAGTTTATTTAAAAATAGTATAACATATATATAATATCATTTTTTTAATAGTTTGTAAATAAAAAAATAAGCTAAAATATAAAACAGCACCCATTTTTGTGAGTGCTGTAAATAAGACCTTACAATATTCCAAACAAAATAAATCCAACCGTATTTATTGCGAAATTAGCAAACATATGAACAAACCAGGATGGATAAATATTATCGTTTAACTCGTTAAGATAATTAAAGATACATCCGCCAATAATAAGTCCCACAAGCATTAATAGCAAAGCCCCGAAATTAAACATACCAACAAGCATACCAACATGATATATTGCAAATAATACAGAACTAAATATGTATGCCGTTTTTCTGGTTGTATATTTTTTCAAGGTTATAAATCCAAAGCCTCTAAATAAAAATTCTTCAAGAAATGAATTCATAAGCGAAATGTATAACGAAACATATACAAAATTATTAGCAGTAATTCCCATACCGTCGGTTAGGTTTGATGTTACATTAGAATAGTCAATTATATTTCTTGTAAGTAAATAACCCAAAACTATAACCGCATATACACCAAAGCCTAGTAAAAAAGCTTTAAATATTCCGCTTTTTTTGAAAACAAACAGTTTTTTAAATTCCCCAAAAACGTCCTTGTTTTTTAGAAAAAACAACATCGGCAAAGCCAAAAAGAAAACAATTTTAATTGGTATTTTAACAAAATAATTAGGGTGTATAAAAGCATCAATCAAAGTAACCGCTATCGAAAATAAGAAAACCGATAACATAATAGATATCTTTTTGCTCATAATAAACTCCTTTGCTAGAATTAGTGTCTTTGTAGTATAACATTAATTAACCAAAAAGTAAATAACGAAAAACAAAGGACATAGAACCGTACCCCGTCATATGTAGATAATCATTTTAAAACGAATATTCACAAGGATTGCAAAGATATTAAAAATATGATATAATTAATTGAAAAAATTGTAATTAGGAATGTGTATTATATTATGGCGAACTATAGTATTTGTGGAATTGATTGTGATTCTTGTAAATTCAAAACAGAACAAAATTGTAAGGGTTGTAAAACCATTGAGGGAAAAGTATTTTGGGGAGAGTGTGATTTATATAAATGCAATTCTCAAAAGAACCAAGAACATTGTGGAAAGTGTTATCAATTTCCTTGTAATATGTTAAAAGAATGGGCATCATCTGAGAACCCTGAAAGAATAGACAATTTAAGAAAACTGTAATCACAAAGGCGGAAAGACAATGAATTTGAATTTTCACGGACTTAATTTTTATTCAAAACAACCGCAAAAACTCTTTGATTTTTATAAGTCATTAGGTTTTAGAGTAGTGCAAGAAAAAGAGTCTGATGACTATTTTGGTGCTGCTTTGGCACTAACCGACGAGAAAGAACCTGTTATGTGGATATGGTCTATCCCCGAAGGAAAAGAACAACCTTGTTGTAATAATTTGTATTTTACCACAAATGGAAAAGTATATGAAATATACGAAAATATTAAGGCGGCCGGAATTGAATGTCCTGAACCTTTTAAAACTTTTTGGGGTGGTACAGAGTTAATTTTGACCGACCCTGATGGAAATACGATTCTCTTTATATAAAATTACATTATAGATAAGGAAGATATACGTATGAAATATCCTTGGCTCGATGAATATTTAATGAAAAAATCAGGTGTAACAAAAAACACTGAAAATTGGAATTGGGTTCGTTATATGATAGGCGGAAAAATGTTTGTGGCAGTTTGCCTTGATGATAATGACAAACCCTATTACATAACACTAAAACTCGAACCACTTGAAGGCGAGTTTTTAAGAAAACAGTATGATGATATTGTGCCAGGTTTTTATATGAATAAAGTTCATTGGAATTCTATCAAACCAGATGGCGAAGTTCCTGATGATTTGTTAAGAGAACTAGTCGATAAATCATACAATTTAATTCTTAAAGGGTTTAGCAAAAAAAGACAACAAGAGATATTAAACGATTTATAAACGCACTCGATATTTTAACAAAAACAATAGGCTCATAAATCAGCTAATAAAATTCAAGTTCATTCGTGAACAAACCAAAATCAAAAGTACTGTGACATCTTGTATGTCATAGTACTTTTTTATAATAAAAAACAAGCCCTGCAAAGCAGAGCTTGTAAAATTTGAAATAATAGTAATTATCTCTTTGAGAACTGGGGTTACTCCCCATAAAATGGGGAGATGTCACGAAGTGACAAAGGGGACGGGCGCCGTCAGCGCCACGACGAGCGCGAGTCGTGCAAAAAAACAAGCCCTGCAAAGCAGAGCTTGTAAATTTTGAAATAATACAGATTATCTCTTTGAGAATTGAGGAGCACGACGAGCGCCTTTGAGACCGTACTTCTTTCTTTCCTTCATTCTTGGGTCACGTGTTAAGAGACCTGCCTTCTTAAGTTCAGCGCGAAGCTCGCCATCAAACTGAAGAAGAGCGCGCGAAATGCCGTGACGGATAGCACCGCCTGGCCCGGTAACACCTCCGCCTGCAACGCGGCAAACGATATCAAACTTATCAGCAGTGCCTGTAAGATTTAAAGGCTGACGAACGATAAGCTTTAAGGTTTCAAGACCGAAGTAATCATCAATGTCTCTGTCATTGATAGTGATTTTACCGGTACCGTTGTAAACGCGAACACGAGCTACAGAAGACTTTCTTCTACCTGTGCCGTAAAAATAA
>JAZSCF010000061.1:0-15334 GCA_045602785.1 Acutalibacteraceae bacterium
GGCTGACGAACGATAAGCTTTAAGGTTTCAAGACCGAAGTAATCATCAATGTCTCTGTCATTGATAGTGATTTTACCGGTACCGTTGTAAACGCGAACACGAGCTACAGAAGACTTTCTTCTACCTGTGCCGTAAAAATAACTTTGTCCTTCAAACATTGTGCATTACTCCTTTCTTAAAATTCGTAAACTTCGGGCTTCTGAGCTACTTGCTTGTAGTCAGCACCAGCGTAAACGTGAAGTCTGGTTAAAGCCTTGCGGCCGATAGTAGTATCGGGAACCATGCCTTTAACAGCAAGCTCCATAGCAAGCTCAGGACGGGTGTTCATAAGGGTAGCATACTTAACTTCCTTAAGACCGCCGATATAGCCTGTATGACGACGATAAAACTTGTTTTGTAATTTGTTACCTGTTAAAACTGCCTTTTCAGCATTGATAACTACAACGTGGTCACCGCAATCTACATGTGGGGTGAACTCAGGCTTAACCTTACCGCGAAGTAAATCCGCAACCTTAACTGCTGTGCGGCCAAGGGGTTTGCCAGCTGCGTCGATAATATACCATTTACGCTGAATTTCAGCAGGTTTTGCCATAAATGTATTCATTTAAAAACCTCCAAAAATTTGATAGTATGCAACTTCTTTTTGTTGCTCAGCCTGAATATAATACCACAACGAAAAACCCTTGTCAACACATTTTTTTAAAATTTTTAATTTACATTTAACTTTCTTTCATTTTCTCGCGTTTTCTCCTGTTTTCTCTTGTTTTCTCTTGTGCGATTTTAAATTATAAATTAAAAAAGAGCCGAAAACGGCTCTTTAAAGATTTTATAAAAATTCACCCTAGCCCAAAGCTTACGCCAAGCGCCTTGTCCACCTTGCCCATATCGGCAGTATCCAAAACGCCCATTCGCTCTTTAAGGCGCTTTTTATCAATAGTCCTTACCTGCTCTAACAAAACAATAGAATTTTTTGCAAGTCCACAGTTATTAGCTTCTACCGAAATATGTGTAGGAAGCTTTGTTTTGTAGCATTGGCTTGTGATTGCCGCCGCAATAACCGTAGGGCTATAACGGTTTCCAATATCGTTTTGAATAATAAGTACAGGTCGAACTCCGCCTTGCTCAGAACCAATTACAGGGCTTAAATCTGCGTAATAAATTTCTCCGCGTTTTATATTCATATTTATTTCACACTCCGATAATATTCTTGCCTGAAACTTGCAAAAATAATCACTATAATTTCTACATTACATAATATGTGAAAAAGTTTTTTCGGTTAACTGTATTGACTTTAAAGTTTTGCAAATGTATAATTTTAGTTAGAGGTGACTAACTGATGAAGTCTTATGGTATTAAAGGTATGAGCTGTGCCGCTTGCAGTGCAAGGGTAGAAAAAGCTGTATCGGCACTGCCTGGCGTAGATAATTGTACAGTTAATTTACTTACAAACTCTATGACCGTAGTAGGTAAAGCAAGCGATAAAGAGATTATAAACGCAGTAGAAAAAGCGGGATATAGTGTAGTAACAAGTCCCGATTCAGACTCTGTTTTAAAGGATAACGAAACCCCAATATTAAAGCGCCGACTTATTGCTTCTTTGGGCTTTTTGGCGGTACTTATGTATATTTCTATGGGGTATACTATGTGGCATCTACCCCTACCCCATTTTTTAAGCAGTAGCCCTGCTATAATAGCTTTTATTCAATTTACTTTAACCGTTATTGTAATGGTAATAAATAAAAAGTTTTTTATAAACGGTTTTTTGGGGTTAAAAAATAAAGCACCTAATATGGATACACTTGTAGCTCTCGGCTCCATTTCCGGTTTTGTTTATAGCAGCGCAATGCTTGCTTTAATTATAAAAACAAACAGCGCACAATATTTACACGATTTATATTTTGAATCATCTGCTATGATTCTAGCACTTATAACCTTAGGTAAAATGCTTGAAGCACGCGCAAAGGGTAAAACCACAAACGCGCTTAAAAGCCTTATGGATTTAACGCCCAAAACCGTAACTGTTATAAAAAACGGTAATGAATTAACAATACCTTTAGAAGAAATTGCCATAGGCGATATTTTTACAGTAAAGCCTGGTGAAAGTATAGCGGTAGACGGTGTAGTTATTGAAGGTTTTAGTGCTGTGGATGAATCAATGCTTAACGGCGAAAGCATACCCGTAGAAAAGACCGTAAACAGTACCGTTTCAGGCGGCACAATAAACCGCTCGGGCTTTTTAAAATGCAAAGCGCTAAAGGTTGGCGAAGATACCGCCATAGCGCAAATTATAAAAACTGTAAGCGAAGCCGCCGCCACCAAAGCTCCTATAGCCAAAATCGCGGATAAAGTATCGGGTATATTTGTACCCGTTGTTATAATTATCGCTTTAATCACCCTTGCAGTATGGCTTATTTTAGGGCAAAGTATTGGTTTTTCACTCGCCCGCGCTATTTCGGTTTTGGTTATTAGCTGTCCGTGTGCATTGGGTCTTGCAACCCCTGTTGCTATAATGGTTGGTAGCGGTAAGGGTGCTAAAAACGGTATTCTATTTAAAAATGCAACCGCATTAGAACGCCTTGGTAAAGTAACCGCAATCGCACTTGACAAAACAGGCACTATAACTATGGGAATACCATCGGTTACTGATATTCTACCGCATAGTATTTCTGAAACCGAGCTTTTGACCTATGCATATTCACTCGAAAAACAAAGTGAACACCCCTTAGCAAAAGCGGTTGTAAATAAGGGTGAAAATGATGATATTCAACTCCTTACAATTTCCAATTTTAAATCCGAAGCAGGCCACGGACTTTCTGCTACACTTGATAACAAAATACTCAAAGGCGGTAATTCGGGCTTTATAGGTGAATGTATCCCCGAAAATGCCCTAAAAACCGCACAATCACTTGCTGCTGAAGGTAAAACTCCCCTATTCTTTTCTCTTGACAATAGCTTTTTAGGTATTATCGCAGTAGCCGACACCTTAAAGCATGACAGCTCCGAAGCTATTAAAGAGTTGAAAAACTTAGGGATTTCTGTTATAATGATAAGTGGCGACAATATTCGTACTGCTAATGCCCTAGCAAATAAGGTTGGAATTAGTAAAGTTTATGCCGAAGTTTTACCAAACGGCAAGGCTGAAATTGTTCGTAATCTTAAACAAAACGATGTTGTTGCAATGGTTGGCGACGGCATTAACGATGCCCCTGCCCTTACAAGCGCCGATATAGGCATAGCCATAGGTACAGGTACCGATGCCTCTATAGATGCGGCAGATACCGTACTTATGAAAAGCAGTCTTTTAGATGTTAGCGCCGCTATAAGACTATCCCGCGCAACACTTAGAATAATCCACCAAAATCTGTTTTGGGCTTTTTTATATAACTGTATAGGCATCCCCTTAGCAGCAGGTGTATTTATAAACATCTTCGGTTGGCAGTTAAACCCAATGTTCGGCGCCGCCGCTATGAGCCTTTCTTCTTTTTGCGTTGTAACAAATGCGTTAAGGCTTAACTTCTTTAAGGTCTACAATAATAAAAATGACCGAAAAATCAAACATAAGGAGAAACGAAAAATGGATATTACTACAACCCTTAAAATCGAAGGTATGATGTGTCCACATTGTGAAGCACGCGTTAAAAATGTTTTAGAAGAAATTGACGGTGTTGTTAGCGCAGATGTAAGCCACCAAAGCGATAGCGCTACCGTTAAATCTACAAAGGATGTTAAAGAAGCCTTAATAACAGCAGTTGAACAGGCAGGCTATAAAGTAATAAAATAGGAGGTACTATATTGAAAAAAGTAAAAAAACTTACAGCGTTTTTATTAACCTTTATTCTAATATTAGGTGTTATCCCCTTTACTGCGTTCACCGTTTCTGCCGAAAGCTATAAAATCGGCTATATATCTGGAAATGGTGTTAATATTCGTGAAAAAGCAACTACCGCTTCCGATGCGGTTGCAAAAGTTTCTAAATTAACTGTAAATGTGCTTGATAGCGTTAAAGATGCTAACGGCGCAACCAAAACCGTAACCGACAAGGACGGAAAAGAAAAACAGGTTGTTTATACTTGGTACAATGTTTCGTATACTAAAGACTCTAAAACCGTGAAAGGTTATGTTCGCGAGGATTTAATTACGGTTAAAAAATATACCATTGATTCTAGTTTCAAGAAAAAGCTTTCCGCTTTTCCTGAAAGCTATCATAACGATTTAATGCTATTACACGCTATATACCCTAATTGGAAATTTGTTGCAGACAAAGTACCTACCACATTTACAGAAGCGGTAGCAGCACAGGATACCGAATTTCGCAAGCTTGTAGACACAAGCTATAACTCATGGCGTTCTATGCGCGAAGGTTGCTTTAATTGGTCTACTAATAAATTTGTTAAAACAGATGGCGGTCGCTACGGTGCCGAGAAAAAGGTTATAGCATACTATATGGACCCACGCAACTTCCTTAATGCAAATGATATTTATGTATATATGCAACAGTCTTTCGATGACGATTCGCAAACCAAAGACGGCATTGAAGAAATAGTTGACGGTACATTCCTTGATGCTAAAATAACCGATAAAAAGGATAAATATTACAACAAAAAATATGCAACCGCAATAAGATATGCCGCAAAAAAATCAGGTGTTAATGCCTATGTCTTAGCTGCTACCATCATTCAGGAGCAAGGCACTAAGGGAACAACATTTACTAACGGTAAGGCAGAGCATAAAGACAAAAAGGTTTATAATTTCTTTAACTTTAATGCCAGCGGTACCACCGATAAAGATATACTTAAAAACGGTTCAAAATACGCCTATGAACAAGGTTGGTTCACCCCTACCGAGTCAATTCTTGGCGGCGCAAAAAAATACGCTTCGGGCTATATTTCGGTAGGTCAGGATACATATTTTTATAAAAATTACAATGTATTGAATCCCGATAAGCTTTGGCATCAATATGCTCAGAATGTTGCCGATTCTCTTAGTTCTTCAACAAGATTAAAAACAACATACTCTGCGCTTTATGATATGGCTCTCACCTTCCGTATCCCTGTATTTGAATCTTTGCCATCATCCGTTTCTAAACTACCGTCTAAAAGCCAAAAATATAACAACTACTATTTTGAAGATTTAGCGGCAGATGGTCAAATAAATTATAATTACTACACAACAAAATACTCACTTAATGTTGATGGTGATGTAAAGGTTTATTACAAGCTACACGATGGCGCCACATACCAAAGTGATGATGTTTTTCCACTTAAAAAAGGTGTTAATACCATCAGTCTTAAGCTCAAGTCGCAAACGGGGGTTTCCAAAACCTATAAACTTACCGTAACTGCGCAAAAAGATGCCACACTAAAGGTATATAATGCAAAAGGCTACCTTAATAAAGAAGCCGACGGCAAGCTTTATTATTATGTTGATGGTGAAAAAGCCAATCACACAACACTTGTCAAACACGAAGGCGAACTATACTACGTTAAAAAAGGTGTATGGGATAATACCGCCAAACGCGTTGTAGAGTATGACGGAAAATACTATTATATTTATAAAGGTAAATGGCGCAGCTCAAAAACAGGTCTTATAATCTACAAAGATAAGTATTACTACATAAAAAAAGGTATGTGGGATAATACAAAAAAAGGACTAATTATTTATAAAGACAAATACTACTATATTTACAAGGGTAAATGGTCTAAGGATAAAACCGGTCTTATTATCTATAAGGATAAGTACTACTATATAAGAAAAGGTAAATGGGCTAAAACCAAGACCGGACTAATTATCTATAAGGATAAGTATTACTATATTAAGAAAGGCAAATGGGCAAAAACTACCACAGGCCTTGTTAAATACAAAAGCAAATATTACTACATTAAAAAGGGTAAATGGAGTTCTAAAACCAATACTTTGTATAAAAAAAGCGGAAAATATTACGCTATCAAAAAAGGCAAATGGTATAAGTCAAAAGCAATCATAACCTACTCGGGAAAGAAATACTACGTAAACAAAGGTTATGCACAGCTTAAATTCTCGGGCAGAGTAAAGGTTGGTTCTAAAACCTATCGAATTAGAAAAGGTAAGGTTGTATAAGTAATTTAAAACGGGTGTTTTCAAAGGAAAACACCCGTCACTTATTCTTTTTAAATTAAATACAACTAATTTTAAAAAATGCTTGATTATTTTGAATGTATGTGGTATAATACTTGGCGGTGTTAAAAACCGACTATGCGCTGATAGCTCAGTTGGATAGAGCATCTGCCTTCTAAGCAGAGGGTCGGGGGTTCGAATCCCTTTCAGCGTGCCAAAAAGAAACGACAATTTTCGACAAGAAAGTTGTCGTTTCTTTTTGTTCTCTTAATTTTTCTCTTTTCATTCTTCTCTCTTCTCTAAAATTGTCGTTTCCAGATAAAAGATAAGAGAGAAGAAATAAGAGAAAAGGTGCTTTGCTACGCAAAGCGTTGATTTAAAGAGTGAATTATGATATAATTCATTTAGAGGTGAACATAATGAACAGTCCATTACTTGAAAAATCACTTGAATTTTCAACACAAATTGTTTTATTTTATGACGCATTTTCTAAAACAAGAAAAGATACAACTATTGCAAAACAATTACTACGCTCTGCCACCAGTGTTGGAGCAAACATAAATGAAGCGGTTTATGGTAACAGCAAAGCTGATTTCATTTCTAAATTACATATTTCCCTTAAAGAGACAGGCGAAAGTATTTATTGGCTTAAACTTTTAAAAAGAACAAGTTTAATTGATTATGATTTTGATAGTTTGCTTTCACTTGCAGAAGAAATAAAAAGAATGTTAATAGCATCATTAAATACTGCAAAGGAGACTTCAAAATGACATTTGATTTTGATGCTCTTTCAAAAGAGTTTAAAATATTTTACGATGCTTTTTCTCCCGAAACTTATGGTATTTCTATGGGGCGTTCGGCGGAGTATGCTGCTATAGAGTTTGATAACCTCTCTGATAAAGAAAAATCATTAATTGATGAATGGTTTCTTGAACTTTTCGAAGAAGAAAAAGATTATTATGGTATTCCTTATCTTTGGGTCATTGAAAAATTAAAGGATGTTCGTTTCATTCCTTTGATTAAAAATTATTATAAAAGGTTAAAAAAGCGACACAAGAAAATTGTTGAAACGAACATAGATGGCAAAACAATTAGGGCACACTCAAATTTCACAAGCGAGTTAGTTTTGTGTAAAAAAGTTATAAAAGCGCTTAAATCCAAAAAATGAAAAATATGTAGGCGGCTCGAACACATAAATCAAAAATTTAAAAGACCTTGTTATAAACAAGGTCTTTTAAAATATCAACTTATATTTTTACTGTGCACTCGCTTTTTTAAGTGCATCATCAATATGATTAGAGAAGTTTTCTTCACCCACCATATCATAAAAACCGGACTTGCGCATAACCTGTAAGGGTTGTTCGTTAACATGTGAAAGAATTAGTCTTACATTCTGCTTTTGGCACTTCTTATAAAGCAACTCTAATGCATTAAGTGCAGTTGAATCGAGTGAAGGTACAGAGCGCATTCTTAAAATAAGACAACGGGTATAATCTTTAAGAATAATTTCGGGAATTTTATCAGCGGCGCCAAAGAATAGCGGTCCGCTTATTTCGTAAACTCTTACATCCTTTGGAACAACCCTTAATTCAATACCGTCTACATCAGTTTCGGGGTCAATGTATTTCCAACCATTAACCGAGGTTTCATCACTCATTCGCTTTATAAATAGCATAGCGGTAAGCACCATTCCCACAGCAATCGCAACAACAAGGTCAAAGATAACTGTAAGCACAAATGTTACAACAAGAATAAGTATGTCACTTTTGGGTGCTGTTTTTACAATTGATACAAACTTTTTCCATTCACTCATATTGTAAGCCACCATAAATAATATTGCGGCAATAGTCGGCATAGGAATAAGTCCTGCATAAGGCATAAGGAATAAAAGCACAAGTAAAAGAACAATAGCGTGAACCATACCTGCTACGGGAGTTCTACCGCCATTTTTAGCGTTTGCCGCAGTTCTTGCTATGGCACCTGTTGCAGGAATACCACCAAATAATACCGAAGCAATATTACCAATACCTTGACCTACTAGCTCAGCATTTGAGTTATGGCGGGAATTCACCATACTGTCAGCTACAACGCAGGATAGAAGTGATTCAATAGCCGCTAAAATTGCAATTGTGAAAGCATCAGGTATAACCGCTGATATTTTTTCAAAGCTTAAATCCATACCAGCAAAATCAACCTTAGGAAGCCCTGACGGAATGGTATAAAGGTCGCTTATTGTATATACCCCTGAATCAAAACCGGGTATAAACGCTACCATAAGTGCGCCTACCAAAACCGCTATAAGCGAAGGTGGTAATTTTTTCTCGAATCTAGGATAGATTATAAGCACCGCAAGGCTTACAGCACCTACAACAAGTGCTTGCCATGAAAAGCTACCAATAAACTCAATATTAGCTTCAATTTTTTCTATTGTTTCAATAGGCTTTACCCCATCTGCATATGTAATACCAAGAAAATCCTTTATTTGACCAATAAGAATTGTAAGCGCTATACCAGCTGTAAAGCCTGTTGTTATTGTGTGGGGTATAAATTTTATAAGCGAGCCAAAGCGGAAAATACCCATTAAAATTAGCATTACACCCGCAAGAATGGTGGCAATAAACAATCCATCCATACCCTGTGTAGCAACAATGCCCGCAACAATGGATGCAAACGCCGCTGTAGGACCTGCAATTTGTATACGGCTACCGCCAAAAAGCGAAACACAAAAGCCTGCCGCAATTGCAGTGTAAATACCGCAAGCAGGTGCAACACCCGAGGCCAAAGCAAGCGCTATTGATAAAGGCAAAGCGATTATTGCAACTATAACACCCGCAATAATATCACTTATCAGTTGCCCAGCCGAGTAGTTTTTTATAACAGAAAAAAACTTAGGTTTAAGATAGAAGCTCTTCAATATATAACATCCCTTTTAATAAAATAACTATAACAAATATTATAATTATTTCAACAAAAAAGTAAATAGTAATATTGCATAATCTTAACCCGTTTTCTTAAAAATAAAATGGTAAACTTTAGTTTTAAAGGGTTATATTAGCGAAAGTACGAAAGAGCAGCAACCATTGGTCGCTACTCTTTTTTAGAACTTATCTGTTATTCTTCGCTACTGTCATCTGCAGTATCTGCAATTACTTCTTCAACAGGTGCAGTATCTATAGCCGCATCTTCGCTTTCTTCGGGAATCTTTTGACCTAGCAGTGATGGCAATTGCATTCCTGCCATTGCAAAAACCTCATCAAGTGGAGGTACAGACTTCATCATCCCCGAAATAAAGTTTGCGGTAGAGGTCTTACCGTCACCATTTTGACCGCCGTCCCATACAGTAACCTTATCAATCTTAATATTCTTAACTGCGTCAACCTGAACGCGCATAAGGTCTTCAAGCTTATCAGCAATAAGTAGTTTCAAAGCAGCTTCTGCATTTCCGCCTGCCGATTTTACAATTTCAGCAAAACCTGCTGCTTGCTTTTTAAGAATTTCTTCAGCACCTCTTGCCTGAGCTTCCATTTTAGCAAAGATAGCATCAGCCTCACCTTGTGCTTTACGGCGTATTTGTTCTGCCAAAGCTTCAGCTTCAAGTTCCATTTCTTTCTTTTTAGCTTCTGCTTTAACAATAACATCAGCTTCAAGAGTTGCCTTTTCTTTATCGCGTCTTGCTTTTTCAGCTGCCTGTTCAGCTGCATAAGATTCTTCAAGTGCCTTAGCTGCCTGAGTTTTCTCGGCTGTGGTTGCAATTTTTTGTGCTTCAGCTTCTTTCTCTTTAAGAGCGGCTTCAGACATTGCAATCTTCATTTTAGCCTCGTTTTCACCCTCGATAGCTAACGAATCAGCCTTAGAAACTTCTATTCTTTGTTCCTTTTTGGCATTTGCTTCACCAATAGAACCTTCTCTATCCTGTTCAGCAACGCTCTTTTTAGCATCGTTAATAGCTTTAGCAGCAGCTTCCTTACCTAAAGCTGCAATATATCCGGACTCATCACTAATGTCAGTTACGTTAACGTTTATTAATCGTAAACCAATTTTCTTGAGTTCGGTTTCTACGTTTTCACTTACAGCTGCAAGGAATTTGTCGCGGTTGGTATTAATTTCTTCAATATCCATTGTAGCTATGATAAGTCTAAGCTGACCAAAAATAATATCTTTAGAAAGCTCTTGAATTTCAGAAAGCTGTAATCCTAGCAAACGTTCTGCCGCATTTTGCATAACACCGGGCTCGGTAGAAATTCCAACAGTAAATCTTGAAGGAACATCTATACGAATATTCTGCTTTGAAAGCGCATTTCTAAGGTCAACTTGAATAGAAATGGGTGTTAAATCAAGATAAGCGTATGATTGAAATACGGGAATAACAAATTCTGCACCACCGTGAATACATTTTGCACTACGGTTTGTGCCGTCTTTATTCTTACCAATAGAACCATAAACAACCATAATCTTATCGGAAGGACACTTTCTATACCTTGAACATATCCATACGATAAACGAAATAAGCACTAACACTATTGCACAAGTTAAAAAGATTACTCCAGATTCCATAATTTTTTCTCCTTTAAAATTTATTTACGTTTAACGACAAGGTCTGTCTGACCGCTGGTTCCAACCACAATTATTTCACAACCGGTCGGTATAGACTCGCACTCATCGGTAACGGCATTTCTTTCTACATAAGCGCCCTGTAGCATAATATGTACCTTTCCTTCCCCAGTACGTGACGGAGGAATTACAAGGTGAACTCTGCCCGCGGACCCTAATGCATTACGGTTATCAGCTGTACCGTCATTTTTAAGCTTCAATATGGCTTTGTATAAATAAGCTATAATCAACATCATTGCAAAACCACTTATAAAAGCAACCAAAAGCGTTAAAACAAGGTTAATATTGGCGGACTGCATAACTACGCCAACCCAACCCAATACAACAAAAAACGCTATTATTCCACGCATGGTAAATACATTCAAGCTTTCCATACCCGAAGCATCATCTAAATCTATGCTATCCGAACCACCGAACAAGCCGTCATCAAGTTCTGTATCAGGTACTTCTAAATCACTGTCAAAATCTACATCCGGTGCATCAAAATCACCATCCGCATCGTTGCCTAGGCCAAAAAGCATAAGTAATGTTTGAATTACAAGCACTAGTGTTGAAGGTATTGCAATACAGTAAAATATTTGCGTTGCAAGACTTAATGTATTCCACCAATCACCTATTGACATAAACATTTTCCTTTCTTATAAAGTCTTTATTGTAGGGTAGAAAAAATTTCCCTTGCCGTATCACGTAGCTTTGAGGAAGCATGCGCGTAAAGCATAACCTGTAAAATTCTTATTAGCTTTTGTCGGTCACCTATACTCTTTTCCTCAAAATCTTCGGCAGCAAGCTCTGCCCTTTTTAAAATATCCGACTTATTGTATAGGTCAAAATCCCACTCAGCAATCATATTTACATATCTGTGATACAGCTCCTCATCACCTATTAAGTCATCACTTTTATCATCTGGTTCGCCACGTATAACATCAATCAAATTACAAATTGCTTCAATTTGCAAACTGTCACGAAGCATATTAATAATCAAAATTCGCGCAAACTGCTCACTCGAATAAAGCTTTTTAACGGGCGAAGATAAAAATTTACGTTTCACCCAATTTTGAATAAGGTAAGGTTCAAGACCTGTCATATTCGAAATTTGTGACATTGTAATACCGCCGGCTGCAAAAATACCTTCAAACAAAGTTTTAGAGCTATTCTTATAAATAGAAAGTGTTTCAATAGTGGTTCCCGGGTAGGTTGTCGCCATATAATCACCTTCGTCTTTAGTTCTTGATTACATTATATCACGCAGTCACGTGATTGTCAATAACAATCTTATGATTTTAATATAATAAATTTGCAGATTGATTTTTAATATTATATTTGATATAATCAGTAACAGTTTTAAAATCAATTTGAAGGGTATCTTTATGAAAAAAATCTCAAAATCATCAGAACTTCTTTGGCTGCTTGGAACTATATTTGTAGCACTTGGTGTTTCTATTTGTTCCAAAACAAATTTGGGCGTATCTATGATAGCGGCACCCGCATTTGTTATTTCCGAAGCACTTACCCCGTTCGTTAACGGATTAACTGTCGGAGTTACAGAATATATAATTCAAGGGCTTATATTAATCGTGCTTTGTCTTGTTATTCGCCATTTTAATTGGCGGTATTTGCTCGCGTTTGCGGTAGCTATTATATACGGATACACCCTAAACTTTTTCTTATATCTCTTTGGCGGTCTTTCTTTCAATACACTATGGTTTAGGTGGGTTATGCTAATCGTTGGCGACTGCTGTACTGCTTTTGGTGTTGCATGCTTTTTCCATACATATATGCCTCTTCAAGTATATGAGCTTTTTGTAGCGGAAATCGCTTCCCGTTTCAAGATTAATATTACCAAGGTTAAATGGTCGTTTGATATTTCCTTACTTGTTATCTCAACAGTTCTCGCACTGATTTTATTTGATGACATCAAAACCCTTAGTCTTGAAACGATTTGCACTTCATCATTCCATAGCTTAGGACTTGGAACACTTGTTACCACCGCAATTAACTCACCCATTATCGCTATAATGAGTAAGATTATCAACAAAATTTTTGAGCCAACCGCTGCTTTCCCAAAGCTTGAAAAACTACTTCGTAGAGATTAAGATTATTTCTATATGAAATTTATATATAAAAAAGCTCGGCTTAAAGCCGAGCTTTTAGTTTTAATTTAATTAGTCTTTAATCTTCTTAGGAAGAAATGCAATAGCAACTAAAGACATAAATGCAGCTATAGCAACAAATACAGTTACATCACCGGTTTGAGGAGATAAAACATCGTTTTCCTTTTCAACCTTAGTTGCGGTTTTGCCATCGGTAACAACTGCGATTTGGTCATATTCTTCTTCAACATCGAATACAAGCTTATTACCCTTAACTACAGGAGTGATTACAACTACTTCGTCACCCTTTTGTGCTAAAATGTAAACTGAAGAGTTCTTAGAAACACCTAAAACGTTTACAGATACAGAAAGCGGATAATTTGCATCCTCGTCAACTTCAACATTGTAGTGACCTACAACCTTTAAAGACTTGTCGCCTTTTTCGGTTTTAAGATCTGCAACGGTGTCTTGGAAATCCTTGCTAACCTTACCATCGATTTTTTCAACAGCAAAATTAACTTCGTTGTCATCACCGTCAACAGCAGTTATACCCGAAATAACGCCCTGTGCTTCTGCAGAAGGTGTCGCATAAGCAGTAACACCCATAGCTGCAACCATAACTACCATTAATAAAATTGCCAATACCTTTTTCATTTTAAATTTCTCCTTTTAATTTGTTTTTATATAAAATAAATTTAAAACCGATTCATATAATGCCGCTTCATCTACTTCAAAGGTTTCGTACATACCGTCAAATCCTGTTTCTCCCGAAACCGCATGCATCTTGAAGCGTGCGTTTGCCATTTGTGTAGCTAAATATGATATTTCAGAAAGCTTTATATTTGTTACCGAGTTTTTAGCAATGCTCTTATATAAGCTTATCGGAACCGTAACATCATTTTTAAAAGCAACCTTTGCCCTATTTATAAAATTGTTTATAAATAACTTTTGCCTTTCAAGCCGTGGTGCATGGGTCTCGCCTCGATGTTGTATAAATTTCAAAACATTATTACGGTTAAGATTAATCTTTCTACCTTTTTTCCAATTACTATCAGCGGCAGTCATATCATCAGGAATAACTACCTCCACCCCATCGACAGCATCCACTATTTCACCAATAGCATCCATAAATACCGTGTAATATGCATTAATTGGAAGATCATACAAAAGGCGAGAAACCGCCTCGCAGGTAAGCAAGGTTGAATGCTTATCATCCTTACCGTATACATAAGATAAACATATTTGAGCTTTTTCTGTACCCAAAAAATCGTTATCCATATCGTAAACATCAATATCAGCCAAAGTATTACGCGATATTGCTAAAACGTTAAGAAGTTTTTTATTAGTATCTAGCGATAAAAGATACAACGCATCAGCTTGTCGGTCTTTATGCTCTTTAGTATTAGCCTTATCTACACCAATACAAAGAATATTTATTAAATCCTCATTATAAACATAGGAATTACCGTTATAAAAAACTTCGTCTGCATCCTCATAAGCATCTTCTTCAGTAAGGCCTTCATTCTCGAAGGTGAGTTCTTCTCGGAGCCTGGCTTCACCGATTTTCACAAATACTATAACCGTTGCCGAGACCAAAATTGCAACCGCTAATATTATACTTAAAACAATAACAAGCTTTTTATGTTTAATTAGAGGGGTTTTGACTGTCATAAACAAGCACTCCCGAAACGATAAAACGCTTACTTTTATTGTTCATACATGTAGAAAGGGTTATAATCTTATCATCTGCCGTAACAGAAACATCTTTCTTAAATTGCGAATTCATATCTCTAACCGCCATAATATCTTCTATATATGCAGTGCGGTTTTCAGCAGTTTCAAAATTACGTGAAGCCAAAATATGTTTATTATCCCAAGTGCAAGCGGCAAAAATCTCATACTTAAGAATGCGATTTTCCAAATAAACATTTATATAACGGTTCTCTTCGAAAAATTTAGCACCCCTAAACTTTTTAAGGCTTCCAAACATTGTGCCGTTTTTCATATTATGACCATATATTAGCGTATTAAAATCTGAAAAATCTTTCGCATTATAATCTTCGGTATATATTGAACCATAAACCGAATACTTTTTTTCAACATTGCGGTTTAGATAAAACGCATTATTTTCATTGCGAAGTATGGGATAATCGACAGGTGTATTCGGAATATTTATCCATGCATAAATATCACTATTAACTTTTTTGAGTTCTTTAAAATTAACCGGAACATCAACCTTTTCTACTTCCTGTTTTGATTCAGAAGAGGATGAAGCAGAGAAAGTACTACCAAGATTGTCGATTTCAGTTTTTTCTATATAACCTTTAACAAAAAAAGCCACACACACGATAAATATCAAAATCGATAGTAAAAGTGCTATTTTTATAAAAGTTTTTTTGGCATTAAATATGACAATACACCTTCATAAATGAAAATTACAATCTAAGGTAATTATACTACAGGCTTTTTCATTTGTCAACTTGTATTATTCGAAAAATGGGTGTATAATATAAAAAAATTAAAAAAAGGTATTAATTGTG
>JAZSCF010000062.1:0-38129 GCA_045602785.1 Acutalibacteraceae bacterium
TTAAAGAAGTCCTTATTTTTAACTTCATATCCTTCTTTACGTAGTATACCAATACCCGTAATGTTAGCAGAAGCGCCTATTGGAGTACAGTTTCCTCCGAGAGTCGCACCCGATAATAAGCCGAAATAAAGCGGTGTAGCATCAACGCCAAGAGTTGCAGCCAAGCTTGCAATAACCGGAATCATTGTAGCAACATACGGGATATTATCAATAAATGCAGATATTAGCACCGAAGCCCATACAATAATAGTATACAACAAGAAGATATTACCGCCGCCTGCTTTTGCTAACAAAGCACCTGCCGCATCAATAACACCTTGAGCCGAGATACCGCCTATCATCAAAAACAGGCCTAATAATATGCCAATGGTGGTGAAGTCGATTTCCTTAAGCGGAGATACCACTGCCGACCATTTTTTAGTTTTAGCCAAGGTGTAAATAAGACCGATAACCAAAAGCGCACAACAAATAAGTCCGTTTGTGGTGTCGGGCTTGTTGGGAATAAAGGAAGCCAATATAAGAAGTAGTAATGCCGCAACTAAAAGCCACGTTGGAACAAGGTCTGTAACCTTGGTACGTGTTTCGCTCTTTGCAATGGGGGCTTTTTCCTTGCGGAAGATTACAAATAAAATAAGTGTTGCTATAACCGCACCCAACTCTACCGCAAAGAAGATACTAGGCTTACCTTGGTACCAGAAGAACTCAAGGAAGCTCATATCAAGCGCCGAGCCAAGCATTATTGCCGTAGTGTCGCCAATTAGGGTTGCCGCGCCCTGCAAATTGGAAGAAACCGCAATAGCAATAATAAAGGGCACGGGGTTAGTATTAAGCTTTTTACAAATAGCGAGCGCCACGGGGGCAATCATAAGTACTGTTGCAACATTGTCAACAAATGCCGAAATTATACCGGCAAACAATGAAAGCGATACCGCCGCCCACATAACATTAGGCACCTTTTCCATAATAAGATCCGCAAGTAAGGCAGGCATTTTGCTTTCGGTAAACAATGCCACAAGACCCATTGTGCCGGCTATCATTAAAATAACGTTAAAGTCAATAGAGCCTATAATATTATTCAACGGCAACATACCGCTAACAATGAAAATCACGCCCGATGCTAAGGCAATATACGGTCTATACTTGCTAAATACAAGCATCAAAACATAAGTCACCGCAAAAAGAATAATTGCAGGTACCATAACAACACTTCCTTAAATCTTTTTATATGATACAAGTATACCATTCGCTTTAAATAAAAGCAAGTGGGGAAGCCATACTTAACAGTTTGAAACTATTCCGTTTTTATTACTCATCACAAAGACTGATAACATCAATTCTGCTAATAGTATTATCAGCGGTGTTATAGACCGTAACCTTTGCATATTTTTCGTAAATTTCGAAAGCGGCGTATTTGTCGCTTGTCATCGAAACATCATAATCATATAGCCCATTATATTTAAACAAGGTGAACTCGCGATTATGCTCGTGTCCATTTAAATATAGCTTTATACCGTACTTTTTGCAAAGCGCTTCTATTTTACCAAGCCCCGTTTCGGGAAGTATTGGTGCGCTAAGCGCTTGCGATATGCCAAAATGGTTACATAAAACAATATTTAAAGCGCCGTTTTGCTTTGCTTCTATAATAGATTTTTCCACAAAATCAAGCATCTCTTCAATAATTATTCCGTAAGACATATAGCTTGAATATTCGTGTGCAACAGAAAAACTAACCGCAGGATAACCGCCGTATTTTGTAGAAAAGGCGATAAATGCCACCTTTTGCCCGTCCTTATTTTCGCTATACCAAAGCTTTTTATTAAAAAAGCGGGTATCCATTGAAGTGTCGTGGTTTCCCTGAAGCTCATAATGCGGTATTTTGCCCGTTTCCCTATTTTCAATTGGGTTTATAGGGTCGCAAATAGTGAGTTTTTTTATTTCATCAAGGTATATATTGTAGTCGGTTTGGTAAGTTGCGGCATAGCCGTCATCAATATTATCGCCAAGGCTTAGAACAAAATCGAACGGTGCGTCTTTATGCAGCTTTTCCAAATGCGCAAACACACCGTAAAGCCAGTCGTAATTATCCCATTCGTACCTTACCCCAATATGCGAATCCGCCATTACAGCAAACCTTGTTAAAAGCTTTCCAAAATTAATATTTGTAAGCTCTTCTTCCGATTTAACGGTTAGCATTGCAGGATTTTTGTCAGAAAGTTCTTCTTCCAACTGAAAGCCGTTATAAAAATTAGCGCTAACGCAAGCAGGGGCGCCATCAACCAAAGCTTCAAAGCTTTGGTCGGGGATTATAATTTCATCACTGGTGCGCTTTGCAATTTCACGGTAGCTCATACCCCATTTACCAAAGCATAGCAAAAGAGTTGCTATTTTTTGACGGGTAACGCTGGCATCAATGGGCTTTTCGCTTTCCCATTTTACCGTTATATCTGAGGTTGTAAAATAAGCCACATCTTTATATGCGCCGCCACGCCATTTGCTTGTGTGGGTTACTGTGGTTTTTATATCATTTACAGGCAAATCACCAAAATAGTACAAAACATAGTTGACATTTTCTATTCTAAACTCGCCACTGCTTGCAACCGCGTTTTCAAGATAAACATCAACCACATACCGCCTAAAATGGCTGCGCTTATCGTGACTGTCTTCGGGAACACCGCGAAAATGCGATTCCAAAATATATGCAGGGCCATCGGTGAAAATACCGTAAAGTGTAGTATCCCTATCGGCAGCAATATTCATAAAACCGTAGTTTAAATCTTTATAGATATTCCAACCCAAGAAAGAACGCTTTTTATCGCTTATTCTTGGCAGTAATACATACTCGTTTTCTTCGGCTTTCAAAACCTGCACATTTTCATTTTGGTTTAACTCAAGCTTAATCATTGATATACACTCCTGTTGTGTTGAACAAATTACTTTTCAGAAAAATTCATAAGTGATGCGGCAACACGCTTAGATAACTCGCCCTTTGAAACAGGATGAATCATATCATTTTCACATACATCACCACAAACAACCGTAGCAACCGCCGATATATTATTTCCTATTTCTTGCTGCGCTTGTTGAATAAAACGCCAACCCGGTCTATCTTCTATAAATATAAAGTCTGCAAGCTGAACAACCACGAATGGAAGCTCACTGTCGCGAAAATCTTTGCGCCAAGTTTCAATTAAAATGCGCAATTCTTCTTTATAAACCTTTCCTTCTTCAAATGAAGTGTCGCTTTCGCCTTGGTACCAAACAACACCCGTAAGCGAGTAAGGAGTAATTTTTGAAAGCATTTTTTCGTAAAGAAGACCATCGCTGTTCCAACTGTATTCCTCAAAGAAATGGTCCACCAATTTATGCTCGGGAGCTATCACAATCCCGTTTTGCTCGAAGGTTCCGCGCGGCACCCAGCTTTCAATTACCGATGCACCCTGTGCACAGCAAATAGCACCTACTGCAATTCCTTTGCGTAGTGCAATCTCGCGCGCAGCAAGATAGGCTATTGCCGACCAATTAGCAACATTATCGGTACGGCTTACCGCCCAACTGCTATCAAAATTCACATCATTTTCCATTTCAGGATTTTGCAAACAAGCGTAACGCAATAAATCAAGATTTTTATACTCTTCACTTGGGGTATTACTTTCATAAAGCTTAAACTGCATATTCGACTGCCCTGCAAAAAGATAAACTTCGCCTATATAAATATCGCTTAGCGTTAGCGTTTCATTTTCTCCTTGAAGTGTTAATTCATACGGTCCGCCATATTCCATAGCCGGAAGTTCAACACACCAATGCCCATTTTCAGCCACCGTTTTGGCGGTTGTTCCTGCCAATGTAACTGCAATATTTCCATTACCTTCTCCAAAAATTCTTATTGGGCGATGCGCCGCAAGAACTGCATGGTCTGTAAATATAGATGAAAAATTCATAACATCACTCACTTTCTTTATTATGCTGATTATACTATAAAATACGAATAAAATCAATAATTGCAAATCTTTATTTGTACTTTGCAAGTTGTAAAAAACGAGCCTTGCGGCTCGTTTTCGTTTTGATATTAAAGTTTAGAGAAACCGTGGCTATTAATAAGCGCATCAATTTTTTTGCCCTCTTTACACATTGGGCATTCGTTTGGAGCATAGGTTTGATAATCGGGTAAATCCTTAGGATTAAATACCGAGCGCACAGGAAGGCCGGCGCATTTTTCAACTGTTGAGAATATTGAAGCAATGCCCGAAACCTTACCGCCGTAATATTTTACTGCATCAACTGCAGTTTCTACAGTTTTACCTGATGATACCGAAACGGCTAAAATCATAACATTCTTATCCTTAATCATAGGAACAAGATTATCTCTGAAAAGTAGCTGACCGTTTACAAGCTCAGGTGTTACAATATAAATAGTTTGATGGGCATTCATATTAATAAAATCAGCCTTTGTAAGACCCTCTGCCAAGCAGGTGCCGATAACCTCTGTACCGTCAAGACAAAGAATAGTATCAACAATAGTGTCAAAATAGAAATAACTTCTAAGCTCTTCTGCTACTGCCTTAGCTTCGGTAAGGCGTGATTTTTGAGTAACCACATCAATATAGTAATTTGAGTGTCTGTTGCTTGATGCAAAGTGACCTTTAGCAACCCTTAAGTGTAGGTTTTTACCTTTGGTCGAATACTTCATAATGTCTAATGTTGGCATAAAGTTTCCTCCTTACATTCCAAGGGCCGCCGCACCGATAATACCGGCATCGTTGCCCAATTTTGCGATTTTAATTTTTGTAAATTCAGTCTTAGTGTCTACACCATAAACTCCCTTCCAAATTTCCTTTTCAAGCGGAATTAAAAGGTTGTCGCCCTCGTTACAAACGCCGCCGCCGATACAAAGCACCTCGGGGTCGAAAATGTTAATCATATTAGTAAGACCGCAAGCCAAGTACTTAATATACTTGTCTACTACTCTTTGACCTGCAGCGTCGCCTTCCTTTGCGGCATTGAAAGCGGTACGGCCGCTAACCTTAGTAATATCGCCGTTTACCATTTGCCACATAGCAGAATCTTTACTTAATTCCATTTCTTCCTTGGTCATATTAATAAGACCTGTAGCCGAGCTATATGCTTCAAAGCAACCCTTACGGCCGCAAGTACAGGGTTTACCGTCCATCTCAATTACAGTGTGGCCAAGCTCTGCACCACAATAGGTAAAGCCCGAATAAAGCTTGCCGTCAATTACAATACCGCCACCAACGCCGGTGCCTAAGGTAATCATAACAACATCCTTAGCGCCTTTACCTGCACCAACCTTAGCTTCTGCTAAAGCGGCAGCGTTAGCATCATTTTCCAAAAACACCTTTGAAAGTGGAGTGCGCTTGATAAGTTCATCAGCCATTGGGTAGTTAGTCAAATTAATGTTATTAGCGTAACGAACGTAGCCATTTTCAACATCAATAGAGCCTGGAGCTGCTATGCCTGCAGCAGCAACCTCTGAAAAGCTTACGCCTGCGCGTTCTACAATAGATACGCACAAAGCACCCATATCATCCATAATTTCTTCTATCGGGCGGGATGCTCCTGTTGGTACACTATCCTTTAAAACGATATTTAAGTTTTCATCAACAAGACCTATAGCAATGTTAGTTCCGCCAAGGTCAACACCTAAATAATACATAATATCACCTACAGTATGTTTATTTAATATTATTGTACCAAAAAGCCTTATAAATGTAAAGTATTGAATTATAAATTTTATGATGTTATAATAATTACAATGTAAACCAAAGTTTGCAAGGGAGATAATGCTATGAAATACATTGTAATCGGCAAAATTATTATGCCCGATAATATTTTAGAAAACAAAGCATTAGTTTATGATAATAAAATTATAGATATAATTGACCAAGAAGAAGTACCCCATAATGCCGATATAATAGATGCGTGTGGCGGATATATTTCCCCTGGGCTTATTGATATTCATATTCACGGCTACCACGGTGCTGATGTTTCCGACGGAAACGCTGACGGAATTAGAAAAATAGCCGAAGGTATTGTTAAAAACGGTGTTACTTCGTGGTGTCCTACCACTATGACGGTAAGTCGTGAAGAAATAGACACCGCGCTTACGGTTGTTCATTCACTAAAGGAAAAAAGCAAAGAATGGAACGGCGCCGAAATTTTAGGTGTAAACCTTGAAGGCCCGTTTATAAACCCCGAAAAAAAGGGTGCCCAAGCCGCGGAACACATAAAACCCCTTGACCCACAATTTATTATAGACAATGCTGATATTATAGCGCTTACAACCGTTGCGCCTGAAATGGATAACAATGTGACAGCAATTGAAAAAATTGTAGAAGAATGTAATGTCAAGGTGGCAATAGGACATAGTAACGCCACCTACGAACAAGCTATAGCGGCTATAAACGCAGGCGCCACACATATTACCCACCTATTTAACGCCCAAACCCCACTAAACCACCGCAACCCCGGTGTTGTAGGCGCTGCGCTTACTACCGATGTTTCGTGCGAGCTTATTTGCGACACATTCCATATTCACAAAGGTCTATTTTCGCTTATTGCTAAGCTTAAAAAAGAAAAGCTTGTGCTTATTACCGACTGCACACGTGCAGGCGGTATGAGTGACGGAGAATACACCTTAGGCGGACAAAAAATCATTGTGAACGGGGTTAAATGTTTGCTAGAAAACGGCACCATTGCAGGTAGCGTTTTAAAGCTAAACTGCGCGGTTAAAAATATGCGCGATAACACCAATATTCCGCTATACGAAATTGTAGCCGCCGCAAGTCTTAATGCGGCAACAGTTATTGGCGAAGAAAAGCGCAAGGGCTCACTTGAAAAAGGCAAGGATGCCGACATTATTATTACCGATAACGATTTTAATGTTTTGAAAACAATTATTAATGGCACGCAAGTTTATTAAAAGATTTTTTCGTTCGCCCGAAATGACATATAAAACGGCTCCCTTGTGTAAAGGGTGGCTTTTGAAACGAACAATTTATATTCGTTAAAAATAATTCCGAATTACGCATTACGAATTATGCATTGAAAAATCCACCTGTTTCCAGGTGGATTTTTTGTTAACTATTTAGTTTTCTTATATTTCTTAGATGACCAATCTGAATAGTACTTCTTACCGTCTACTGTCTTGTAGGTGCGTACTCTTACATAATAGGTCTTTTTAGCTTTTAGACTCTTCAAAGTAACACTTGTTGTCTTGTAGCTTGAAACCTTCTTAGTCTTTGTATACTTAGACTTAAAGGTCTTGCTGGTTGAGTACTGAATCTCGTAACCAGTAGCTTGTGAAGATACTTTATCAAGTTTAACCTTTAGGCTCTTCTTAGCGGCTGTGAGCTTTTCAACCTTGCTTTCCTTCGGAACGATTGTGAAGTAAGCAGTTAAAGTACCGCTGTAGTTACCCTTAAGCTTAATAGTAACCTTGTACTTGCCAACCTTCTTACGGCCTGTTGCGTAGCTTACAGTGTAGTACTTAGAAGAAATCTTATTACCCTTGTAGTCATATACCTTAACAGAAGGCTTTCTTGTCTTGCTGCTTGAGTAGGTATATTCTGTGGTAGAAAGTTTAACTTTTTTAGCATAATAAATTGTAGTTTTGGTTCCTGTAGTCTTACCGCAACCACTACACTTATTAACAATGCTACCATTCTTTTTAGTTGTAGCCTTGGTTGTTACGGTTTTATAAGTATGAGAAGTTGTTCTTGTCAAACCGCATACATTACAGTTTTTATCACACTTATTGTCATACTTATGTTTATGAGAAGCCTTATTTTCATTACGGGCAAAGAAACCGAAAATATTTATTTTATCAAAACCGCCCTGTTGAAAGCTAAAGCGCATTTCAACCGTATGCTCGCCATATTTGAGTCCGCTTGCTAAAACCGCTATATTTTTCTTTTTAACAGCAAAAGCATCTTTTCCGTCAACCGTTAAAACAAAGCCGTTAAATTTGTCAGAAGTTTTGTACAAAACTGAAAGCTCGGTACCGGTAAACTTAATAACAAAACTTGCAGGATTGCGATCAGCACAAACGCCGCCCTTAAGCGCACCACTGTAAGTACCCAAATCAGAAAAATAGGTAAAGCCTTTTCCACCTGCAGCATCAGACGCGTTATTTAAATCATTATCAGCATCAATAAACTGCATATCACCGTTAAGTAACTTATCGTTTACGCACTCGGGAACCTTATGATTAACCTTTGTTCCGTCATACTTTCCGCTTTTTAATTCGGAATTAAGGTATTCTTCAAAAACTTCAAAGTAAACCTTATAGCCCTTATCGGTTGGGTGAACAATATCGCCTACATAATCTTTCCAAATATTTCCCCACCCGTAACCTGCTTCTTGGTACAAACGGTCTGCCAAAGCGTGACCTACGCGCAATGTGGGTACATTATAAGCAGCGGCAATATCTTCGTGCGCTTGTGCTTGAGAATGCAGCATATCATCTGATATAAGGTTAGGGATTTTACTTTGATCCGTAGTAAGAACATTTACAATATCACAGTCGGGCGCCTGTTCTCTAATAGTGCGAATTATTGTTTCAAAATAAAGAGAAGCGTCTTTTTTAGAAATCTGATCATAATAATCGTTAATAGAGAACTCTATAAAAATCAGGTCAGGATTCTGGGGTAAAATATCTGTAACCAGTCTATAAAGACCAAACCACGAGCCCGTATCACCGTAAGCTGCGTTGATATTGTTTATATAAGCATCGGGGAAATTAGTTCTTAACCATTTTCCTGTAAGACCGCGCCAACTGTCTTCATCAAGTCTTGTGGCGCCCGAACCGTTTGTAACCGAGCCGCCAAAGTAAAACACATTTACTTCTTCACCTTTAGTTATCTTAGCATAAGTGTTTCTAAGACCGTTACCGCGGTTAACAATGTGGTCCTTGTGCTTTGCAGTTGCCGCTATTACGGATGGGACTGCAAAAACACAAACCGACAAAATAATAGCAAAAGTAAGTAGTACGCTACACAGCTTTAAGAGGTTTTGTTTCATATTAATCTCTCCTTACTTTTATAATAATTTTCAAAAACTATTATCAAAGAGCTACCATACTGAAAACGAGTGCGAAAAGTGCAACAGTTTCGCAAAGACCAACTACCATAATATACTGCGAGAAGCCCTTTCCTGTTTCTGCCAAAGCATCACTACCTGCGGCACCTGCTTTACCCTGTACTACAGCCGAAATTGCCATAGCAAGACTTGATGCAATGCCTAAACCAAGCAAAAATGCAGGGTCAGCAGAAGAAGCCTTCATTTGTTGCATTAAAAGGAAGCCGTAAATTGTTTGTGTTAAAGGTGCACCTGCGAAAACGGTTAAAATAAAGGGTGCTGCTTTATTTTGTAAATAGCACTTTTTCCAAGCGCCGATTGCTGCCTGACCGGCAGTACCGATACCAATTGCCGAACCGATTGCGGCAATACCCATAGCCAAAGCTGTACCTAATAATCCTAAATTCATAATAATTCTCCTTTAATTTTATTCTTTGAACGGCTCGTACTTATGGCCACCCCATGACATATCCAAATGGCTTGAAAATTCAAGAGTATTAAGACGAACGCCGTGAACTATAACAGAAAGTACATTCAAAATCATATTGAGTCCGTGACCGAACACCAATAAAATTATAGCAAATACCATAAACATAAAGTTGCCTAGCATCGGTCCAGCCAATTCATTTACAGTTGCCGAAATTGCGGCACCTGCAAGACCTACCGCCCATAAGCGAATGTAGGAAACAATATCTGAAAAGACATTTACTACTCCTAAAAGCACCGATACGATGTTTTTAAGGCTTTCTAAAACCGATTTAATTACATTGCCTTGGTAATTTGCGAATACAAAGCTCATAACAAAGCCTATTAGCACAAAAGCTATTGCAACAGTACCAACAGGTACACCCGAAATTACAAGTGAGAGTGAAAATACCTGCCCGTTTACAACAAGCGCCATTACTACATAAAACATACCTATAAGCTGTAGTATTGAGCCTAAATCACCTAAACATTTAAGCGTTTTTTTGTTACGCATAAAGCCCTTTATATGCGCTACGGTAAGCTGAACTAAAGCTAACGCAAAGCAAAAAATTTGAACATTTTGCGCAGTTGTAAGCGCCGCTTTGCCCTCGGTCCAGAAAGGATACCATAGCTTATCACCGTAAACATTAGAGATAACGGGGATAGAAAGACTTTTAATAAACCTTGGAAGGCTTTCAGCAGGAAGCCCAAACCAAGTACAAGTAAGCGTACCCCAAAGCACCGTCGCACCGCCGAAAAGTAATATTAAAACAAATGCAGGCGGAACCGCTTTTTTGCTAAGCTTTGCTTTTAGTATAAGTGCCGCAGCAACAGCGCAAATTAAAAGCCCGTAACCGCCGTCACCAAAAATTATACCAAAGAAAATTAGTATAAAGCCTATAAACCAACCCGAAATATCGTATTCAAAATAACCGGGCACGGTACCCAAGAAGTCGGTAAGCGGATAAATAAGGCTTACAAACTTATTGTTTTTAAGCTTTGTTGGGGCGTTATCCTCTTCAGTGGGGTCACTAATAATAAGTCCCCAAGCATTCTCTTTAGCCATAGCTTTTAGCTTATCCAAATCTTCGGTTGGAATATACCCGTCAAAATAAGCTACGCTAACCTGATTTTCGCCCTCTTCCGACAAATCTTCGCCTTCCATTCCACTTGAATATGTCTGAAACTGGGTTTCGCGCTTTAGTTCTTCGAGTGCTTTTTTCATACCCTCAACATAGCAAGCGTCCCCGATAATTTCATTTTCTATATCGGCAATTTTTTGTTTTGCATTGTCGATTTCTGCAGCTATCTCGGCAGTGGATTTTTTAGGTAACTCCACCTTTGAAGCATTAAATGCGCTTAAATCGGTATCACCCGTGTTTAACGCCACAAGCTTTACTGAAGCTTTAACCTTGCTTAATACTATTGTGGTAGCAATCTCGCGAAATGCCTTATATTCCTTAATCGGCATTTCGTAAAGGGTAAAATCAATACCCTTATTCGCTAAAAGCGATAGCTCTTTGGGGTCAACTTCACCCCACGCTTTTAGTCGTTCAAGCTCGGAAGTATGGCTTGAAATTTCGTTATAAAGGTTTTTTTGTTGCTCTAATAGGGATGCCAAGTTTTTAGAAAGCTTAATAGCATCGTCTAAAGTAATATCCTTACTTTCGGTATTCTTATCCGTCTTTGAAGACAGGGTATATATACCGTTTTCCAAGAGAGCGGTTTGTTCCTTAAGCTCTAAAAGCCGCGCACCCTCGCCCTCGGTAATTTCAATATGCAAAAGCCCCAATTTACGAAGCTTTTTAAGGGCGGTTTCCTTATGCTTTTTAAGCACAATCAACGAAACCTTTTTCATAGGCACTATCATACCGCATCCCCCTTTCGAAGAGCGGCATTAGTTTGGCGTGCAATTTTTGATTTTGAAATCTTAGAACGCACAACCGCACTAACCTGCTGGTCTGCCATATATATTGATATTTTTTTAATATTTTCTTGCGTTTCAGGAATTTTAACCTTTTCAAAAAGGTTAACCCTTTGCGAAGTTGTTAAAAGTTCTTTTTCTAAAAGACGAACCTGCTCATCCAACACTTCTGCTTCTAAATCGAGCGACATTGCCTTTTCCATATGGTTTGCAGCCATATCTACCCAAAGCGGAGTAGTGTAAAAATCGTAATCCTTGCGACTAAAATCCGCTCCCTCGTAGATAGGGATTTCCACACCCGCAATATTGCCAACACCTTTTTTGATATTACTTACCGTAATAACATCGCTAGGGAAAGCGTTTTGCTCACTAAAGACCGCAATCCAAGAAGAAAATCCTTTTTCAAGCTGAGCCTTTTGCTCTCTTACCGCCTTGGCTTTTTCTTCTATAACACGAATTTCGGCTTGTAGCTGTTGTTTCTTAAGTGTCAGAGTAGGCAAATATCTTTTGTACATTTTAAGGGCATCTTTTTGAACCCTTAATTCGTTCTTTGTAAGCTTGATTTTTGCCAAAATTCTGTCCTCCTTATTTTACGGGCCAAAATTCATCGGTTAGCTCTGACTTAATGCCTGTTTCATCTTTTTCAAAGCATTCAGCCAAAATTTCCCAACCAACATTCAAGGCTTCTTCTAAACTAAGGTTTACAGAAAGGTCCATAAGTCTTTCTTCAAACAGTTCGCCGTATTTTAAAAGCTTTTCATCCCAACGGCTCATCATAAAGCCCATATTCTTCTTTTCGAGTGTATCCTTGTACGCTGAATACATACGAATCATAGCATCCATCAAAGCGCGATGGTCCTTACGGGTTTTACCGTTTACATTTTGCTTCAAACGAGAAAGCGACCCAAACGGCTCAATACGGCCATTCTTCAGGTAATACTGACCTTCGGTAATGTAACCTGTATTGTCGGGCACAGGGTGAGTAACGTCGTCACCGGGCATTGTGGTAACACCCAAAACTGTAACCGAGCCCGAATTTGCAAAGTCAACCGCCTTTTCATAACGGGAAGCTAACTGAGAATATAAGTCACCGGGATAACCGCGGTTAGAAGGTACTTGTTCTTGGGTAATGGCAATTTCTTTCATAGCATCGGCAAAGTTTGTCATATCGGTAAGGAGTACTAGCACATCCTTATCCTGTAAAGCAAACTGCTCTGCTACTGCTAAAGCCATATCAGGAATCATCATACATTCAACAGTAGGGTCGGCAGCGGTGTGAATAAACATTACGGTTTTACTTAAAGCGCCGCCATTTGCCAATGTATTTTTAAAGTACAAAAAGTCATCATATTTAAGACCCATACCGCCAAGCACTATAACATCTGCTTCGGCCTGTAATGCAATACGTGCCAAAAGCTGATTGTAAGGCTCACCCGAAATGGAGAATATAGGAAGTTTTTGTGACACAACCAATGTATTGAACATATCAATCATTGGTATATTGGTACGAAGCATACGGTTAGCCAAAATACGCTTTGTCGGGTTTACGGAAGGTCTGCCGATAGTGGTCATATTTTCATTAAGCGAAGGGCCGTTATCTCTAGGCTCACCCGAGCCGTTGAAAATTCTGCCCAAAAGGTCTTCACTAAAGGAAACGCGCATCTCTTTACCCAAGAAACGAACTTCATCCCCTGTAGAAACACCCTGACCGCCGGCGAAAACCTGTAGTGAAACAATATCGCCATCAATTTTATTAACCTGCGCCAAGGATTTACCGAAGCGTGTGGTTATTTGTGCCAATTCGTTATACTTAACACCTGTAGCGCGTACAGTGATAACGTTGCCTACTATTGATTCTATTCTGTTAAAAACCTTATTCATTTTAGCCCACCACCTTTAAAAGCTCTTGAGCTTGCGCTGTTAATTTACCGCCACATTCTTCATAGAGTTTATCAATTTCATTTTCTAATTTATCAAAGTCCTGGCTCTTAAACGGAGCGTAGTTCCAGTCGATAAACTTTTGTCTTAAACGGTTAAAGAAGGTGCGCGCACTATCTCTATCCTTAAGCTCAAAATCAGAGCCTAATATACTAACAAGCTTATCAATTACATAGTTTTGGCGCTCTTTATGGCAGTTAGCATCCACTTCATCAAACGAGTTTTGTTGGAAGTAAACCGCGTCAAGCATTTCTTCTTTAAGGTAAATAATAAAGTCGCCAAGGCTTGTACCATCTTCACCGATAACCTTCATCATAGACTCGATTTCGTTACCGTGAAGCATAATTTCTTTACAAAAATCTATCTTTTTAGCATCTACAACACCGCCATATTTAGACCACGAAATAACAGGGTCAATAGCGGGGTATTTACGTGCGTCTGAGCGCTCTCTTGAAAGACCGTGGAAAGCGCCTACAACCTTTAGAGTTGCCTGTGTTACGGGTTCTTCAAAGTTACCGCCTGCAGGGGATACTGTACCGCCTATTGTAACCGAGCCCTTTGAGCCGTCAGGTAAAAGAACATAGCCTGCGCGCTCATAGAAAGCAGCAATATAAGATTCCAAGTAAGCAGGGAATGCTTCTTCGCCGGGGATTTCTTCAAGTCGGCCCGACATTTCGCGAAGAGCCTGCGCCCAACGGGAAGTAGAGTCGGCAAGCAAGAGCACATTAAGACCCATTTGTCTATAGTATTCAGCCAAAGTAACAGATGTGTAAACCGAAGCTTCACGCGAAGCTACAGGCATTGAAGAGGTATTACATATAATAATGGTACGCTCCATAAGAGAACGACCTGTTCTTGGGTCAATAATTTCGGGGAACTCGGTAATAGTTTCAACAACTTCACCTGCACGCTCGCCGCAAGCCGCGATAATAACTATATCCACATCGGCATTTTTAGAGGTTGTGTGCTGTAAAACGGTTTTACCAGCGCCGAAAGGACCCGGTATACAATAGGTACCGCCCTTTGCAACAGGGAAGAACGAGTCAATAAGTCTTACCTTAGTTTCCATTGTTTCCTTTGGTGCCAAACGCTCGGTATAGCAGTTAATTGCGCGTTTTACAGGCCACTTAAAAGACAAGGTTAGCGGAATTTCATTGCCAAATTCATCAGTAATTACCGCAACGGTATCCTTTAAGGTGTATTCGCCCTTTTGAGCTACCGATTTTACGGTATAGGTGCCAAGCAAATAAAAAGGCACAAAAATTTTATGGGTAAAAGCACCTTCGGGCACAGTACCCACATACTCACCTGCGCGAACCTTGTCGCCTGCTTTAGCGGTAGGGGTAAATTCCCATTTCTTTTCGGTATCCAATGCGCCTGCATAGATACCACGCTCTAAAAACCAACCTGCTTTTTCGGCCAATAACGGCAATGGATTTTGAAGACCGTCAAATATTTGTCCAAGCAGACCCGGACCGAGTTCAGCCGAAAGCATATCGCCCGTAAATTCAACAACATCGCCATATTTGATGCCGTTTGTCATTTCATAAACCTGAATTTGCGCTATGTTACCGCGGATACGGATAACCTCGCTCTTTAATGCGGTATCATCTACCTTTACATAGCAAATTTCGTTCATAGAAACCTCGCCTGTGAATTCTACAGATAAAAGGTTTCCGTTAACACTTACAACCTTACCTAAATTTTGTGTTGTTTCGGTCATTTTTAAGCCTCCTGCTTATCTTTACTCATAATAGAGTTGTATATATCTTGGTACGCCTTTGTCCCCTTTTCGCTATCAAATAGCTTTATACGCGCCATTATTTTCAGCTTTAATGCATAGTAAAAAACTGCATCCTCGCAAAAGGGGTCGCTTGGTCGTAAATCTTCTAAATACCTTGCTCTATAGCCGTTTAAAAAGACTTCCGCCTCTAAGGGATTTTCGTTTTCTACCGCTATTCGTGCAATTTGAATAAGCTCACTCGAGATAAAGTTGTCATTATCATCAAAGCTTTTACTCAATTTTTCTGCACGAACCTTACCTAAAGCGAAGCGTAAATCACGCTCATAAGCGTTCCACTTATCTATAAATTTATAGCCTGTCGCTACAGCTTCTTTAGGTGGAACAAGCTCTATACCCTTTAATGCTGCAAGCATTTTTTCGGGCAAAAGCTGTTCGCAAAGCTCTAAAAACCTGTCTTCACTTATTGGAAGCGGTGCGGCATCTGTAAGTCCGTCTAAAGCCGGCAGTTGAGCCATTAAATAGTACTGATTCATACTTTACTCTGCCTCTTTCATAAGTGCAGTTACCTTAGGACTTAAATAAGCCGAAAGCATTTCAGTAACAGCATTTGCAGAATAGTCATAATAAACGGTGCCGCCGTCTACTTCAATACGGAAGCCACCCATAAAGTTATCATCTGGCTTTAAGGTAACGCCTTCAAGCATTTGCGCTTTCAAAGCAGCAATAATAGACTTTTCAAATTTTTCTAAATCCTTGGAGTTAAGCAATACTGCTATATCATCACTCTTAGGCGAAGCCTTTACCACTTCAGCAATAATGGTGGATAATTCATCGGAAGAGTAAACCGCGCTTACCTTTTCACCAACAATAGCATCAAGCTCTTTATTAACGCTTTCTCTGAAAGAAATCAGCAAATTTCTACCTGCTTGGCGGATAGAATCTTCGCCCGCTTTTACTATACGTTCGTTTTCGGCTTTCGCCTTAGCTATAATTTCTTCTGCCTTTTTTTCGGCATCGGCAATAATTTTTTCTGCCTTTTCTTTCGCGTTTTCTACAATAGCGTTGCTTTCATTTTCGGCAACAGCTACGCCATCCTTTTTAATTTGTTCAATAAGCTCGCTTAACTGTATTTCCATTAGTATTCTCCTTTATATAGTAAGCTTTTATTTTTATAGTTGAGCCTGTCCTAAAGCTAATTTTATTTGCAAAATTCTTCTATATAATCTGCAATAGCTTTTTTTATAATCTCTATTGCAGTTTCTCTGCCGCTAACCTCGTTTACAGCGGTTTGCTTGTTTTCAAGGTTTTTATAAACCGTAAAGAAGTGACTCATTTCATCAAAAATATGCGTCGGTAATTCCGATATATCGGTATAGTGATTATAGGTAGGGTCATTACTTGGTACCGCAATAATTTTTTCATCACCCTGTCCGTTATCCACCATCGCAATAACACCTATTGGCTTAGCCTTTACCAAGGTCATAGGCTCAAGCGTTTCGGCACATAAAAGCAAAACGTCAAGCGGGTCTTTGTCGTCGCCGTAGGTGCGCGGAATAAAGCCATAGTTTGCGGGGTAGTGAGTAGACGTATAAAGTATACGGTCAAGTATTATATAACCTGTTTCCTTATCAAGCTCATACTTCTTTTTACTGCCTTTAGGAATTTCTATTACACATATAAATTCTTCGGGTGTAATTCTCTTAGGTGAAATATCGTGCCAGATGTTTGCCATAATACATCCTCCTTACTTTATACTGTTATGTTAAAATTCAAAAAGCTCGGTACTGAAGTAGCGCTCGCCCGTATCGGGTAAAACGGTAACAACAGTTTTTCCTTTACCCAATTTTTTAGCCAAACGAAGCGCCGCCGCAACGTTTGTTCCGCTTGAAATACCGCAAAGTATACCTTCTTCACGAATAAGTCGCTTTGAAGTTTCAATGGCTTCTTCATCAGTAACAATTGCGGTGCTTTTATAAATTTGCAAATTTAGGTTATCGGGAATAATGCCGTCACCTATGCCCATTTGCAGATGTGTGCCAATACTACCGCCCGAAAGAATTGCCGCATTTTCAGGCTCAACTGCCCAAATTTCAATATCGGGGTTTTCTTGTTTTAAAACTTCGCCAATACCTGTAAGCGTGCCGCCTGTACCTACACCCGAGCAGAAGCCATCAATCTTACAGCCTGCTTGCTCTAAAATTTCAAGCGCGGTGCTATTGCGGTGCACCTGTGGGTTTGCAGGGTTTGTAAACTGTTGCGGTACCCAAACATTCTTATTTTCTTTTTGCATATTAAGTGCAGTTTGCAAGCATTCTTCAATACAAGCACCAATATCGCCGTCATCATGAATAAGTATTAATTCTGCGCCGTAGGCTTTAATAAGCTTTCTTCTTTCTTCGCTTACAGAGTCTGGCATAATTATACATACCTTATACCCTTTAACCGCACCTATAAGCGAAAGACCGATACCTTGGTTACCGCTTGTAGGCTCTACAATAATGGTATCCTTATTTATTATGCCACGTTTTTCGGCATCTTCTATCATATTAAGTGCTGTTCTGGTTTTAATTGAACCGCCTATATTGACACCTTCGTACTTTACAAGAACCTGCGCGCTGTCAGGCTCTACAATTTTTGAAAGCTTTATAAGCGGAGTATTACCAACCGCCATAAGCACATTTTCGTAAACCAATGTGAATCCCCCAAAATTTTAGATAATACATATATTATTTTATGCTAATGTTTTTTATTCGTACTAAAAACATATAGCTTACTTATAACATAATTTAAAACAACAACTATTATTTGCGCTAAACATTTAACAAATAAAGAGTCAAAATGTAAAAGTTTTATGAATATAAACAGCAATACTTCTTCTACCAAAAGGGTAAATAACCGCGCCGCATAAAACTTTAACGCTTTTTTTATAAATTCGGTTTTTAAATCCCCTTCAAACACCCAAAGCGAGTTAGTAATAAAAGCAACAAAAACCGCCAAAATCCACGAAAAAATATTTGCAACTAAAGCATCTATTTTTAAATATTCAAAAACTGCAAAGGAAATAATGCTAACCGCCGTAGTAACTGCGCCGAAAAAAAGATAGCATAAAATTTCCTTATGTTTTTTCAAAAAATCATTAATCTTCATCTTTTTGTGTACGCTCGGCTATGATATAGCGCGGTCTTTGTTTGGTTTCAAGATATATTTTTCCTATATATTCACCTATAACACCCAAGCTTATAAGCTGAACACCGCTTAAAAAACAAAGAATACTTACGGTAGATGCCCAACCAACAATCGCTTTGCCTAAAAGGGCTGTTACAACTGACCATATTATACCTATAAAGCTAATAAGCGCTACTATTGTACCAAATGCGGTAATTATGCGAATAGGCTTTATAGAAAAGCTTGTAATACCATCAAACGCCAAAGAAAGCATTTTTCTAAGCGGATAATGGCTTTCGCCTGCCTTACGGGCTTTACGCTCGTAATAAACACAGGTGGATTTAAAGCCAACAAGCGGTATCATACCGCGTAAAAACAGATTTACTTCCTTAAATTTTTCAAGCTCGTTTAAAACCTTTGTGGATAAAAGTCTGTAATCTGCGTGGTTATACACCGTATCTGAGCCTAAAAGGTTCATAACCTTATAAAAGCCTTGCGCGGTGACACGCTTAAAAAAGCTATCGCTTTTGCGATCACTTCTAACACCGTAAACAACTTCGGCTCCATCCGAATAAGCGGCCACCATTTTATCTACTGCGCCTATATCATCCTGCCCGTCACAATCAATAGAAATAGTTATATCGGCATATTTTTTCGCTTCCATAAGACCTGCAAGCAAAGCGTTTTGATGTCCGCGATTTCGGCTTAAAGAAATGCCTTTAAAATATCCGCTTTCTTTTGATAGCGCGCAAATAATCTCCCACGTGTTATCACGGCTACCGTCATTCACAAAAAGCACTCGGCTTTTTTCCGAAACCTTACCGTCATCAATTAAATCTTCAATTTTTTCTTTAAATATACCACTCGTTATGGGTAAAACGTCTTTTTCATTGTAACACGGAACTACAATATATAAGATAGGTTTCACTCAAATTTCTCCTTATTATTTTAAAAGCTTTATAAAATTTTCTTAATAACCGGTATTTTAGATACCGCAAACGCCCACAAGTAGCTAAATACTAATGCAACTACAAATTCGCCTAAAATCAATAATGCACGCTCTGGTGTGTTAAACGTTTTAACGTAAGCTATAGGGAGATAAATTTGTATTACCCTTAAAGCCAACATATGAATTAGATATGCCGAAAAAGATAATATGCCAAGCTTTGAAACAAAGTTTGCTATGCCTTCCTTAACATTATGATTTGTAAACCAGCATTTAGCCGCCAACATCAGTAAAACAGCGGAAAGACCAATCGGCAACATAGTAATACTGTACCATGCGGTATTAAGCTTATTTTCCGATGTAATAAACGTCATATAAGTAACAAAAAGCGAACATATAAAAAACAGGAATAAAAAGCCTACCGTTTTTAGGTTTATCTTGTTTTTAAAATCAACATACGTATGAATGTAATACCCTATAATCACGTAAGTCAAATATGCACCGGCACTATTAAATGAATAATATTCAATACTAAAATCTGTCCCGAGTTTCAAAAGACTGTTTAAAAAAGGCAAGATTGAATTTATACAAAACATTATTATTATAAAAATCAATAACTCTTTTTGAGTAACCGCCCTAACAAACTTACGAATTATTGGGAAAAGAAAATAAAAAGGTATTAGTGCATATAAATACCAAAGGTGACCTATAATATCACCACCCAAAAAGCGGCGTATAAAATCAATCACACCAAAATCATAAGTTTTCTTTACAAATACAAAAAACAAGTACGCAATTACCGAATAGCTTAAAAGCGGAACGGCAACCTTTAAAAGCCTGCGCTTTATAAATTGAGAGTACGGCTCTTCCCTTTGCGAAGACAAGATAACCGCTCCGCTAAGCATAAAGAATACAGGAACCGCAAATTTTGTACAAGCAATAATAAAATCCAACATCATCCACGGTGTGGAACCAACCTTAAATACACCTATATAGTGTACAGCCACGTGAACCGCCACAACCATAACAGATGCGAAAACACGCAATACGTCAATATATAAAAATCGTTTTATATTACCCATTTTTAAATCCTCGGAAAACTAATTTACCCCGTTTACCATAAACTCATTATATTTATCAAGTATCTCGTTAGGCTCGCCTATCATTTTTATCTCGCCTTGATGCAGCCAAATTATTCTGTCACACATTGAGCGCAAGGTTTCAATGCTGTGCGAAATCATAATAACAGTACGGTCCCTATCCATAATAAGCTGCTTCATTTTCTTGTTACTCTTCTTTTTAAAGCGCGCGTCACCCACGCTGAATATTTCATCAATCAAAAGAATTTCGGTATCAAGAATAGCAGTTATAGCAAACGCCAAACGGGAATGCATACCGCTTGAATAGCTTTTTACAGGCTTGTCAATATATTTACCAAGCTCAGAAAATGCAATTATTTCATCCATCTTGGCTTCAATTTCTTTTTCACTAAAGCCCATTAAAAGCCCTGAAAGCATTATATTAACTCTGCCTGTAAGCTCCTTTTGAAAGCCAACACCAATTGCTAATAGTGACACAGAATTATTAAAAAGATTAACCGATCCTTCGTCTGGAGAAATAATACCTGCAAGGCAGCGAAGGGTTGTAGATTTACCGCTTCCGTTTTGTCCGATAAGGCCTACAATTTCGCCCTTGTGAATATCAAAAGAAATACCTTTAACAGCCTCTTCCTTAGAAACCCTTTTACCCTTAAAAAGAGTTTTTAATCTGATAGGCTCCATTGTTCTGTAGCGAATTTTTAAATTCTTAACTTCAATCGTTTTTTCCATCATAATATCTTTCCGTAATTATTTTCGTTTTTATATACAAGAACTATTCCAATAATTGCTAAAATAGCACCAATGCCAAACCAAACGCATAGCATTACCCAATCGGGAGCGGTTTTATAAAGTAAAGCTTGTCTGCAACCATCCATAACAACCGCTACGGGATTTATTTTAAGTAACAACTCACCATACGGGGCCTTAACACTTGACGCAATATCGTAAAACACGCCCGACATATAGAAAACCAACCGCAAACCGATTCTAATAATTTTTGAAAGGTCTTCTACATATACGCCAAAATGCATCGTAATACAACCAATACCAAAGGTTACTACAAACAGCATTATAAAACAGGGTATTATTGCAAAAACATTAAAGCTTATGGGTACTCTATAACCCACCATAAGTACAAAGCTAATGATTAACGATATAAACATTTTAAAAGCGTTAACCATCATTCGCTGTATATATATAAGATGCTTCGGAAGGTAAATTTTAGTAATTATACCTTTGTTTGCTTTTAAAAGCCCTGCGCTACCGCTAACACATTTATTAAAAAAATCCCAAACGGTAAGTCCTAAAAAAACGAATATCGAAGCAAAGGGCATATTCCTTTTAAAAACAACTTCCGAAATAAATGTATAAATAAGCATAAAGCAAAACGGCTCTAATACCCACCAAAGTCCAGCAAGATACGAGCCTGAAACCTCGCTTTTGAGTGAAGCCTTAGTTGAATAAAGCAAATATTTTTTATACTTACATAAATCTGTAAAAAATCTTTTTAAATACATCTTTCTACCTTTCTTAATGGTCACCGCTGTAGAAGTGGTGCTTAATAACCCTATTCTCTTCGGGTGGGGGCGTCATATAATCGCCGTAAATTGTGGTTAAAATTTCATCATATCCCTTTGGTACCGGCATTTTTGTATCTTCAAAATCCCACCAAAGCATTTCCTTATAGCAGTCACTCTTACAAATTTGGCATTTTAGCGGATGATAAGAAGAAAATGTTGCCATATATTCCTTTTCGCCCTTGCCAAAGCAGGTAAAGTGCTTTTGCAGTTTTTTATGAATAGTCTTTACCGAATAGAAATTAGATACAAACTTTAAAATCTTACCGTAAAAATGCGGCGGTTTTCTAAGACCTAATTTGTAAGAAAGCATACCGCGATAATATCTTACAAAAAAACCTGTTTTCTTAATCTTAAAGCCTTTATTTGTAGGCACATATTCCATTGGAAAAATATCAATATAAGGACCGTTGTTATCGGTAAGATGGGCTATATGATTTTGACGGAAGCTTAAATCGCCCGTTAATTGCCTTACTTTGATAAATGGCGACCAATAGTTCTCCACAGTTGTTGGGTGCTGTACTTGATAAGCATCACCCAGCTCTTTTTGTGCTACTTCTAAAAAGCGCTCATACTCGCTTCTTTCCATTATTAAATCAACATCATCATCCCACGGGATAAAGCCTTTATGCCTGATAGCGCCCAAAAGGGTGCCTTCTCCTAAGAAAAACTTAATATTATGTTTTTCGCAAACGGCGGCAACATCCTTTAAAATAGCAAGCTCTAATTTTTGAAGAAGATGTATTTCCTCTAATATTTTATTTTGGTCCATACCCTTACTCCTTTAAAAGACTTATAACAAATTCCGAAAGCCTTGTGGCACAGTTTTCTGTTCCAACGCTTAAATACTTTTCTACATAACGCTGCTCTAGTGAAAAATCGTATTCCTTTTTCAAAATTTCACAAAGCTCGTCCGCGTTTTTAGTGACAAACGGTGCAATTTCTTCCGAGAACAAATCAAGCTCTAAACCGTTTTTGGAGCTATAATCTTCGTAATCGTATAGATAATAGTAAACCTTTTTGCCTAAAAGCATTGCTTCAAAGCCCATACCCGAATAATCGGTAACAATACTTTCGCTAACCTTCATCCATTCAAAAGAAGAAAATTCACTATCACAAAGTATTGCATCGTGAACTTCACAGTCCAGCCCACGCTTGTCCGCAGGATGAAGCTTTACCACAACATTGTATTTTTCTAAATCAACAATATTTTGTAATTGCGAAAGCTTTACCGTTTCACCCCTAAAGGTTGGCGCATAAAGCAAAATTGGTTTTTCAAATATATTGGGGTAAACCGCCTTAATTTCTTCATACTTTTCGGGCGAGTTTAAAATATAATCAATTCGCGGCAACGGTAATAATACCGTTTTTTCGAGCGGAGTATTAAAATTTTGAGCTAACACTTTAGCCGATTTTTCACTACAAGCGACAATATAATCGTAATTGCGGTGCATACACATAGCCTTTGCGGTGGCAGCGCTATGTCCCCAAGGCTTATCAAGTGCTGAGTAGCCGAATTTTTTAACTATATTAAGCGCATGCCATAGCTGGACTATTTTTTGCCCTGGTTTATGGTTTAATACACAAACCGCTATACAGTAGCCGTCCACAATAATCACTTTCGAGGATGCTATATGGTACATCTGCTCGAGTATATGAAAACCGTAGCTTACTTTGCCTATTATTCCTGCAGGGATTTTCTTTGTGAGCATTTTAAGCTCTATTGTAGAATCTGCTTGATTAATTGCTTTTGCCAAAAGCTCAAAATCAACAGAGGGGGTATTGCTTTGTCGGCTTAAAAGGGTGATTTTTTTACGCGGTTTTATGAAAAGCTTGAAGAAGAAATATACCACTCTTAAAGCTAAAACCACAGCCTTGGCAAGTATTTGCAATCTGCTCACATCCTTTCAGCAAGAACAAAGAATATAATTACCCCAAAAATTTTATAGTATTACAGTTTATTTTACCACTTATTGCTACATAAAACAATATATTTTTTTATTTTACTTATTTTTTTAATATAAAATAATTTTATAAATTACATATTAAGGCGCCAAAATGCAGAAAAATAAAAAAAGTCTTTACTTTTTAAAAATGTTATGATATAATACTTTGGCTTACGTATACTATGCTTTAGGTGTCCGCCCTTTGGGAATCACTTCGACCTATTGCTTGGTTTACGCAGGGTAAATTTTTAAAAGGAGTGAAATGTGATGACTAAAGACGTTAAGAATCAGGTTATGGCTGAATATGCCACCCACGAAGGCGACACCGGTTCGCCTGAAGTTCAAATTGCTCTTCTTACTACAAGAATCAATGAACTTAATGCTCACCTTAAGGATCATCCGAAGGATAAGCATTCTTACCGCGGTCTTCTCAAAATGGTAGGTCATAGAAGAAACCTTTTAGCTTACCTTATGAAGAACGACATCGAAAGATACCGTTCTATCATCAAGAGACTCGGTCTTCGTAAGTAATTTACGCAAAATAAGGCAGACTGCAGCATTGCGGTCTGCCTTGTGAACTTTTTAGTTTAGGTTTAAAATGAGGTTTTCGTGCTTTAGCGGTAAATCGAGCACCCGCATTTACGGGTGTTGGATTTATTGCTAACCGAGAATCTCAAAATAAAATATAAAGGAGATTTTAGTATGTTCCCACACTACAAGGTTTATGAAACCACCCTTGCAGGCCGCCCGTTAAAGCTTGAAACAGGTATGATGGCAGGTCTTGCAAATGCCGCTGTTATGGCAAAATATGGCGACACCTGTGTGCTTTGTACAGTAACTGCTTCTGCTAAGCCACGCGAAGGTGTTGACTTTTTCCCGCTTTCAGTTGACTATGAAGAAAAAATGTATTCTGTAGGTCGTATCCCAGGTTCCTTCACTCGTAGAGAAGGTAAGGCTTCAGATAAGGCAATACTCGCTTCCCGTTGTATTGACCGTCCTATCCGCCCCTTGTTCCCTAAGGATATGCGTAACGACTGCTCGGTTGTAGCTACTGTTATGTCGGTTGACCCTGACTGCTCACCCGAAGTTGCAGCTGCTATTGGTGTATCTGCCGCTATCGCTATTTCGGACATCCCATGGGCTGGTCCTATTTCAAGCGTTATGGTAGGTCTCGTTGATGGCGAAATAATCATCAACCCCACACTCGAACAAAGAGAAAAGACCGACCTTACTTTAACCGTTTCTTCTACTGAAGATTTAATCGCTATGATTGAAGCAGGCGGTAACGAAATTCCTGACGACTTAATGTTTGACTGCATTATGGCAGGTCACGAAGCTAACAAGGAAGTTGTTAAATTTATTAACGGTATCGTAGCTGAAATCGGTAAAGAAAAATTTGAGTTTGAGTCTAACGATCCCGACCCCGAAATTATGGCAGAAATCGAAGAATTCTGCATTGAAGATGTTAAAAAGGCGCTTGATACTGATGATAAGTTAGTACGCGACGCTGCTTTACTTCCTATTTACGCTGCTGTTCACGAAAAGTTTGATGAAAAGTTTGAAGGCAACGAAGCAAAGCTAGACGAGATTATGTATCTTGTTCAGAAGCACGTTGTTCGCGCTTGGCTTAAGGATGAAAAGAAGCGTGTTGACGGTCGCGGCATTGATGAAATCCGCCCACTTAACGCAATGGTTGACCTACTCCCCCGTGTACACGGTAGCGGTATGTTCACCCGTGGACAAACTCAGGTTTTATCTGTTGCAACCTTAGCTCCTGTAAGCGAAGCTCAAAAGCTTGACGGTCTTGATGAAGAAGTTTCTAAGAGATATATCCACCACTACAACTTCCCATCCTATTCAGTTGGCGAAACCAAGCCTTCACGCGGCCCCGGCAGACGCGAAATCGGTCACGGCGCATTAGCTGAAAAGGCTTTAGTTTCTGTAATTCCCAGTGTTGATGAATTCCCTTATGCAATCCGCGTAGTATCGGAAGTTCTTTCCTCTAACGGTTCTACTTCACAGGCATCTATTTGCGGTTCTACCTTAGCTTTAATGGCTGCAGGTGTTCCGATAAAAGCTCCTGTTGCAGGTATTTCTTGCGGTCTTATAACAGGTGACGACGGCGTTTACGGCGACTTTATGACCATGGTAGATATCCAAGGTCTTGAAGACTTCTACGGTGATATGGACTTTAAGGTAGCAGGTACTCACAAGGGTATCACCGCTATTCAGATGGACCTTAAGGTACACGGTCTTACCCCTGCAATTGTAAAGGAAGCTTTTGCTAAAACAAATAAGGCTAGAATGTATATTCTTGACGATATTATGCTTAAGTGTATCCCTGAATATCGCAGTGAATTATCGCCTTACGCTCCTAAAATGCTTACAACCGCTATCAACCCCGAAAAAATCGGTGATGTTATCGGTAAGCAGGGTAAGGTTATTCAATCTATTCAAGAACAATGCGAATGTACAATTAACATTGAAGAAGACGGTAGAGTATTTGTATCAGGTCTTGAAGTTGAAAAGGCTAAGCAAGCAATCTCTATTGTTGAGCTTATTGCTAACGACCCCGAAATCGGTGCTATATACAGCGGTAAGGTTACAAGACTTATGACCTTTGGCGCATTCGTTGAAATTGCACCCGGTAAGGAAGGCTTAGTTCATATTTCAAAGCTTGATGTTAAACGTGTTGAAAAGGTTGAAGATGTTGTTGCAGTTGGCGACCAGGTAATTGTTAAGGTTACCGAAATTGATGACCAAGGCAGAATTAACCTTTCTCGCAGAGATGCATTGGTTGAAGTAAACGGCGCAGTTGTTGAGGATGGTGCCGATGATGAAGCACCACGCAAGCCACGCCGCGATAACCGCAAAGGCTTTAGAAAGCACGACTAATAAATAAACTAAAAAAACCGCAAGTTCAAAAAAAGAACTTGCGGTTTTTGTTTTTCTTATAACATTTTACTCACTTGTTACTGTATTCTCTGAACTTACAGCTTGCGAGCTTTCAGACTGTGAACTGTTTGTTACATCCGAATCGGTAATTTCGCTGTCATTTGTACTGCTTTCAAGATTATTTGCTTGCTCAATAAAATCTTTATCAACTCCTACCACTTCACCCGTAGCCGCAACAATTAAATAAGTACAATTTAATATGCCGTCACGGTAGCTTGCAGGCATTTTAAAAGTCACTTCAAACACAGGCAGGTTGCCGTTTTTACTAAGTACGCAGTTATAATCTGTAAGCTGGTCTTCTGTGGCAATTACCTCTTTAAGTATTATTTTCTTTACATCACTTTCGCTTATGTAGGTTTGGGTTATGTTCGGATTTGGGTGTCCTTTGGGAGTAAGTGAAACAATCTCACCCAAATGCACATCGACCGATACCCTATAGTCAACAAGCCCCAACCTAAAGCTCATTCCATAATTATCACCTACAAATGAATAGTTGAAGTGAGTAATTTCGTTTTCGGTTGCGCCCACACGCTGAAGTGCTAATGCTTTTGCTTTCTCAATTCCAAAATATGTTCCGGTGTCAACTCGGGAATCCTTGATTTTTCCGCTATAAGCATCAATGGTATATGAGTGTGCATCATCAAGGGTGTCAAATTTCACGATGTAAACTAAATCCTTGCTTTCATCATTTAATTCACATTTATAGTTGTAAATTTGGGTGTCACCAAGCCCTGCAGTATCTACTGCAATTTTTTTAGCCTTAGCTTTTCCAATACGCTCTTTTTCGGGTTGAGTGTTACCACTAATTTCCACCTTTTTGCCCGAAAAGATTTGGTTTAACTGATGGATTGAAAGGGGAGCAAGCTCGGTAAAGCTATATTCCGGATATTTACCGATTATTTTATTTATAAGCTGGGCTTTACCGTTTGTAATACCGTATTCTTCAGCCAATTTTGAAATTTTCTTGTCTTTCTTAATGGTTTGACTAATAACTTCGCCCTTAAGACCTTCGCCGTTTAAAATTTCGCCTATTTCATCCGCAAGCTTTTTCTTAAGCTTTTCACTATGTTTTTTGTCATCGCTGTCTACACTTAAAAGAATAGCATTTGATAACTCATCAATATACCCGTTGCGAACCATAGAACCGATTATCGCGTTAACCGCAAGCGTTAAATCGCTACCCTTGAAATCCATATCATCTATAACGGTTTGGGCGTCTTTATTAAGCGCCTTAGCTTCAATAATTCTTTCATTATCATTTATAAGTAGCTCAATACTTGGATTTACATCCAGACTCACTATAGAATCAACCGTTTCAGGAGTTGCTTTTACCGATTTATTGCTTGTAATTTTGCTGCCCACAAAGCCTGCTGTTAAAACTATTACTATGGCGGCGGCAACGCTAATCATTTTTTGCCACGTCGGCTTTTTCGGACTGTGCATAGGAACAATAACCGTTTTTTCGCAAGACGGATTATCACATTCCTTTAGAACTGCATCAAAAACATCGGGAACCGCGCGTGAAAAAGCTTCGCTGTACTTTTGTTCTATTTCTTTATTGGTCACCGTACTCGCCTCCTTGTAGAAACTTTTTGGTTTTTGCTAACGCCCTTTGGTAGCTTGCAAGCACTGTACCTAAAGGCATATTAAGTAAACTTGCTATTTCGCGGTGTTTAAGACCTGCAACTATATGTAAAACTACAATTTTTCGTTCATTAAGCTTTAAGCTATTAAGACAGCCTTCAATTAAAAGCTTGTCATCCACATTCATTTCTTCCGAAAATTTAACACTGTAATCGCTAAAATCGGGCAATACTGCTTCGTGCTTTAATTTGCGCATTTTTTCAAGACACAAATTTTTAGTTATGGTAATCACCCACGCCATTGGCTTGCCGTGTTTTTCATAGCTTTCTGCCGCACGGTAAATATTAACATAAGTGCTTTGCATAATGTCTTCGGCATCGTGTGTGTTTTTAAGTAAGGAAAGCGCAAAACCGTAAACTGCCGTTTTGGTTTTTTCGTAGAACATACGAAAAGCATCATGGTCGCCTTGCGAAATTAAAGAAAGCAACTCTTCTAAAGTTTGGGGCTTTTCCTCCTGTAAATTTTCATATATAACCATTAAAAAAAGCAATGTCTTCTCCACCTCTTTCACACTAACAATGCACAAAATTGCATTTTTATTGCAATTATTTTTTATTTTCTAAAAATATTTTACCATTCTCTATCGCACTTTGCAATATAATAACTTTTTTGGCAAATTATACCTTGATATTATTGTGTTTTTTTGTATAATGTAAGTGTATTATCTTTCAAAAGGAAGTGGCTAAAATGAAGATTACCTTTGTTGGAACAAGTCACGGGCTTCCCCAAAAAGACCGCTATTGCTCTTGCTATATGATAGAAGCAGGCAATGGTATTTATTTTGTAGATTCGGGCACATCCTTTGCGGATGCAATGCGCGACTACGAAAAGGATTCTTACAAGCTTCGTGCGGTTTTCACAACCCACCCCCACAGTGACCACACAGGCGGTATCCCTTCGGGTATTTCTACTCTTGCCTGGCATAAACCCGATTTAAAATTTCAAATTTGGTTTACTTCACAACAAATTATTGATGCTTACCGCCAATATCTTTTGGCGACATTTTACTGTCCTACCAGCGAAAACCCTGCGCCGAATATAGACTTTTGCCTAGCAAGCTGCGGTGAAATTTATCGCGATGAAAATATAAGTGTAACCTACCACCCAACCGGTCACTTAGATAACGTTGGCGAAAAGGCTTACGGCATGGTTATAAAAGAGCTAAATGGCGATAACGCTTCGGTACTGTTTTCGGGCGACCTTTCTTATATGCTTCGCAGTAACGACTATCCGCAACAAGCCTACAATCCCCACGACCTTTTCATTTGCGAAATGGCTCACTTCTACCCAGAACAAATTGAAAAATACTATGCCGAATCTAAAGTAAAAAGTCTTGCTATTACCCATTTACACCCTGTTGTAGAAAAAGTTCCGTTAATTAATGATATGGCGACAAGGCTTCCCTATCCTGTATGGGTTGTAAAAGACGGCGATGTAATAGAAATTAAAAACGGGGAGGTTTCAAAGCTATGAAAATAACATTTATAGGCTCGGGCGGAGAGGTTGAAGCAAAGGGCAGTAAATATGTTGCAACAATGGTTGAATGTGGTGATGCTATCTATTTAGTTGACGGCGGCTGTGCCATTGCAGACGAGCTTTTAAGGCTTAATAAAGCTTTTCAAAATGTTCGCGCTTTATTTGTAACCCACTACCACGGCGACCATACTGCAGGTATTTTCCCCTTTGTTGACCTTATAAATTGGGCGTATAAGGATTGCGCTTTAAAGCTTGTTTTTCCCACAAGCGAATTTATTGAAGCCACTAAAAGTATGATTTTAGCATCCCTTTCTTATGGTGGCAAGGTTGACAACGAAAGGCTTGATTTCATTCTTGCGCACACCGGCAGAATGTACGAGGATGAAAACATTCTTGTAGATTTCTTCCCCACTAAGCATTTTAAAAACGGCGACACACCGTCTTATGCAATACTTATAACCGAGCGCGCAAGCGGTAAAAAAGCGCTGTTTTCGGGTGACCTTTCTTACGGTCTTAAGGGTGACGATATCCCGAAAGAAGCGTTACTGCAAAGTGATGTCTTTGTTACAGAGCTTTACCACTTCACTGTGCCTGAGTTAATCCCACACATAAAAGATTTTAAGGGTATGCTTTGTATTAATCACCTTTTCGAGCGTGATAAATTTAAAGCAGATATTAAAGCCGAGCTTAGTAAATATAACTTCCGCGTTTTACTACCCGAAAATCACGATGCAATTGAGATTTAAAAAAAGAGAAAGCAGAAACGAAAAATTCGTTTCTGCTTTTATATTTGCTTAAAATTTGCGCCACACCATTTTGTTTACTACACCTGTATAGCTTTGAATAAGCTTTACGACCTTTGTAGAAACATTTTCGTCCACATAATCGGGAACAGGGGTGCCATAATCTCCATTAGCATTCATTTCTATCGCGGTTTCTACTGCTTGTAAAAGGCTGTTTTCATCAATGCCTGCAAGTACAAAGCAAGCTTTGTCAAGCGCTTCGGGGTGCTCGGTAGAGGTGCGTATACATATTGCAGGGAAGGGTGAACCAACGCTTGTGAAAAAGCTTGATTCTTCGGGCAGAGTACCGCTATCCGAAATAACCGCAAAGGCATTTTTTTGCAAGCAGTTATAATCGTGGAAGCCCAAAGGCTCGTGCATAATTACAAGTGGATTAAGCTTAAAGCCACTCTTTTCAATACGCTTTCTTGAACGCGGATGACAAGAGTAAAGAATAGGCAACCCGTATTTTTCCGCAATGGTATTTATTGCATTAAATAAAGATAAAAAGTTCTTTTCGGTATCAATATTTTCTTCACGGTGAGCCGAAAGTAAGATATATTTTCCCTTTTCAATACCAAGCTTTTTATGAATTTCGGAAGCTTCGATTTTTTCTAGGTTTTCGTGTAAAACCTCCGCCATGGGCGAGCCTGTTACATAAACGCGTTCCTTAGGTAAACCGCATTCGTGCAAGTATTTACGCGCGTGCTCAGAATAAGCAAGGTTAACATCACTAATTATATCTACAATACGGCGGTTGGTTTCTTCAGGAAGGCATTCGTCTTTACAACGGTTACCTGCTTCCATATGGAAAATAGGAATATGAAGTCGCTTAGCAGATATTGCCGAAAGGCAAGAGTTAGTATCGCCCAATATAAGTAACGCATCGGGTTTAAGCTCGTTCATAAGCTTATAGGACTTTACAATAATATTGCCTACCGTTTCGCCTAAATCGGCGCCAACTGCATCAAGATAATAATCAGGACTTCTAAGCCCTAAATCTTCAAAAAAGATTTGATTTAAAGTATAGTCATAGTTTTGGCCTGTATGCACTAAAATTTGGTCGAAATACTTATCGCACTTCTTTATTACCGCCGCTAATCTGATAATTTCGGGTCGAGTACCTACAATAGTCATAAGTTTTAGTTTAGGCATTTTTTATTCCTCCGTATTTTCGTAAAGCTGGAACTGTTTGTATATCGCCAAACGCTCATCAGCAAAAGCGCTTGCTTTCATAAGTGAAGGGCGCTTGCCAAAAAGCATTAAAATTAAATATCTTAAAATCCGCCACACAAAGATAAACGGGTAAAGAATTTTCCACTTGTGCAAAAACGGGTAAAGATAATACATTGAGCTTTTAAGGGTTAAAAATTGATTTTTAAGCTTACTGTTTTTGGTACCGCTTTTACCGTTTTGCGAAATCATTTTACCCGCTCCCGCGCGGTTTTTATCCTTTCGCCCAAAGTTACCCGAAGAAAATAAATCATTAATTACCTGCTCGCAAAGACTTTCATCTATATCGCTTGCCCACAAGGGACATGCAGTACCTAAATACAAGTGTGCTGTTTTGGTTATTATTGCGGCAAATTTAAAGGTTCCGCTTTTTTTAAGAAGCGGCAAAAACTCAGCTTGCCAAAAGGGTTCAGTGTGGGTTTTATCCACAAAATAAGCCCAGTCGCAAAGATGCCTTAGCCCTAAGCCTTCACCCAAAAGGTGATGAATAGTATGCAATAATATTACTGCCGCGTGTATAGGTGGTAACGGATTGTGAAAATAAGGGTCTTTATTTTCACAATATTTTTGGGTTGCGTTTTCTAAATATTTTCTAAAAAGCGTACCTGCGTCGCCGTTTGGAATACCTGCAACTTCAAAATGCATTTCAAAATGCTCGCGCGGTTTTTTGAAAACGCGGTGGCAAATGTGGTCTTCCTGTTCTTTTTTATATCCTAAATCAGTAAGCGCTTTTTCAACTAGCGCTTGCTGATTACTTGAAACCAAGAAATCAACATCACCTAAAATGCGCTTTTTAGGGTCGGGATAATATGAAGCGGATGCAAGCCCCTTTAATATAATATAAGAAAAATTATTATCATCTAAAATTTTTACAAGCTTATTTTGTGCCGAAAGCACCTGCGAATTTTTTAAAAGGCGTTGCATAGAATCCTTAAACCAAGCGGCATAAACCTCTTGGGGAAGATACTGCTTGCATCTTTCGGTACCGTCAAACGCTAATATTGGAACCTCTTGCGCTAAGCTTTCTTTCCTCACCGCTTCCCAATCTTCAGCAGAAAGCAAAGAAAAGTCAAACTCGCTATTTGGTTGTAAAAGACTAAGCAATGCTTTTTGCCTTAAATTTAGCATTCGGTGTTACACCTCTTCAAAAAAAGTATCGGGTTTATTGGGGTCGAACTGCTCATTAGCCCACATAAAAGTTACTAAATCTTGGGTTTCGCTAAGGTTAATAATGTTATGGGTGAAACCGGGTAGCATATGTACCGCTTCTATTTTTTCGCCCGAAACTTCAAAGCGCAAAACTTCATCCGAACCGATTTTTCTCTGCTCGATAAGGGCTTTACCAGATACCACAATAAAAAATTCCCATTTAGTATTGTGCCAATGCTGACCTTTAGTGATACCGGGCTTTGAAATATTAACTGAAAACTGTCCGCAATTTGCGGTTTTTAAAAGCTCAGTAAAGCTACCGCGGTTATCAACATTCATTTTAAGCGGAAATATTGACTTTTCCTTTGGTAAATAAGAAAGGTATGTAGAGTATAGCTTCTTTGCAAAGCTGCCAAAAGGAATTTCGGGCATAACAAGTGTTTGCGGTTGCGCTTTAAAGGAATATAAAAGGTCGGCAATTTCGCCTAAGGTTACTTTATGGGTAACAGGACAAACACAAAATTCACCGTTCTTTGTGGGGTTACCTTTAAGGCAAAGTAGCATTTGGTCAATTAAATCATCAATATAAAGTAGCTCAAGCTCTACACTTCGGTCGTTAATAGTAATTTCTAAATCATTGGCAATATTGTAGCACCAAGTAGCAATCACGCTGTTGTAATTTGGGCGGCACCACTTACCAAAAAGGTTAGGAAAACGGTAGATATAAACATCTGCGCCCGTTTCCTTTGCGTAGCTGAAAAATAGGTCTTCACCTGCGCGCTTACTTCTGCCGTAGTCGTTATTATATCTGCCTTCAAGGGTTGCTTGAATAGAAGAAGAAAGCACTATAGGACAGGTATTACCGTACTTTTTGAGTGTATCCAATAGAGTAGATGCAAAGCCAAAATTACCCTGCATAAACTCTTCCGTGTTTTGTGGGCGGTTTACCCCTGCAAGATTGAACACAAAATCGGCTTGCTTGCAGTATTCACAAAGCTCGTCCTTGGTAGAATCAATATCATAAAGAAATATTTCATCAATTACAAGCTCGGGGTGGGTGCGATCTTTACCGTCACGTATGTTTTTTAGCGCTTCGGTTAAGTTTTTTCCAACAAAACCGTTAGCACCTGTTATTAAAATCTTCATTACTTATTCTCCAAAGTAGCTAATTCATCACGAATATATTGTAAAGTCAAAAGCTTTTCTTTAACCTGCTCAACACTAAGTAAATCGGTATTGTTTGAATTAAATTCGGTTAATGGGTTGCGCTCAACATCGCCGTCTTTAAAGTATTTATCGTAGTTAAGACCACGGTTATCACAAGGCACACGGTAAAAGTCGCCCATATCGGTAGCGTTTGCACATTCTTCGTTAGTAAGCAAGGTTTCGTACATTTTTTCACCGTGGCGAATACCAATAACCTTGATTTTAGCAGCAGGATTAAATAACTCGGTAACTGCTTTTGCCAAGGTTTCAATAGTGCACGCAGGAGCCTTTTGAACCAAAATATCACCCGATTTACCGTTTTCAAAAGCGAATAAAACTAAGTCAACCGCTTCATCCAGCGACATTATAAAGCGTGTCATAGAAGGCTCGGTTATAGTAATATCCTTACCGGCTTTAATTTGCTCAATCCAAAGCGGAATAACGCTACCGCGACTGCACATAACGTTGCCGTAGCGGGTGCAGCAAATTTTGGTCTTTTCGGGGCTTACTGTACGCGATTTTGCCACAATAACCTTTTCCATCATTGCTTTAGAGGTGCCCATAGCATTTACGGGGTAAGCCGCCTTATCGGTGGACAAGCAAACTATGTTTTTTACCCCTTCATCAATAGCGGCAGTAAGCACATTTTCGGTACCCAATACATTAGTTTTAACCGCTTCAATAGGGAAAAATTCGCACGAAGGCACCTGCTTTAAAGCGGCGGCGTGGAAGATATAATCCACCCCGTGCATAGCATTTTTTACCGACTGCAAATCACGCACGTCCCCTATATAAAATGTGATTTTTTCAGCAACCTCGGGCATTTTTGCCTGAAATTCGTGGCGCATATCATCCTGCTTTTTTTCATCGCGAGAAAAAATACGAATTTCGCCAATATCGGTTGCTAAAAAGCGGTTAAGCACCGCATTACCGAAACTGCCGGTACCACCGGTGATAAGTAAAATTTTATCCTTAAAAAGTGACATTTTTTCCTTCTCCTAAAGATGTTTTATTTTTTCAACAATTTATCTTTGATTGCTAATTTTTCACTTTTTTTCAATCCAAAAATGAATAACATAACAATATAAACGCTACCTACAATCAATACCTTTATAATAAAAGAAGTCCATGTAACCTGATCGAATAATCGCAACACAAAATATATTAAAAATGTTAACACAATTGGGGCAGACATTCTTAAATAGCACTCTTTAAAATAGCGTTTTAAGTCAATTTCTGTCTTTTTGAATACAAGTACAAGCGTTAACAACAACCGTATTATATAGGCGACACAAATGGAAAGTGAAGCGCCTACAACGCCCCATAATCTTGAAAATATCAAGGATAAAATCACATTTGTAATACCTGTTGCAATACCTATAAACGCCTGATATTTTACCTGATTTTTCACAATCAATGTGGTATTTGCAATTTGCAAGGAATTTATAAATAATCCCGGAAAAACTACCAGTAATACGCCGTAATACGCATGACTATAATCATATCCCATCCATAAATTTATAAAATCTTGCCCAACAAGTGCAAATCCGGTAAACAAAAGCCCATTTAACGCAAACTGGAACCTACCAACACTCACGGTTAATCGCGTCAAATCTTCAGCACTGTTATTTTCCGAATTGGTAATACGCGTAATCTTTGCTAAAAACAAACCGTTAATTGCGGTAGTTATGGTATAAAAGTATCCCTCAATCGTTGTCACAATTCCGAATACGGCAACCACTGACGAAGCCGCCACAACAACCAAAGTGATAATGGTGGGTGTGATGTTAAACACCAATCTTTGAGCAATAGAAGAAACGGTTGTCCATAAAGAAAATCCGAAAATATCTTTATAACTTTTTTTGTCGCCAATCCCTTTACAAACTTTGACTCTAAAGCACTTTCGAGTGTATATGTATTTTATAATAATGGAAATCAATCCGCAAATAGAGTGGATTGCAACCAATGCATATAAACCCATACCATACAAAAGCGCTATAACAGTAAACAAGACCAATGTTACTCTATAAATAACATCTGCCATTTTCAAAGGTATAAATTTTTCGTATGCCATTAAAATACCGTTAAAACTTAAACAAGGCAAATTTATAACAGCATAAAGCCCCGAAATAATATAAACTACTTTGAATTTTTCCAACTCAACAGGCGTCAGATTTTGATAAAATCTGTCAATAAAGAAAAAGAAAACAAAAAGAGCGAAAAATATCACTAAATCAATTAATAGGTATAACCTATAAAGTGTATTTAAAAAATTATTAAGACCTTCCTCATCGCCTTCAGTACGATACTTAGCTACAAACCGCGTAGTTGCGGAACTTAAACCAAAATCCAGCATAAACAAGGTAATAATAGAATTGGCCAGAGTGTAAATACCATATTCACTTTTACCAATTTGGTTAACCATCCACGGAGTGTAGAGCAATCCCGCGATAATGTTTAACGCGATAGAAAAGTAAGATAAAATTGCCCCCACTTTAAGTTGGTTTGGTTTTGCCATGTAAAATCTCCCTTTCAAACTAACTAGTTATATAGGATATCACGAGTTTATATTTACTGCAAAATCAATAATTTCTTGCCATCCCTTTACAATATTTTCCGTAGAATATAAATTGTAAATCGGTTCAAAAAGAACCATTTCATTCTTTAAGTGATAATTTTTTAGCGTTGCTTCCAATGTATCCTTAAGCTCGCTAAAATCAGAAATATATTTTATAGGTGCATGCATCTCATCAAGCTCTATGTATGTCAACCATTTGCCCGAGATAATCTCAGAGCCGGCATAAACATTTTCCTTTAAGGCATTTGAAAATGCATCTGTGTCACGTAAGTGAAGATATATATCGGTTGCAATAGCTAGTCTTGCACTCATTTCAAATGGCACAAATTCTTTTAAGATAACACAATCAAAATCCGACTTTTGCTTTGCGGCTTCAACGCTTGCAAAATACTCCGTATCATCCATACGTCCATACTGCATCGGAACAATAACGTAAAGTTTATCTTTAAGTTCTTTAGGCAATTTATTAATCTCTTCTAGACAACGTTCCTGATGCTGTTCGCGGTAAGCGCTGTATCCACATGTTATACAAATTTTATCCTGCGGAATATTGTAAGCCTTTCTACAATCCTCTAATGTAAACTTAGTACTCAAATCGTTAATACAACTCAAACCGCCTGTTGCAAATCTACACACTTTTAATTTGTTATCAAATTCGCTACCGTAAATTTCCCTAAAATCTTGTAGTGTCTTCTTTACCGTAACCGTGATTGCATCTGCAATGGCAAAACTTTTTTTACGAAGCATTACTACACCGCGTGAACGATCTTCTATATCTCCGCCCCAATAAGACAAAATCAGTTTATTATATTTCTTTCGATTTCTCAATACCAATGCTATGGAGGTTTTATACACCGAATGTATATGACAAATATCAACTTTAGGGACTTTTTTCATTAAACGGAATCTTCTGTAAATGTTAAGTAATCTATGAAACTTATCGGTTTTATCTAAATCCTTATATCCGCATTCATACAACGAATATATCTTAACATCATTTTGCTTGTAAAACTCTAAATATTCTTGTCTTATCGGTTCGACAGATAACGTGAGTAAATGCACTTCATAATTACGCGGTAACAATACCGTTTTTACAAAATTGTAAATATGCATTGAGCCGCTGTCCCCAATTACTAAGTACTTCATTTTTTATTTACCCCTTTGAATTTCAATATTGTCTTTCTATAGATATGTTCTATTTTTCTCGC
>JAZSCF010000063.1:0-49065 GCA_045602785.1 Acutalibacteraceae bacterium
CTCAAATCATAAAATATATGCGTGAGCTTATGGAAAACGAAGGCTTTTTGGAAATTCAAACCCCAATTTTAACCGCCTCTTCTCCTGAAGGTGCGCGCGACTTTTTGGTACCTTCAAGAAAGCATATTGGTGAATTTTATGCCCTTCCGCAAGCACCGCAGCAGTTTAAACAACTCCTTATGGTTTCGGGCTTTGACAGGTACTTCCAAATAGCACCCTGCTTCAGAGATGAGGATGCCCGTGCCGACCGCTCACCCGGTGAATTTTACCAGTTAGACTTTGAAATGGCTTTTGCTACTCAAGAAGAAGTTTTAGCCGTTTGCGAGCGTGTTATCCGCGCTATATTTACAAAATTCCAAGGCGACCACAAGCCTGTAAATCAAGAGCCTTTCAGACACATTACCTTTAAGGAAGCTATGCTGAAATACGGTAGTGATAAGCCTGATTTACGTAACCCCATTGAAATTTGCGATTTAACAGATTTCTTTAAAAATGTTAATTTCCCTGTTTTCAAAAACAAGGTTGTAAGAGCAATGGTAGCGCCCTGTAAAAACGAGCGTTGGTTCTTTGATAAATCGTTGGCTTTTGCTACAAAAGAGGTTGGTATGCAGGGTCTTGCTCACATCACCCTTTTGGATGAAAGCAAGTGCGAATTTAAGGACGACCCGATTGTTAAAAAGCTAAGCGATGAGCAGAAAAAGGAAATTATTGCCCTTACAGGCGTTAAAGAAAACGAAACAATATTCTTTGTATCTGATATGGTTGAAGAAATTGCCGCTAAGAACGCAGGTATTGTTCGTAACTGGCTTGGTAAAGAATGCGACCTTATTGATAATAAGAGCTTTGAATTTTGCTTTATTGTTGATTTCCCAATGTACGAGCATGACGAAAGCACCGATAAAATTATCTTTACCCATAATCCATTCTCTATGCCGCAAGGCGGTTTAGATGCGCTTCTTAATAAAGAGCCTACCGAAATTTTGGCTTATCAGTACGACCTTGTATGTAACGGTATTGAGTTAGCATCGGGTGCGGTTAGAAACCACGATATTGAAATAATGCGTAAAGCGTTTGAAATTGCAGGCTATACCGAAGAAGAGTTAGCTTCTCGCTTTAGCGCTTTGTATGAAGCGTTCCAATACGGCGCTCCGCCACACGCAGGTATGGCTCCCGGTGTTGACCGTATGATAATGCTTTTAGAGGATACTGAAACTATTCGCGATGTAATTGTATTCCCGCTTGACGGTAACGCTCGCGACCAGATGTTAGGTGCACCAAGCCCAGTTAGTGAAATGCAGTTGTTTGAAGCAAACATTGCAGTTAGAGGAACCGAGGGTGCTAGAGCTTCCTTGGGTGGCGGTACTGCTACAGTTGCTGAAGGCGGTACTAAGGTTGTTGCCGAAATGTCTACCGATGATAAGCTTAAGGTTTTACAGGATGTAAATGAAATTAAGCTTACTGACAGTGAAAAAGCTACTGTTAAGGGTATTTTCGGTAGTATGAAATCCGCCGAAGAAGCATTAGCTAAGGTTGATACAGAAGAAGTTGAGCCTATGGTTTATGTGGCTCCTAAATTTAATGTTTTCCGTAACGATGTTCGCGTACAAAACTTTGACAGAAGCGATCTTTTAAAGGGTGCGCCCGACAAAAATGAAGACAGTTGGATTGTTCCAAAGGTTGTGAAATAGAGGTGTTTGAGTTGAAATATATTAGTGTTATTGATAAAAAAGGCAATATAGCCGTTGATGATAATATTCTAATTAAAGATGTATTATCAACCGCCGGCTCACATATTTTGGATGGTTTTACCCCTCTTTTCAGCGCTGAAGCAGTTACAAAACTTGAAAACAAGGGCTACAAGATTTCGGGTAAAGCAAATGTAGGCGAGTTTGGGCTTGATTTATTAGGTGAAACTTCATATTACGGTGCTTTAGTAGAAGACGGTAAAATTAAAAACGCTGCTGCAAGCTTAGTAGCATCTAGCGAAGTGGAAGCCGCATTATGTGTTGATATAAATGGCTCGCCAAGACGCGCTGCCGCAGTAGAAAATGTAACATTTTTGAAGCCTACCTACAGTACTGTTTCACGCTACGGTGTTATTGCTTGCGCCTGCTCGGGTGAGCAAATAGGCGTTATGGCAAAGACTTCAAAAAAGGTTGCCGAAGTAATGGCAGTAATCGCAGGTCACGACGATAAGGACGGCACAAGCGACAATGCCGAAAGCTATGATTACTCAGTTGCTGAAACTGTAAAGGGCAAAAAAGCCTGCATTATAAAAGAGCTCTTAGAAAGTGCTGACGATACTGTTAAAGCAAAGGTTTTAGCTTACAAGCAAAAACTTGAAGCAATGGGTGTTAGCGTGGAAGAAATTTCGTTAGAATTAATCCCTGCGGCACAATCGGCTTGGCAAATTCTTTTATCGGCTGAAACCTGTAACAATCTTTCTAAGTTTGACGGTGTTAAGTACGGTCATCGTACCTCTAACTTCAAAAATATTGACGATATTTATGTTAATACAAGAACCGAAGGTTTTGGATTACTTTCAAAAACAACTATACTTTACGGTTCGGATGTTTTGTCTAAGGGCAGATACGAAATTTGCTATGATAAGGCTATGCGCGTTCGCAGAGTTGTAACCGGGGAACTCAAGAAAATTTTCGAAAAATATGATTTGGTTCTTTGCCCTGCAACAAGCACCGATTCGTATGCCCAGTATGATTTAAACGATGCCTTTACAAAGGTATTTTCTGAGAGTAAATACACTGTTTTAGCATCACTTGCAGGTACACCCGCACTCGTGACAAACGGTGTACAGCTTTTGGCTGATTCATTTAAAGAAAACACTCTCTTGAGTGTAGCTAACGCTATAGAGGAGGTATAACAATGGCTTACGAAATAGTAATTGGTCTTGAAACCCACGTTGAGCTTTCAACTAATTCAAAGCTTTTCTGCTCTTGCGGCGGTCACTCCGAAGCTAACGAGCCTAACGATTGCGTTTGCCCTGCTTGCTGTGGTATGCCGGGTATGCTTCCTGTAGTTAATAAGCAGGCTATCGAGCTTGCAGTAAAAGCCGGCTTGATGCTTAACTGTAAAATTAATCAGTACACTACCTTTGATAAAAAGAGCTACTATTACCCTGACCTTCCTGCCGCTTACCAAACAACACAATGGTTTAACCCGATTTGCGTTGAGGGCTTAGTAGATGTTGAAACATCCATGGGTACTACTAAAATCGGAATTAAGCAAATCCACGTTGAAGAAGATGCAGGTAAATTAGTGCATACAAACGATTCTTCGCTTGTAGACTACAACCGCACAAGCGTACCGCTTATTGAAATTGTTACAAAGCCCGATTTCAGAAGCGCTGAAGAGGTTATAAGCTATCTTAAAACCTTAAAAAGCAAGCTACAATTTGCCCAGATTTCCGAATGTGAAGAAGGCGCAATGCGTTGTGATATTAATATTTCCGTTCGCCCTGAGGGTAGCGATATTTTAGGCGTTAGAACCGAAATTAAGAATATGAGCTCGCTTACATCTATTGAAGAAGCTATCAATAAAGAAGCTATCCGCCATATAGATGCGCTTGAAAGAAGAACAGAAGTTTTAGTTCAGGAAACACGCCGTTGGGATGATGTTAAAAAGCGCACCTTCCCAATGAGAAATAAGGAAACTGCTGCCGACTACCGCTATTTCCCCGACCCCAATGTAATGCCGGTGGTTATTGACGATAAATGGCTACAGGAAATTAAGGACAGTATGCCAAAAACCATTGATGAACAGGTTGAAAAGTATATCGCTTTAGGCCTTTCACAAAGAGAAGCTGCTGCCATTGTTTCAGAGTCTGTTTTAACAAAGCTTTTGGATGATATGATTTCAAAAGGTATTGAAATTAAAGCGGCTGCAGGTTGGATTTTGACCGACTACCTTGGTATTCTTAAAAAGAATAATATTCAGGCTAAGGATACAACAATCGACGCTGATAAGCTTGCTTGGATTATTAAGACCGCCCAAAGCGGAGAAATTACAAGAAACACAGGTAAAACCGTGCTTTCTGCCGTAATTTTAGAAAATATAGACCCCAAGGCTTACTGCGAAGAAAATAACCTTATGGTTAAAACCGATTTAGATTTAATTAAAAAGGTTGTAGCAAAAGCTATTGAAGCTAACCCCAAAGCAGTAGAAGACTATAAAGCAGGTAAGGAAAAGGCGTTACTCGCTATTTTCGGCTTTGCAATGCGCGAATTACGCGGCGCAGGCTCACCTGATTTAATAAGACAAATATTACTTGAAAGCTTAGCTGAATAAAAACTAACCAACCCCAAAACGTGAGTTTTGGGGTTGGTTTTATCTTGCGCGAATTGTCAAAATGTGTTATACTTATGATAACCTAAATAGATTGATGGAAATGCTAAGAAATATAATATATGGAATGGCGTGCGAATCGAAAATGAATGAAACAAAGAAAATATTAAAAGAACAAATTAAATGTTTTTGCGAAACTAATAATTTGGTTTTTCATAGTACAAGTGAAATAATATTTGGTGAAAACGAGTTCTTTTTGTTTTATATTATTTGTAATTTTAAACCATCAAGTTGCGAAGTAGGAATATATTTTACTCCGCTGTTTATAGCACACGAAGAATTAACCTTAACGTTCGGAGATACAATACCTTTTTTGAGCAATAAAGCAAATTTAGAGTTACCATACACATTAAGCGAAAAAACAATAATTAAAAGATTGAATAAAAACTTAGAAATTGCTTCAATTAGGCTTAATAAGTGGGTTAAGATGATTACTCCCGATTTTATTATTCAAAATATAGATAGAGCAAAATATAAGGATATTTTTTACACAGAAGACATATGGAAATTTGAATTATTGGGATATTGTTACGGTATAGTAGGACGAAAAGAAGAAGCTAATTCTATGTTTTTAAAATTAATTGAGTTGCTTTCGAACGATAATATTTATGATTGGGAAAAACTCAAACTTGACGAGTGGAAATATGCTTTAAAAATGATAGAATCAAATCAGTTTAATGATTTTATTGAATGTAAAATCTATGAAACCAAAAGACAATTTTTAAGTTAAACAAAAACACGGGAGATAGTCCCCTTTGGGTTTTCCAACGTTTTTTTATATTATAAAGATGTCGGTGAATGTCGCAAAAATGTTTAGTATAATAATCTTCGAAGGGAGGTATTATATATGAATATTTTTGCTTATTTACTGTTGCAAATAATAAATGGAAGTAGTTGGAAACCTATTTTTAGTGAAAGTAATAAATATAAAAATTGGATTGCTGTTCTTGATTTAAAGACCTGTCCTGAATGTCGAGATAGACATGGCAAAGTTTGGCTCATTAGTGAAACAGTTGCAAAAAAACCGCCGTTACATCCAAACTGCAGATGCAGAATATTGGTTATGAAAACAGTGAAATCTGGAACTGCTACAATAAATGGTATTGATGGTGCTGATTGGCTATTAAAATATAAATCTGAATTACCCAATTATTATTCAACTTATGAAGAAGCCGAAAATGCAGGTTGGAAAAGAGGGAAATGGCCATCAAATTTCATTTCTGAAAAAATGATATATTCTGGAGAATATGATAATGATGACGGTCACTTGCCACAATCTAATGGTAGAATTTGGTATGAAGCAGATATTAACTATAAAAAAGGACAACGAAATTCCCAAAGAATATTATGGTCGAATGATGGTCTGATTTTTGTTACCTACGACCATTACAAAACGTTTTTTGAAATTGTATAGGAGATTTACTGATGAAAATAATTGAATTGGATTTAACAGGCTGCAAATACTTAGGTGAAATTCACAAAAGAATCAAAGAGGCTTTTAACTTTCCTGATTGGTATGGAGAAAACTGGAGCGCTTTTTGGGATTTACTCCGAAGTGATTGTGATGCAGATAAAGTTGTGATTAAAGGTGAAAAGCAATTACCCGATGATTTGGCAGTCTTTTTGCCCAAGATACACGAAATTTTAGAAAGAAATGTTTCTTTCTGTAAGAAATTAAATCTATCACCTTTCACATACGAAATAATAGATTAAATTTAGGCAGAACACATAAAAACTGACCAACCCCAAAACGCAGGTTTTGGGGTTGGTATTTTAACAACATAAACTATGAGAAATACATTTATTTTTTATTCTTTCGGTAATCTGATGGGGAAATTTTGTATTTTTGTTTAAAAAGTCGCGAAAAGGTTGAAAAAGCCGAAAAACCGCTTAAATAGGCTATTTGTGTAATAGGCTCGTCGGTGGTTATTAATGCTTTTGCCGCATAGGAAAGGCGAAGGTCGGTTAAGTAGTTGCTAAACCCTGTGCCTACATAGCGTTTAAACAGTTCACAAAAATAGCCTGTGCTTAAATTCACTTGGGCGGCAGTTTGCGAAAGGGTTATGTTTTCTTTAAAATTACTTTGAATAAAAACAAGCGATGCCGCAATGGGTGAAGGTTTTAAGAATGCAGGACTTATTCCAACATTCCTTAAAAGTAAAATAAAAATACAGCGTAAAAGACATTGCATATATTCGGTTTGACCTTCCTTTTTTTCGGCATATTCATCGCATAACTGCTCAAAAAGTAATTGAATTTTGTCTTGCTCGGCAGATGCCATGGAAAGCTGTACCCCATGGCAAGTTTCTATAGCGGGAAGCACCGCTTTTGGCGACAAAAAATCTTCGGTAAACATTATGTTATAAAGCGTAATATCGGTTTCGGGGTAAAAGGCGTGTATATCTTCGGGGGTTAAAAAATAAACATCCCCCTCTTTAAATCGGTATTCTTCTCCGTTAAGTATATGCCTGCCGTTTCCTTTGCATATATATTCAATTTCAAAAAAATCGTGAAAGTGGGCGGTGTAAGAATTTTGCACGCGCCTTTTTTGTACCGTTATAGATTGGTCGGTAAGGTATTCTTTTCTGCCAAAAAGTAGTGGTTTTTTCATATTTATCACCAAGGCTATTTTACATCGAAATATATCAAAAATCAATAAATATATGAAAAATTGAGATAAATTACCTATTTATTGATGTGAAAAAACATAAAACCTGATGTAAAATATACTTAAAGGAGTGATAATAAATGGAAAGAAAAATATCGCTTAACGGTAACTGGAATTTATATATTGGGGATGAAATTAATCTCCCAAAAAGCAGTATAGAAAATTACCAAAAATTAAAGAAAATAACCGCAACTGTACCCGGTAATGTTGAACTTGATATGTCTAAAGCGGGACTTTTGGACAAGGACCTTTTTAAAGGTATGGCAACGGTTAATTCTATGGAGTGCGAAAAGTACGGTTTTTGGTATGAAACCAAGTTCCAAACACCAAAATACAGTAATGATGAAAGGGTATTTATCCGTTTTGGCGCGGTTGACTGTATTGCCGATTATTATATAAACGGCAAAAAGGCGTATTCAAGCAATAACGCCTTTATTCCACAGGAATTTGATGTAACAAGCTATTTAAAAACTGATAGTCAAAATATACTCACAGTACATATTACTCCATCTCTTGTAGGTGAGCTTGAATGTGAATATGCAGGCTCTATGTTCTGCACCAGTTCGGCTTCACTTTTTTCGTTAAGAAAACCCGCCCACGCATATGGTTGGGATATTTTTCCGCGCGCTGTAACGGCAGGGTTATGGCGTGATGTTGACATTGTTATTAAAAATCAGTACTCCTTTGAAAATGTTCACTATAAAGCGTATTTGGGGGAAGACGGAAAAACTGCATCGTTAAGGTTTTTTATAAGTGTTAATGCCCCTGTATGCGAGCTTATGAAACCGGGCGGATTAACGCTTAAAATTAAGGGTGTATGTAAGGAATCAGAGTTCAGCGCAAAGGCTACGCTCAGTCGCATTAAGGCGGCAAAGCCTACAGTACAAATTGAAAACCCGAAAATTTGGTGGCCAAGGGGCTACGGCGAAGCTAATATATACGATACCACTATAGGACTATATAACGGCGATACGCTTGTGGAAGAAGTGCATTTGAATGTTGGTATCAGGGAGTTAAAGCTTGACCGCACCGATACCCTTAAATGCGAAAAACCGCGTTTTCATTTTATTGTTAACGGTAAAGAAATTTTTTGTAAGGGTAGTAACTGGGTGCCTATGGATGCCTACCATAGCAGAGATAAGCAAAGATACGCCCGCGCGCTCAGTCTTGCAACCGATATAGGCTGTAATATGCTTCGCGTATGGGGTGGCGGTGTTTATGAAGATAGGGAATTTTACGATTATTGTGACCGCCACGGAATTCTTGTTTGGCAGGATTTTATGATGGCTTGCCAAAAAGTGAATATTAATGAAGAAATTAAGGAAAATTTACGTAACGAGTTTAAAACGGTTATAAAAACGCTTAGAACACATCCTTGCCTTGCTGTATATAGCGGTGATAACGAGATTGATGCAATGCTTCTTAATATGAACATTAACCCCGATACTAATATAGTAACAAGAAAAATTTTGCCCGAAGTTATTGAAGAGCACGACCCGTTTACCCCTTATGTTGCAAGCTCACCTTATGTTTCGGGTAAGCTTGTAACCGAACGTCGCCAATGTGAAGAAATTTTACCCGAGCAGCATCTATGGGGCGCAAGGGATTACTATAAGGCGGATTTTTATAAAAATTCCAATGCTTGCTTTGTGGGCGAAACAGGATATCACGGTTGCCCCGATGTTGAGTCGGTTAAAGAAATTGTAGACGAAGAATATGTATGGCCTATTTACAACGAGCAATGGACACTACATTCTTCCGACCAATTTGGTAGCCAACACCGCGTAAAGCTTATGGACGACCAAATAGCTCAGCTTTTTGGTATAAGGGCTGATAATATTGAAGATTTTTCACTAGCTTCTCAAATATCACAAGCGGAAGCTAAGAAATATTTTATCGAACGTGTACGCATTAAACGCCCCTACACAGGCGGAATACTTTGGTGGAACCTTATTGACGGTTGGCCGCAAATGTCAGACGCGGTGGTGGATTATTTCTACCGCAAAAAGATAGCGTATGATTATATTAAAAGAAGTCAGGCGCCGATTATTCTTATGCTTGATGAAATGCGCGATTGGCATTTTCCGCTTATTGCTTCAAACGATACGTTAAATGATGCAAGTGGTGAATACGAGATTACCGATATTGAAAACGGTGAAGTAATTCTAAAGGGAGAATTTGTAGCAAAGGCTAATACTTCAACCGAAATTGCAAAGGTGAATTTACTTTACAGTACGAAAAAAATGTTGCTTATAAAATGGACAATAAATGGTAAAGAGTATTATAACCATTATCTTGCAGGAATGCCGCCGTTTGATTTTGAAACTTATAAAAAATGGTATAAAAAACTTAATGAAATAACGGAGAGAAAATAGATGGTTTTATTGGGTTTTGATATTGGCGGTACTAAATGTGCAGTAATTTTCGGGGATGATAAGGGCAAGATTTTTTACCGCGAAGAAATACCGACTTCATCCCCGTATGAAACCTTAGAGAAGCTTTTTACTCTTGCCCAAAAAAGCGGATATAAAGCGGAAAGGGCGGGGGTGTCCTGTGGGGGACCGCTTGATGAAAAAACAGGGGTTATAAAATCGCCGCCAAACCTTAAAGGGTGGTATAATATTCCCATTACCGATATGATTGAAAAGCGCTTTAAAATACCCGCTATTTTAAGAAACGATGCCAATGCTTGCGCTCTTGCAGAATGGCGACTGGGTGCAGGAAAGGGCAGTAAAAATATGATATTTTTAACCTTTGGCACAGGCCTTGGCGCAGGACTTATACTAAACGGCAAGCTTTATTCGGGTACTAATGGCAACGCAGGTGAAGTTGGCCATATAAGAATGGCTAAAAGCGGACCTTTAGGCTACGGTAAAGCAGGCTCTTTAGAAGGCTTTGTAAGTGGCGGCGGTATTGCACAAATGGGTAAAAGTTATGCCGAAAAGTGCTTTAAAAAAGGTATTAGTTGCGGCTTTTGTAAGGGTGAAAAGGATATACCAAATATCACCGCAAAAAGCATTGCAATAGCGGCGGAAAATGGGGATAAGGACGCCTTATCTATTTATCGAAAATGCGGTAAATATTTAGGTAAAGGCTTAAGTGTGCTTATAGATATTCTCAACCCCGAAATTATAGTAATAGGCAGTATTTTTGCAAGAAGCGAAAAACTACTTGTTCCATCAATGGAAAAGGAATTAAAAAAAGAAGCGTTAGAGATAAGTCGCGAGTGTGTAAAAATTGTACCTGCAAAGCTCCAAGAAAAAATTGGTGATTACGCCGCGCTTATAACCGCAATGGAGAAAAAATATGATTAACAACCTTATTAACGAATATCCAAAACTAAAACCCTGTGAAAACGAAATAAAAAAAGGTGCAAATATGCTGCTTGAATGCTTTGAAAACGGCGGCAAGCTTCTCATTTGCGGTAACGGTGGCAGTGCCTGTGATTCGGGGCATATAGCAGGCGAGCTTTTAAAAGGCTTTAAAGGCAAACGCCCTTTAAGTGAAGAAGAAAAAGCAAGGTTTAAAGCGACTTTAGGTGAAGAGGGTTTAGATATTGCAAATAGCTTGCAGGGTAGTCTTCCCGTAATTTCCTTACCCGACCAAACGGGAATACTTACTGCTTTTAATAACGATGTTGATGCTTCACTTTCCTATGGACAGTTGGTTTACGGTTACGGGCAAAAAAATGATGTACTTATGTGTATAAGTACATCGGGCAATTCTAAAAATGTTGTAAAAGCGGCTATGGTAGCAAAGGTAAAAGGGCTTAAAATTCTGTCACTAGTAGGTGAAAACGAGTGCGAGCTTGATAAACTAAGTGATGTTACTGTACACGCACCTCATACCGATACTGCTCATATTCAGGAGCTGCATTTACCTATATATCACGCCTTGTGCGCATATATAGAAGAGAAAATTTTTGGCATATAAAGGAAAAACGGTTGGTCCCGGACCAACCGTTTTTTGTATGTAATAATGTTTAATCCGCGTTTTTTTCTTCTTTTTCTTTGTGTAAAAGCAGCGCCGATGTAACCGATATAAAGCCTAACGCTTCGCCTAACATTCCGGGGTAGGACCCAACACATAAATTGTAGCTAAATAGCAATACGTTAATTAAAAGCGCTATTATTCGCGCAACCTTTATGTTTTTTTGCCATAGTGAATAGGTTAAAATTGCACCTGCGATAGCGGGTAAAATACTGTAGAACGATTTCCAGGTTATTACTGCTGAAAAAAGGCTTATAAACATAAAAATAAACATCCATATTTTGTGTTTAAAAAACTTTTTATCGTTATTAAGATAAATAATACCGCGAATGCCTGAAATAATATTCATTGCCATTCCCGAATAAGCGCCTAAAAGTATGTATGACGTTGTACCGAATATATCGGCGGTTAGCTTTATTGTGAGAAGGCTTTTCATATTTTTTCCGTGGTAGCAAAACAAAAATAAAATATATGCTATAGCACTGAAAACTTGAGCAATAATTTGTTGAGTTGTCATAATTTACTTCCTTGTGAGCGAATACGTTTTTTTGTTGTAGTCTACTGTAATTACGCTTGAATCCGAATAGGTGATTTCAAAAACATTAGGCGCAATTTCCTTGTGATTTTCAATAAATTCATACTGTAAGTAACTTAACTGCTTATATAAATCCAAGGTTTCCTTTATAAGCTTTGTGCTATCCTCAATTTCTTCTTTGGTGTTGCAATGAAAATCGCCTTTTCCTATCCAGTTTGTGCCGTCGGATACAAATTGCGCATAGTAATAAATTTGCGGTTTTCCGCCGTATTCTATAAGCTTTAATAGGTCATCTTTATTAGCGCTTGCAAGGGGATTTACCGTTCTTGCATAGGGGTTGCTTGCAACAATGCCGTGGTAAACAATTTGCCAAAAGGGAATTGTTTTATCGCAAAGTGGGAATAGTGCTTTTTCATCAGTAAAATCCGCAAAAGATACATAAAGTGTATAATCACAGTGCTTCATTGCATAATCGTAGGAGTTTTCACTTCCAATAGAGCCAAAAAGCTTACCTGCCGCTTTAAAGATGCGGTCATAATAATCGGCACATTCGCCTTTATTTACGGGGTGCTCTTTACTGTAACAAACGCGCGCAGGGGTACAGGTTATTACATCTATATAATGCATTCCGCTAAAGCCGAGCGCTGCTATTTTTGGTAAGATTTCAAGTGCATATTCGTAGGATTTTTTAGGGCATAGCTCGTAGGTTTTTCCGCCTGCCCAACGGGTTTCGCGTTCGTAAACCTTGCCGTTTTTTAGCACAATTAAATCGTCTTTATTAAAGTTTTCAGCAATGGAATATGCATCGGTACTATTGGTGTGGCAGGTAATAGAATAGCCGTATTCTTTGGCTTTTGCTATTAGCTTTCGAAGCATTTTTTCACCGCCTAAGCTGCTTTCAACAGGGAATACCTGTGGCCAACGTCCGTCGTGACCTTTCGTATTCCAACCAACCAGACAAAGCTCTGCTTTATCGATGCCTGCGTTATGATAACTTTCGATTAAATTCATAACATCAGAAAATGTGCAAGCAACATATACAGGCGGTTCGTTCTCAGGGGTTTGCTCGGCAATAGTGCAGGGAACAGGCTTCCACCCCATACGAATTCTTATATTAGGGGATTCTAGCGAATATTTAAGTTCGGGTGTAAGGCGTTCTTTTAATGGTTTATAACCGTTTTTAAGTTGAAAATTGCGGTAAACCTTTGCAATATCGCAGTAGGTAACATTGGGGGATAAATCGTAAAATTCTATAGAAATATTTTCGTAAGGAATCTCGCCATTTACCATAAAGCGCAGTTTTATATCGTAAGTATTGTCTTTAATGGTAACTGCTTGCGCAACATCACTTGAAAAACCTGTCACAATGGCTACAGTGCAATAATTGTTGTGGTTAATTGCAAATACGGGTAAATATGTGCCCTTTAATATATATTCGCACTCGGCTCGCTCTTTAAAATAACCTATTCCGTAATCTTCGTTAAGGCATGTGGCGTGACCTGCAGGCACTATATAATAACCCTTATCGCCAAATTTTATAACTTCTTTGTTAAGGTTAATTTCAATATATTCAATGTTTGAAAAACTATTGTCGGGATTAATAATTACTTTTTTAATACCGTTTTCAAAAGTAGTATCAGCTACTAAAGTTCCGCGCTCGCCGTTTATATATTTTACCAAAAAAGTATCCATTGATTTACAACTCCATATACAAAAATAAATAGAATGATCTAGTTAAATTCAATATTGATTTCTAACTGCATATATTCGTTTAGTCTGTCTTTGTCGAGACCACAAGAAAGCGCTAAAATAAGCTTTGCGTAAGCGGATTCAAGTGTCATATTTAAAAGGCGTGCATGAGTGTTTTCACTAACCGCGTTCATAGTTTCGTATTGGTCACGTCCAAGGCTTGACGGTGCGATAAAAATAGGAACATCTTTTTGCGCACATTTTTCGGCGAAATAGCGTATGGAATACTTTGATAACGCTTCTTTTTCGCTTAATGTTTCAAGTTTTGCAGCTTCTTCAAATTCGCCTTTTTTGCGAAGGTTTTCTGCTTCACTTTTTAGCACTAAACCGGGGTGAGAAACTGTACCTGAATGGTATGTGCCGTGAACTACCGCTTTAAATGAATTGGGGCTGTTAAGGCTGCTTTCAAAAACCGAATAATCAAGCCCTGTATACGGCTTTATAAGCAAAACTTTTTCGGATAAAGCGGTTATATTTTTAGGGCTTACAGGTGTGAAATCCACCCTTTTTTGCGAAAGCTCTAAGCACTTTTCGAGTGCTTCATTTTTTTGCTTTTTGTTTGATAAATCGAACACTTTTGTAGTGTGGCCTCGAAAATCATCCGAGTAATTTTCACTTTGCATAATGCCGCTTGCTAAATATAATCGCATAATGTTATCGGTATTGCGGTAGGTTACATAAACATTAGGAGCTATACCGTTCCAAATAAGATCTATAGCACAGGTGAAATTCGCATTCGCATTCGATAGTTTATCGTAAGGTGGGCGGTTGCCCGATACTAAAAATATTGGAACAGGGGACAGGGCAAAAGCGAACGAAAGTAAAGCGGAGGTATAGGCCAAAGTATCGGTGCCGTGAAGTACTATAATTCCATCGTATTTTGAAAGCTTTAAATTGCTTATATATTTTATAAGCTCATAAACCTTTTCGGGCGTCATACTCTCGCTTAAAGTGGTGTTTTCAAAAGGGTAATCAGCCGATTTTAGCATAAAGCCGAATTTTGCAAATTTAGATTTGCTATTTGCAAAATTTTCTATTAAAAGCCGCCTTGTTTTAGCGGTAGTTTCTTTATTCATTTCACGCGCATAATCTTGCGCTAGCGAGCCAATAGTACCGCCTGTAGGAATTATTAGTATTTCTTTCATAATATCACCTTGCCTTAAAGTCTAACATTTTTACTCTCTTTAGTCAAGAAAGGGTTGAAAATATACAAAAAAGATATCAATAATTTATATATTATTATATTTACTGACTGCTTGATTCTAACGATAAATTGTGGTATCATATATTTTGTATCTTTATACTCTAAAATGCGATAAAATGATTGGTAATTATTTGATATAGAGATTTTTTGTATTTTCAGGAGATAAAAAAGTGGCTAAGCATTCGAAAAAAAAACAGGGCTTTTTTCAAAGTCAAGTATTCAAAAAAACTTTGACGATTGTTCTAATTGTTGTTGTTACTGTTTCTTTTTTGCTTAATTTATTTACCTTTATTATGCCTGTTGTTAAATATTACGGAAATAGTATGACTCCAACACTTGATGACGGGCAAATATTGCTTGTAAACAAAATGGCTGAAATAAAAAGCGGTGATATAATAGCGTTTTATTACAATAATAAGGTTATTGTAAGGCGCGTGGTGGCGACAGGGAACAATCAGGTTGCAATAGATGTATTCGGTACAGTTTCGGTAAATGGTACTGAGCTTGAAGAGCCTTATGTTAAAAATAAAACCTTGGGGCAGTGTAACCTTGATTTTCCTTACAATATTCCCGCTAAATCCTATTTTGTCTTAGGCGATAACCGAGATATTGCTATGGACAGCAGACTTTCAGAAATTGGAGTAGTAACAGAAGACAGGCTTTTAGGCAAAGTTGTGTTTTCACTAAACAATTTTAAAGCTATAAAATAATTCCCTATTAAAGAGTGACCGGCAAATGTATGCTTTTAAAAACGGCAAAAGAAAACTGAATATTAAAAGCATTGTATTTTACGCAGTTTGTGCAATTTTTTGTATTGCGGCTTGCGTTCTTTTGTCGTACACAAATGTTACTCCTGCGGTGGCTTTAGAGCAGGAAATACGCTGTGGTATTGAAGAACACACCCATACAGATGACTGTTATAATGGTGATTTACTTCTGTGCGAAAAACCGTCCCACACACACGACGGTAACTGTTATATAGTTCTTTTAAAAGAAAACGATATTAACAGTATTTTAACGCTGTTGGGCGAGAGTGAAGACCATTCACTTGAAAATGTTATAACCGATACGGTGTCAACAGCACTTACCTTTAACGATAACTTAAATTCCCAAGAAAGCGAAGATAATACTTCTTTAGAGCTTTCGCAGGACACCGTTGCCGAGCTTAATGATACCGTTTCTACAGAAGAAGAACTACCGAATATTGTTTTTAACGAGAATATTAATTCAATAAAAACTCTGGCTTCTAAGGAAGAAACAGATAACACACAAAATAATACAGCTCCTAATAACGCTACTTTAAATAATGCAACAAATAGTATTACTCAAAACAATGCAGGTGCTACTACTTTCAGTATTGGCGACCAACCGCAAACTTCAAAAAATGTTGCTAACTATTATGTTTATTTAGATAATAAATGGACTTGCATAGGTTCTACAAGCTTTACTGTATATTCACAACAAAGTGGTTGGTGGACTTATTATTATAGCCGAGTTGCTACCGATGATATGTTAGAGCTTGTAAATACTTCAATGGAAACCGACTTTGCATATGACGATTTTTCACTTGCGGTTTCTTCATCGCAAAGCAACAATTACTCAACAAATAATGTGTCAATTAATTCAACCACAACAACGCTTGGCCGTTCAACAAGCAGTGACACTGCCAATTCTACAAAATATGTACGCTTAATTCCTGTAGGTGGTGGTGCTAACAGTACAGGCTTAGCTTTTTATACTGTCACATACGAATTCTTAGACGGAACTACTAAATCTGAAATTGTTAAAACGGGAACAAGGGTCACCTTGCCCGTGGGATATTATCAATGGTCTGACGGCAGTAGCACCTATAATGCAGGTGATACTGTAAACATCACAAAAACCACAACCTTTACTGCTAGTGAGATTCCTGAAGTTGAGTCGCTTGATATTTTTTACGATGTCAATTTCCCAAGCGGAAACTGGGCTACGGTTCAAACTAAACCAACTATTGCGGGTATCACCCAAACAACTGTAACCGATGTGCATCCAAAAGGCTCGGAAGTAACTATAAGAAATGTTTCTCAGCAATCGGTACAAGGTGCTGTTAACGGTAACGATACAGGACTTACCCGTGTGTTCCAGTTTAAAGGTTGGCGGGTTGGGGATACCGATATAATCATTCAACCTAATACCAAGCTTATTTGGGAAGAGCTTATAAATTATTCTAAAAATACAAACTATTTGGCTTTAACGGCTGTTTGGGATTACGACCCACTGCAAACAGCAAGCTTCTTTATTCGTTTTGACTCGGTTGCAGTTGATACCGAAGGTAATATTACAGGACAAGACTCTAATAAATATACAAAGCAAATTTTTGCGGCGTATGTCAGCGGTGTTGATGTATCGCTTGGCACTTCGAATTTACAAAAGGATTACGGAATAGCAGATACCACTTCGGATAACTCTTTTGGCGCCGACCAAAAAATTCGTGCGCTTTACGGCGAAAGAACAGATGGTGTTTGGTTAAGTGCTTTCCCGAGTGATGATTTTGTTTTTGAAAACTTAGTTCAATACGCTAACACGGGATATCTTTCGGTAGATGGGGAGCCTGTAAAAGCGGAAGACCTTAACGATAAGGAATACGCTATTCGTTGGTATGTTTTCAAAAGTCAGGACGACGCTTGGCATATTGACGGTAAGCTTGTTAAAAAGCACGGTCTTATTCATGTATATAAAACCTTTGCCGGTAACAAAGAACTTGTAACCGAAGCAAAAGAGGATTTCTATATTGATGCGACAGATATATCTGCAGATACAAATACCGTATTAACGCTTGATAATCGTACTTCTTATGATGAAAATACCGACACATATATGTGGGAAATAACCGATGTAGATTATGGTGAACTGTGGCAAATCACCGAGCATCCGCACCTGTTTGTCGACCCCGATGTTGAATTTGGTGTTTATTCTGAGTATACCGTAATGGATGCCCATGGCGACCAATCCATTACAGGTTCGGGAACATCGCTAACGGTTAGCGGTATGACATATGCGCTGGACGAAGGCACCGATGAAGTACTTCGTGCCGAATTCACCAATATTTACAATAAAAACGACTCTATAATTATTAAAAAGCAAGACGCGCTTACAGGTGTTTCCATAGGCGGTGCAACCTTCCGTTTAAAGCAAAATGGACAAGCTCTTAAATTTAATTATAACAGCGAAAGCGATAGCTACGAATATGACCCCGAAAACGGACAACATACCGTACTTAGCGGAACAGTTAACGGTTATTTTGAAATATCTATTGAAGATTTTAGTTACGACTTAGGCAATATAATTGTTGAAGAAGTAACCGCGCCAACGGGTTATTCGCCTATTGGTAATATTGAAATTGGTTACACTGATGACCAAAAAACAATAGGAATCATTAGTGGTAACAGTGAAATGATAAAGTATGTAAATGGCATACTTATTGTTGGCAACAGTACTGATGTTATGTCGGTAACGGCTAAAAAGCAATGGGATTGCCCCGAAAACGAATGGCAACCCGTTACAATGCAGCTTCTTGCTAACGGTAAATTGGTGACAACTGTTATTGCAGGTGTACAGCCACAGGTTGTGCTAAGTGAAGATAATAATTGGCAACACACATGGACAAATCTTCCTGTTTATGTAAACGGTAGTAAGATTGAATGGTCCATTAAGGAAACGGCAATCGGTACCGAAGCCGCCAAGGCAGACGGTTCTTTTGTAAACTGGTTGGCTTCTTACGAAATACCTATTCAATCTACAGATAAGGACGGCAACCCGCATATTACGCTAACGGTTACTAATACAACAAAGCGTGTTATGCTTCGCCTTACAAAGACCGATTTAAGCAAAACCTTGCAGTTAAAGGATGCTACATTTATGCTTGATGTGGTGGATGATGACGGTAATGCAATACCTACTGAAATTGTAAAAACCGCCACTACAGGAGAAGCGGGAACGCTTATTTTCGATAACCTTAAATGTGGTGTTAGATATAGGCTTATAGAGCAACACCCACCTGACGGGTACTTGGGGCTTCCCGAATTTATTTACTTTACTATTAATGAAGATGGTTCGGTAGCGGTTGAAGAAAGCTTCTATGCCGAAGCGGGTAATACCGCTTATAACTTAATAGTCCGAAACGCTAAGGGTATTCCTTTACCCGAATCGGGCGGAATTGGAACAGGTATGTTTTATGCATTCGGCTTGCTATTTATGGTAGCGGCTATAAGCATTTACATAAGATATCTCCGTAAAAGGAGGTGTCACGATTAAAACGCTTTCAATAAATTCAAAAAAATATTTATGTAAAGGAGTAAAAAATATGAAAGCAATTAAAAAAATCTTGGCAATCCTCGTATGCGTATGTGTAGTATGCAGTTGTGGAATTCTATCGGCATCGGCTGAAATACCCGGTAGCATTACCATTAAGAATCCCACCAACTCCGAAGCTACAGTAGCAGGTAAAACCTTCCATATTTATAAGGTGTTTAGTGCATCAATAAGTGGAACAAAAACTGCATACAGCTGGTATGAAGACGAACATGGTAATATCCCGTTCTATGATTATTTCTATGGTCCAACCGGTAAGTTGGGTGTGAATGTTGTAAATGGTGATGTTCAGGCAGCAGTTGATTATGTACGTCAGCGAAACACTAATAATCTTGAATTTTCGTTGTTTGCTGAAGAGTTATATGAGTATGTTAAAACGGTCGGTTTCTTTAAAGAGATCCCTGCTGCCCCGGCTGGTACTACACAAGTAACTGCAGATGAACTTGGTTATGGTTATTTTCTTGTTTATGATGCAACACCGGATGTAGACGGTACAAGTGCTGTACGTTCTGCTGTTATGCTTACAGATAATAATGTTAATCCTGTAATTACCTTGAAGGCTAACCGCCCACAAGTTTCTAAGACAGTACGCGAAAACAATGGCGTTTACGGTGAAGCAACATCTTCTGCTATAGGTGAAACAAATAGCTTTAAAATAAGTTCATTAATTCCTAGCCATACTTTGTATCCAAGCTATACATACATAATTGAAGACCAGATACCCGAATGGCTTGAGTTAAAGCAAGATACTGTTAAAGTTTATATCGGCTCTGAGCTAATCGATTATGAAGCTGACGATTCACTTGTAGACGTTGAGTATGTAGGCGGAAAGCTTACTGTTGACCTTACCGATGCTTTAAGCAAAAAGGAAAGCAATGTCTTTAAGTATGCTATCGGAACAGAGATTAGAGTTGAATATGATGCTGTTGTTAATGACAAAATCAAACCTTTTGATGCTAACGAAAATGTAGCTGTGCTTAAATATAGCAATGACCCGATGGATGCAGGTTCTACAGGTAACACAAGCGACAACGCAATGGTATATACCTACACTATGGTATTAACTAAATACGCAACAGACACAAGCGGTGTTTTCTCACAACATACCCGCCTTGCAGGCGCAACCTTCAATATTTTTGATGAATATGGCAACCCGATCTATTTCAAACTTGATGATGCCAAAAAAATATATAGTGTATCTGACAGTGCAAACGGTTCAGTAGATATTACAGTTTCTAATGTAGATGTTACCGATAATGCTGCAAAGGATAAAACCTATGTAGCCGACCTAGGTGATATTATTCTCTTCGGTTTAAAGGAAGGCAAATACACCATTAAGGAAACCGTTGCTCCTGATGGATATATTGCCGCTAATGGCGACTTCTATGTTGAAATTAACGATACAATCGACGGCTACGGTGCAGTTTCAGACTTAACAATCACTTACGGTGCTACAGGTAACGCTGCACCATACATTGGTGGTATTGATAAGAATGTAGATGACCTTATGGTATGGGCAGGTATTGCCAACAAACCCGGTACTGCTCTTCCTGATACCGGTGGTATGGGTACTGCTATCTTCACCATTTTTGGTGTTGTATTAATGGCAGGTGCTATTGCTTTTTTTACATCAAGAAAAAGAAGTAGTATGGCATAAAAGAAAAGTTCGTTTTTGACGGAGCGACTGTTTATTTTAGCCACCCCGCGAAGCTATTTCTTTTTCTAAGCCCAAAAAGATAAATTAAAGGAGGGAAAGATATTATGAAAAAACATTTACCGACAATTATTATGGCGGTTATTTTCCTATGCGGTCTTTCCCTCTTTCTTTATCCTACCGTCAGCAATTTATATAACCAATATTTAAACCAAAAGCTTATAGGTGACTATAAGGAGTCTTTTGCGGACACTCCACCCGAGCAACTAAACGAAGCTATGGAAGATGCCACCTTATATAATAAAAATATTAAAAACAACGCAAAATTAAAAGAGCTTGGTTTAACCTATGAAGATGTATTAAATGCTACAGGCAACGGTGTTATGGGGTATATTGAAATACCCAAAATCAATGTATCGCTTATAATTTATCATACAATTGATGAAGAAGTGTTACAAAAGGGAATAGGCCACGTTCCCGAAACCCATTTACCTGTTGGTGGGGAAAGTACCCATTGTGTCCTTGCAGGGCATACGGGACTACCCTCTGCAAAGCTGTTAACTAATATCGATCATCTTAAAATAGGTGACCGATTCTATATTCATGTGTTAAACGAGGTTCTCGAGTATAGAATAGATGATGTATCGGTTGTAGAACCCGATGAAGTTTCACGACTTAATATAATAAGTGGTAAGGACTGCATAACCCTTGTAACCTGTACACCGTACGGCGTTAATTCGCACAGACTTTTGGTGCGCGGTGTCAGGGTGGATAGCGCCAACATCTCTGCAAAAGAAGATGGCGTAGCTAATGAGATTTTGAATATAGATATGAAATACTTGTTAACCTTTTCACTTATAGGATTATGTATTATACTTGTTGTTATATTAAAAGTGATAAATATTCGCAAAAAGAAAAAGGCAACCACAAACAAAGGCGGAGAGCAAACTAATGAAAATAACCCTTAAAAAAGTCTTTGTTGCGTTAATTACAGTTTTGTTAATAATAAGCTCGGTAATGCCGTGCTTTGCCGCAACCAATAGCGGTACAATTACTGTTACGCTTAAAGACAAGGAAAAAGATAACATAAATGGTGTTACTGTTTATGTTTCTCAAATTGCAAAACTTAATAATAACGGTTATTATCCTGTTACCGCTTTTGAAAATTCGGGTATATCCCTTTCGGGAATTGTAAATAACCCAAGCGAAGCGGTAGCAAAAACCGTAGCCGATTATGTTGTAAATAATAATGTAGAAGCATTTTCAAAAAAGTCAAAGGATGGAAAGCTTTCTTTTGAAGATTTGGATTTAGGTATTTGGCTTGTATATTGCGACAAAAATACCGATTATGCGTTTAATCCTTACATTGTATTTTTACCCTTTAAATCGGGCGAAAAATTAAGCTATGAAGTGGTGTCAGCACCAAAAGTAGACAGTAACCCTACTAAAACAAATATTTATGTTTTCAAAAAATGGGAAGATAAGAATAATGCCGCTAAAAAGCGACCAGAAAAAATTGAAGTAGAGCTTTTAGAAAGCGATAAAGTTGTCGGTTCGGTGGATCTCGGTGAAGAAAACGGTTGGTCACATACCTTTAACGGTATGGAAAAGGGCGGAAAATATTCTGTTAGAGAGAAAAAGGTTCCTAATTATAAAGCAAACTATAGCGGCGACGCCGCAAACGGCTTTGTAATAACCAATACCTATTCGGGCGAAAAGTTGCCGCAAACGGGTCAGCTTTGGTGGCCTATTGGTATTATCGCAGTAGCGGGTATTTGCTTTGTGATACTTGGTATTTATGAGATTGGGGCAAAGAAAAATGACGAAAAGAAGTAGAGCGGTTATATTTCTTTTGTTAGGTTTTGTTTTGCTAACCGTAGCGGGTGGCTGGTATTTTTATAATATTAAGGAAGACCAAAATGCCGGAAAGCAGGCTACACAAATTTTAAACGAGTTTGAAAAGCAAGATAACAATGCTTCGGTAATTACTGTAGGGGAAGATGACTTTTGCGGAAAGGTTTGCATTAAAAAATTAGGTGTAGAGCTTCCCGTATATAACGAATGGAGCTATAAAAAACTAAAGACAGCCCCTTGCCGATACACAGGCGATATTGCCACAAACGATATTATTATTGCCGCCCATAATTACAAAAGCCATTTTGGAAGACTAAATACATTGCAAATTGGTGATGAGATTGTATTTATAGATGCATATAGCACAGTGCATACTTACAAGGTGTGCGAAATTACTAAGCTTGACGGAACCGCCGTTTCAGATATGCATTCGGGCGGCTGGGATTTTACGCTGTTCACCTGTACAAAAGGCGGTAAACAACGCGTAACCGTTAGATGTGAAAGAAAATAGAAAGAAAAAAATACCACTCGCTGATGCGAGTGGTATTTACTGTTTTAGAATATTTCTTGCTCAAGGTTATCAAATTCGGGTGTACTAAAAAATTCACCTAAAGTAATTTCTAAACCATCACAAAATTTTTTGATTGTAGAAATTGAAATATCGCGCCTTGATTCATCCATCATACTATAGGCAGTTGATGGTGTGACACCTGATAAATTAGCTAATTCATTAATTTTGATTTTGCGTTCATCACATAATTGTTTAAATCTTGTTGCTACCATATCTTTAACTTTCAAAGCATTCACCTCAAACTTATTTTAGGTGAAATTACATTTATGCGTATACGCACTTGCGTAAAAATTAAAAATATGTTAAACTAATATTTGCTTGGGGGTTATTATATGGATAAAAGAAATAAAGCATTAGAAGTAGAGCAAAATGAAATTAGTAACGCTACATCTACAGATTATTTTATATATTCACATTTTTTAGAAAACGGCTCTTGTCCGATAAATAGTCGGCAAATTCGTTATGCTGAAAATATATCGGAAGCGGCTTCGTATATACATCATATTATTTTATACGATATTCTTAATGATTTGTTAGATGATATAAAGTATGATTTTAAGATGCCTTTTTCAAAGAAACAAACTGATGCTATCGCGGTTATGAGCTTTTGGTTTAAATTCGGGAAAGCATACGACAAAAGCGAAAAAGAAATATTGCAATTATGTAATGATTTTAATAATCAATTTGCCTATAATAAGAATTTAAAATATGAAATTGATATTTTGAATGGTGCAGATGAATTAAAAAACTTCTTTAATGTAAAATATGAAAAAAGTAAAGAATTTGATAAATATAAACTTGAAGCTATTTGCAGCAAAGACAGTTTTAACGCCAAAGAACTAAAATCCTTTATAGATAAACTTTTAAACACATAATTTTAAAGTTTCTCTCATACAATTAAGTAGTCCTTTTAGGAGTTGATTGTATGAGTAATGCAGTTCCACAAAGATCGGTAGTTTTAGGCGAGCATATACTAGATACAGGGGATACCGTGCGCGCTACCGCAAAGGTTTTTAAAATCTCAAAATCCACAGTACATAAGGATGTTACCGAAAGGCTTGCGCACGATAATCCACAGCTTTATAAGCTTGTAAAAGAAGTACTGCAAAAGAACAAGCAGGAACGGCACATTCGCGGTGGACTTGCAACCCGTAAAAAATATAAGGGAGAATAAGCTGACATAGTAAAAAGCATTCAATCAAACCGATTGAATGCTTTTTGCATTTTATTTTTCTATAAAGTTTTGTTTATAGTATTTTGAGCTTTTGTTAAGCTCTGAATTAAGTTTTTCAAGTGTTATCTCTTCTGCTAAAGTTTTAGAGCTTCCAAATAGATTTGTCCCAAGACCTAAACGGTCATTTTCAATTTCACAGCCTATTGCTGCTAAGGTAGTTGGGAAAATATCCATTGGGGTAAAGGTGCGGTTTTTAGAGTTCTGTGCGGTGACGCGCGGATTTATAAAGCAGTTATAAACCCGCCTTGTGTAGCCTTTTTCCATATTGCTTTCAAAAAATTGGTTATCCATACTGTGATGGTCGCCAATTACAACAATAGTTGTATTCTTATAAAACGGCTGCGCCTTTATCCACTCTACAAATTCGCTTATCTGCTTAGAACTGCAGTGCAGAACATTTTTATATTGGTTATCAAATTCCTTTTGGCATAAGGAACATTCATAGCCTGAAATATGGTGTGTGTCGGCAGTAAGCATTGTAAAGCTAAAGGGTTTATCGCCTTTGGAAAGCGTTGTTAATTCCCGCTTTGCATATTCTAAAAGCTTGTTGTCTTCCATACCCCACCAAACGAAGTAGTCCTTATCAATAAAGCCGTCGTTTATGGCGGTATTATAATCTAAAATTTTATCAACGCCGTGTTGCTTAAAATAGTTTTCCTTACCGCCGTAAGAAGCCTTTGAACCAAACATTACCGTTTGGGTATATCCGTTTTGGTGTAAAATATCGTTTAAGGTTGTAATACCGGGCAGTAGGTTAGAGTCCTTTTTTGGTACGGTATTAAATAGCGGTAGAGTAAGCGGCACACCCGCGGTTTGAGCAACTATTGCAGCCGATGTCCAGCTTGTGTTCCTAACAAATTCCCATCCGCCAACACCATCTGAGTGCGAAAAGTTGGTATTGGTTTTAGCTAAATCATAAAGCTCGGGTATAATATTTTCTTTAAGTCCGCCACCGTTTTCTTTATCTAAATAGGTGGTTTCCATCGACTCTAAATAAATATATATAAGGTTTTGCTTATCTTCGGGGAAGATTATTTTGTGTTCTTTCGGGGAGCGGTAATTCGTGTCATAAATTTGGGTTTTTGTTACAAGACCGCCTAAAAACTGCGGTATTTCGGTAACGACAATACCGTGAGCCCAAAGGCAAAGGCAGAGTGTAATACAAACCGCTTTTTTGATTAAAGCTTTTAAGTTGAACTTTAAAAAGTAAAATAAACTTAAAATTACAGCCCCTATTACTGAGGGTAAAAGCCCTTTTAAAAGCCAATCGTAAACAATACCGCTTGCAGTACCCTCCATTGGGGAAAATAGTGTGAATATTATTGACCTAAAGCCAATATTTCCGAATATATCCACATACCACTGCGCCGAGAAAAACGCCAAAAAGCTTATAAAAAAAGCAAATACTATTGCAGTGTTTTTTAAAATGTTTTTAATCATTTAGTCGCCTTCATTTAATAAATTACGAACCTTTTCTATACTACTATAGGCTCTTTTAAGAAAGTCTAAAGGAGAAACGTCGTTATATATTTCGTTATTTGCAAAAACTTCAAGCATTAAGGGACCCTTAAAGCTTGTATTTTTAAGGTTTTTAATGGATGACTTATAGTCTATTTTTCCATCAAAGGGGAGAATGTGTAAGTCACCGCCCCTTTCACAGTTGTTATCGTGAATGTGGGTGCAAAGTAGCTTATCACCGTATATTTTTAAATATTCTATACCTTCAGTAAAGCAGTTTTCGTGGCCAATATCCCAACAAAAACCTACATTACTATAATCCTTAAAGGTGTCCATAGCCCATTTAAGATATGGGAAAGACCTTAAATTCTCAAACGCAATTTTAATATTTTTTTCTTTTGCGTATTCTACTATATTTATAAAGCGTGTTTTACCAAGCTTTGTCATAGGTGGTGGGTTAAAGCCTGATGAGATATGAACAACCGCAATAGGAACACCCGTTTTTTCGCACTCATCAATACAAGACAAAATGCTTTTATACATTTTGTCACCATCTTCGCCCTTTCGCCATAGATTATAAGTGCCGATGTATGGAGCGTGAATGAAAGAATATTCTAAACCGTATTCCTTGCAAAGCTTAGCAATTTCCATAGGGCAGTCGCAGGTTGTCATATCTGAGAATACCGCTTCAAAGCCAAGTTCTTTAGCGATTTTTAGGTATTCGCGATAGGAAAAACCATCCGTGCTATTGAGATTTATACCCAATTTTTGCATTTTCACACTCCTTAAAGCAGCATTTTTAAAAGATTATACAATTTTTATTAAAAAAAGTCAACAAAATGATTGACAAATGGATTTTTGAGTGATATAATATTTCACATCTTAAAAAAAGCTTTGACGAAGACGGTTTGGATAACAAGCTTTGCAGAGAGTCGGCGGTTGGTGAAAGCCGATAGTGAGTTTCCTTTTAACCCATCCCTTCCGAGCTGAAAGGCTGAACAATTTAAGTAGGTCTTTTCGTGATTGCTGCGTAAATGCATAGGAATTGTTGGATTCCAAGAGTGGCAGGTTTACTGCAATTTGAGTGGTACCGCGAGTGTAAATTCACACCCGTCTCAAAGAAATTTGAGATGGGTGTTTTTATTTTAAAACTATTAAATGAAAGGGGTAATCAAAATGACTACCAACACCGCAAAAGAACAGTTAATGGAAATCGCGTCTCGAATAAAGGAGTTGCGCGAGATTATGGGTTGGACTACTGCCCAAATGGCCGAGAAGACCGAAGTGAGTGAAGAAAAGTATATTATATTTGAAAGCGCAAATGCAGATATTCCCTTTTCGTTTATTCATAAGTGCGCTGTAGCATTTGATGTTGAAATGACCGAATTATTGGAAGGTAGAACCGCTAAGCTTTCTACCTATACAGTAACCCGTAAGGGTAAGGGACAAAAAACCGCTAAGGAAGACGGTATTGATATTACCAACCTAGCGCCTAAGTTCCGCGATAAAATTGCTGAGCCTTATTTTGTACGCTATGAATATTCAGCTTCACAGCAAAATAAACCTATACACCTTACAACCCACTCCGGACAAGAGTTTGACTTTATTTTAAGCGGCTCTTTAAAGGTTCAAGTAGGCGAGCATACCGAGATTTTACACGAGGGTGACAGTATTTACTATAATTCTTCAGTGCCCCACGGTATGATAGCTGTTGATGGGGAAGACTGTGTTTTCTGCGCAGTTGTTTTACCCGGTGAAGAGGTTAAGGAAGAAACCGTTAGAAAGAGTATTGCTTCGGCTAAAAATTCTGAAAAGCTTGTTTGTGAAAAATTTGTTGATACCGAGGAAGATGAAAACGGTTGTCTTAAAAGTATCAAGTTTAAAAACACCGATGTATTTAACTTTGGCTTTGATATTGTTGACGGTGTCGCAAATAAATATCCCGAAAAGCTTGCAATGCTTCATATTGATAAGAATAAAACCGAGCGTCGCTTTACATTTAAAGATATTAAGCGTGCATCCAACCAATGCGCTAACTACTTTACATCCTTAGGTATTAAGCGTGGCGACAAGGTTATGCTTGTGTTAAAGCGCCATTATCAGTTCTGGTTTGCTATGGTGGCACTCCATAAAATCGGTGCGGTAGCAATCCCGGCTACCAATCAGCTTAAGGACCACGATTTTGAGTACAGATATAAAGCTGCAGGCGTTAGCGCTTTAATTTGTACCGCCGACGGCGATACTGCCGAAATCGCAGAACGCGCCGCAAAGAAATGCGACTGTGTAAAACAACTTATAATGGTTGGCGGCAAGCGTGACGGCTGGCATGATTTTGATAGCGAATATAAGCTTTATTCGGGTAAGTTTGACCGCCCCAGTGATGCATCTGCCGGTGATGAAGCAGCACTTATGTTCTTTACTTCGGGTACTACAGGTAATCCTAAAATGGCGGCTCATAAGCACACCTATGCTTTAGGTCATTTTGTAACTGCTAAATATTGGCACTGCTGTGAGCGTGACGGCTTGCATCTTACCATCTCCGATACAGGTTGGGGTAAATCACTTTGGGGTAAGCTTTACGGTCAATGGCTATGTGAAGGCGCTGTGTTTGTTTACGACTTTGATAAGTTCGATGCAGATGAAATTTTACCAATGTTTGCTAAGTATAATATAACTACCTTCTGTGCACCGCCCACAATGCTTCGTATGCTTGTAAAGAGCGATCTTTCTAAGTACGATTTATCTTCAATTCATCATATGACTACCGCAGGTGAGGCGCTCAATCCTGAAGTTTTCCGCCAGTTTGAAGAAGCAACGGGACTTCAAATAATGGAAGGCTTCGGTCAGACCGAAACCACCCTTACAATCGCTAACCTTTACGGCACAACACCAAAAATTGGCGCTATGGGTAAGGCTTCTCCGCAGTATGATGTGGATATAGTAGACCCGGACGGCAACTCGGTAGCTGATGGTGAAGTTGGTGAAATTGTTGTAAGAACAAGTGAAAGTGTTCCTTGCGGACTCTTTAGAGAATATTATCTTGATGATGAAAAAACAAACGAAGCTTGGTATGATGGTATGTATCACACAGGCGATACCGCTTGGCGTGATGAAGACGGTTACTTCTGGTATGTAAGCCGTATTGATGATGTTATTAAGTCATCCGGCTACCGTATAGGACCGTTTGAAATTGAAAGTGTAATTATGGAATTGCCGTATGTATTGGAATGTGGTGTTTCTGCCGCTCCTGATGAAGTTCGCGGTCAGGTTGTTAAGGCAAGTATAGTACTAACAAAGGGTACCGAAGGCACTGAAGAGCTTAAAAAAGAAATCCAGAATTATGTTAAAACGCACACAGCACCTTATAAATATCCGCGTGTGGTAGTCTTCCGTGATGAATTACCAAAGACTATAAGCGGCAAAATACAGAGAAACAAACTATAAGAAGTGTTTTTCGTTTATATCTATATTATTATAGGTGTGTATTGCAATTTAATATTGACAATTTTCCAATGTTGTGATATACTCATACAGTAAAAGCGTTGACGAAGAGTATGCAAAAATTTGTATATTAGAGAAGTGACGGTTGGTGCAAGTCATTTATGCGGTTTTTGTGTTGTAACTTCTGAGCTGAGGGGAAGAAAGTTTATGACGAGTAGAACCCCTTCGTGATTGCTGCGTAAATGCATAGGAATTGTTGGATTCCAAGAGTGGCAGGTTTACTGCAATTTGAGTGGTACCGCGGGTATAGATAATAAATCAATGCTCGTCTCAAAGTCATAACTTTGGGACGGGTTTTATTATTGTTAGAATCTGTCCTACTTGACGGAGGAGAATTTATGGAACAAATGAAGGAACTTGATTTTAAAATCAAAGAAATTGCCGGTCGTATTAAAGAGCTGCGCGAAATTGAAAATTTATCGGTTGCAGAAATGGCTAAAAGAACGGGTGTCAGCGAAGAAGAATATCTTAGCTGCGAAAAGGGTGAAAGTGATTTACACTTTGCCTTTATTTACCGCTGTGCAAATGCATTTAATGTTGACGTTACCGATATTATTGAAGGTTATAGCCCTAGACTTAAATCCTTTACCGTAACCCGTAGGGGCGAAGGTCAGCGTATTGAAAAAGCGCACGGTATGACCTATTATAACTTGGCTCACGCCTTCAAAAACAGAATTGCTGAACCGCTTTATGTAAAAAGTGTTTACAGCGAAGAAGCACAGAATAAGGAAATCGAACTCACCACACACTCGGGTCAGGAATGTGACCTTATAATTTCGGGTCACTTAAAGGTTCAGGTTGGTAACCATACCGAAATTTTAGGCCCGGGAGATAGTATTTATTTTGACTCTAACACACCGCACGGTATGATTGCCGTAAACGGTGAAGACTGTACATTCTACGCTATAGTTCTTAACCCAACAGGTGAGCCTATACCTGAATTAGAACCTGATAAAAAGGTTGATAGCAAGGTATCAACCCGTGTTCGCAAGGACAGAAAAGAGCGTATTTACAGCAAGTATATTGATATCGAAGAAAACGAAAACGGTACACCTACTTCTATTAAGTTCAAGAATACCGAAAAGTTTAACTTCGCTTACGATTTAGTAGATGCTTTGGCTGAAAAAGAGCCTGAAAAGCTTGCTATGTTACATATCTCGCGCGATGGTACAGAGCGCCGTCTTACCTTTAAGGATATTAAAAAGGCTTCTAACCAATGCGCTAATTACTTTAAGTCGCTTGGTATTAAAAAGGGCGACAGGGTAATGCTTGTGCTAAAGCGCCATTATCAGTTCTGGTATTGTATGATGGCTCTTAACAAGTTAGGCGCGGTTGTTATTCCCGCTACAAACCAGTTACAAGAGCACGACTTCGAGTATCGCTTTAAGTCGGCAGGTGTAACCGCTATTGTTTGTACTGTTGATGGCGATACCGCCGCTCAGGTTGATTTAGCCGCTAAAAATTGCCCCGAGCTTAAGCATAAAATGGTGGTTAACGGTAAGCGTGACGGTTGGCGTACCTTCGATGAAGAATATCCGCTTTATTCAACCCACTTTAAGCGCACTGATGATTCACCCTGCGGTGATGATTTAATGCTTATGTACTTTACTTCGGGTACAAGCGGTTATCCGAAAATTGCAGCGCATAACTACAAATATCCGCTTGGTCACTTCCATACTGCAAAGTATTGGCACGATGTTGACCCCGAAGGCTTGCACTTTACTATTTCGGACACAGGCTGGGCAAAGGCTATGTGGGGTAAGCTTTACGGTCAGTGGTTAGCAGAAGCGGCAATCTTTGTTTACGACTTTGACCGTTTTGATGCGGCAGAAATATTACCTATGTTTGCAAAGCATCAAATTACTACCTTCTGTGCACCGCCTACAATGCTTCGTATGCTTATTAAGCAGGATATTTCTAAGTATGATTTATCTTCCGTTAAGCATATGACTACCGCTGGCGAGGCGCTGAACCCCGAAGTTTACCGTCAGTTTGAAAAGATTACGGGGCTTCAAATACTTGAAGGCTTCGGTCAGACCGAAAGTACAATGATTATCGGTAATATGATTGGCGAGCCGCATAAAATCGGCTCAATGGGTAAGCCTGCTCCTATTTATGATGTTCATATTGTTGACCCCGACGGCAACGATGTGGATGCAGGTGAAACCGGCGAAATTGTTATTGATATAAGTAAAGGTCTTCCTTGCGGCTTGGCTGTAGGCTACTACGGTGATGAAGAAAAGACTAATGAAACCTGGTGCGACGGCTATTACCACACAGGCGATACCGCTTGGTGCGATGAAGACGGCTTCTATTGGTATGTTGGACGTATTGATGACGTTATTAAGTCTTCGGGCTACCGTATAGGACCGTTTGAAATCGAAAGCGTTATTATGGAGCTTCCTTATGTATTAGAGTGTGGTGTTTCTGCCGCTCCTGATGAAGTTCGCGGTCAGGTTGTAAAGGCAAGTATCGTGCTTGTAAACGGTACCGAGCCTACCGAAGAATTAAAGAAAGAAATTCAAAGTTATGTAAAGGAAAGAACTGCACCTTATAAATATCCAAGAATTGTGGTATTCCGTGACAGTCTTCCAAAAACTACAAGTGGTAAAATTCAGAGAAATAAATTATGATATATAAAAGAATAACCCTTTTATGCGGCCATTACGGGAGCGGTAAAACCAATGTTGCTCTTAATATGGCGTATGACCTTAAAAACCAAAAGGATAGGGTGGCTATAGCCGATTTGGATATAGTAAACCCTTATTTTAGAACTAAGGACAGCGCAGAGGAATTAAGGGAAAAGGGTATAACCCTTATCTCTTCAGAATATGCAGGCACTAATGTTGATATTCCCGCAATGCCGCAACAAATGTATATGCTTACCGATGATAAGGAACTCCACGCGGTAATAGATGTTGGTGGGGATGACCGCGGTGCTTTGGCGCTTGGAAGAATAAGACCCGCTATTATAGAAGAAAATGACTACGAAATGCTTTTTGTAATCAACTGCTACCGCCCGTTAACTGGGGATGCTAAATCTACTTTAGAAGTTATGGCTGAGGTTGAGAGTGCCGCTAAGATTAAATTTACGGCTATTGTTAATAACTCTAACCTTGGTAATGAAACTACAGTAGATGATGTTTTACAATCGGTAAATTACGCTAACGAAGTTTCGGCTTTAACGGGGCTTCCCATAAAGTGTACAACAGTTAGCGAAAATATTTATAATGATATTAAAGAGAAACTCAGCAATGTATTTCCCTTAAAGTTACAAAGTAAAATCAATTAAAGGAGTGTTTTAAATGGCAAAATTATCATTTTTAACAGACAAATGCAAGGGCTGCGGCCTTTGTGTTGATGTATGCCCTAAAAAAGTTTTGGCGCTAAGTAACGACAAAATCAATGCTAAAGGACACCACCCTGTAGAAGCAGTTAATCCCGATGATTGTATCGGTTGTACATTCTGCGCTACAATGTGCCCTGACTGTATAATTACCGTAGAGTAGAAAGGTGAGTATTTAAAATGGCAGATAAAGTTTTAATGAAGGGCAACGAAGCTATTGCTGAAGCCGCTATAAAAGCCGGCTGCCGTCATTACTTCGGTTACCCAATTACCCCCCAAACCGAAATTGCCGCTTATATGGCAAAAAGAATGCCTAAAATAGGCGGATGCTTCTTACAGGCTGAAAGTGAAATCGCGGCTATTAATATGGTTTACGGTGTTGCTTCAACCGGTCTTAGAGTAATGACCTCTTCTTCAAGCCCCGGAATTTCCTTAAAGGGTGAAGGTCTTTCTTACTTAGCCGGTGCAGACCTACCTTCTCTTGTAATCAATGTTCAGCGCGGTGGCCCGGGTCTTGGCGGTATTCAGCCTTCCCAGTCCGACTATTACCAAGCTACCAAAGCGGGCGGTCATGGTGACTTTAGAATGTTAGTTTTAGCACCTGCTTCTGTTCAGGAAATGGCAGACCTTACTGTTAAGGGCTTTGATTTAGCCGACAAATACCGTATGACTGCTATGATTTTGGCAGATGGTACTATGGGTCAGATGATGGAGCCTGTATCCCTTGACTATCCCACCCCAGAAAAGATAGAAAAGCCTTGGGCTACTACGGGTACTAATATGGAAAGAGAACACAATATTGTAAACTCTCTTTTCTTGCAGCCTGATGAGCTTGAAAAATCTAATAACGAACGTTTTGAACGTTATAAATACATAGAAGAAAACGAAGCTATGTATGAAGAATATATGATGGACGATGCCGAAATTTGCATTGCTGCTTTCGGTATTGCTTCTCGTGTAGCTAAAAACGCTATTGTTGAGGCTCGCAAAAAGGGTATTAAGGTTGGTATGATTAGACCTATTACCTTGTGGCCTTTCCCCAATAAGCCTTTTGAAAAGACAATAGGTAAAATAGATAAGTATATTTCTGTAGAGCTTTCTATGGGACAAATGATTGACGACGTTAAGCTTGCTACAAAATGTAGCGGCGAATATATCTTGTGCAGCCGTGTAGGCGGTATGATTCCGTCTCCCGAAGAGGTGCTCTTGGCTATTGAAAAAGCAAATGGAGGTAATGAGTAATGCCAGTATTTAAGAAACCCCACGCTTTAACCGATGTACCGCTTCACTATTGCCCCGGTTGTACCCACGGTATTGTTCACCGTTTGGTTGCTGAGGTTATTGATGAATTAGGTATTGAAGGCAAAACAGTAGGTATAGCACCTGTTGGTTGCTCGGTTATGGCTTATAATTATTTTAACTGTGATATGATAGAAGCCGCTCATGGTAGAGCTCCTGCTGTTGCTACAGGTGTTAAGCGTGCACTTCCCGAAAATGTTGTATTTACATATCAAGGTGACGGTGACTTAGCTTCTATCGGTATGGCTGAAACTGTACACGCAGCTGCAAGAAACGAAAATATTACTATTATATTTATCAACAACGCAATTTACGGTATGACAGGCGGTCAAATGGCTCCTACCTCATTACCTGGTCAGGTTACACAAACCTCACCCTACGGTAGAGATACTGACCATTGCGGCTTCCCGATAAAGGTATGTGAAATGCTTTCTGAAGTTGACGGTGCCGAGTATTTAGAGCGTGTTGCAGTTAACAATGTAAAGAATATTAAAAATGCTAAGAAAGCTATTAAAAAAGCTTTTGAAAATCAAATAAACGGCAAGGGCTTCTCTTTAGTAGAAGTTGTTTCAAGCTGTCCTACAAACTGGGGTCTTACTCCTAAAGCGGCGCTTGAATGGATTGATGAAAAAATGATACCTTATTACCCATTAGGTGTTTATAAGGACCGTAGCGCAAAGGAGGCAGAATAATGGCTACTACACAGTATTTATTTGCAGGCTTCGGCGGTCAGGGTATTCTATTCTCGGGTAAGTTTTTGGCTTACAAGGGTCTTATTGAAGGCAAACAGGTAAGCTGGCTTCCGTCTTACGGCCCCGAAATGCGTGGCGGTACTGCAAGCTGCAGTGTTATTTTAAGTGATACTCCCGTAGGCTCACCAATAGTTTCTAAGCCCGATGTTTTAGTTGCTATGAATCTTCCCTCACTTGATAAGTATGAAGATTCTGTAGTTTCGGGCGGTACTATTTTTGTAGACTCTGCTTTAATCGAGCGCAAGGTTAAAAGAACTGATGTTAATGTTCATTATATCCCTGCAACTAAGCTTGCAAGCGATAATGGTATGCCTACCTTGGCTAATATGATTATTGTTGGAAAAATTCTTAAAGAGCTTGGCGGTTACAGTGAAGAGTCTGTAAATGCGGCTCTCTCGAAGGTTATTTCGGCTAAGCGCGCTGATATGCTTTCGGTTAACCAGAAAGCTATGCAGATTGGCGCAAATAATTAGGAGATGTTACTATGGAAATTAAAATTACTAAAGCTGCGGTTTTAAAGGAAAAACCCGACAGCGCTACATTAGGCTTTGGTAAAAAATTTACCGACCATATGTTTATGATGGATTGGAACAAGGAAAAGGGCTGGTATAATGCTCGTATAGTTCCTTTTGAAAATCTTTCACTTCATCCTGCTTCAACCGCTTTACACTACGGCAGTGAAATTTTTGAAGGCTTAAAGGCTTATCGCCGTAAAGATGGTAAGGTTCAAATGTTCCGCCCTATCGAAAATATTCGCCGTATGAATCGCTCGGCTGAACGCCTTTGCTTACCCCAAATTCCTGAAGATTTAGCTATGCAGGTTCTTGAAACCTTTGTGTCTCTTGAACAAGATTGGACTCCTTCGGCTGAAGGTACATCTCTTTACCTTCGCCCATTTATGTTCGGTAACGATGAATCTTTAGGTGTTCACGCTGTTCATAATGCTACCTATGTTATAATCGCTTCCCCCGTTGGCAGCTACTATGCAGAAGGCATTAACCCTGTTAAGATTATGATTGAAGACGAGGATGTTCGTGCGGTACGCGGTGGTACAGGCTACGCTAAATGTGGTGGTAACTATGCAGCTTCTAACCGTGCAGGCGAACGCGCTGCACAGCAGGGCTATTCTCAGGTTTTATGGCTTGATGGTGTAGAACGCAAGTACATAGAAGAAGTTGGCGCTATGAACGTTATGTTCAAAATCGACGGCAAAATTGTTACCCCTATGCTTTCCGGTTCTATTCTTCCAGGTATTACCCGTATGTCTTGTATAGAAGTGCTTAAGGAAAAGGGCTATGACGTAGAAGAAAGACTTTTAAGCATTGATGAATTAGCAGAAGCTATGGAAAACGGCAAGCTTGAAGAAGCTTGGGGCTGCGGTACTGCGGCAGTAGTATCGCCTATAGGTGAGCTTTGCTACAAGGGTGTTAAGTACCCTGTAAATAACGGTGAAATCGGCGAAGTTACTCAAATGCTTTATGACACCCTAACAGGTATTCAGTGGGGCAAAATTGAAGACAAATTCGGTTGGATTAAACCTATAGAATAAAATTAAAGGGACGGCCCCAATTTGTGCGGGCAGTACAAAAAAGACCTTTAGTGTAGAGTATAATTAATTTTAAGCAATATACTGACATCGCTTTTAAAGTGGTGTCAGTTTAAGATACTCTTGTGAAGTGTATTGAAAGCCTTGGTCACTGTGAAGCTACAGCTTTGCGGTGACCTTTTCTTTTTTATATTGTTCGTTTTTTATTTTGCATAAAGCGCTTTAGTCTGCAGTAATAATAATCCGTTTTTCCCTTTGGCTTTTATAAGTGTTTCGTATTTTATACCTATGTCGTAGTTTGGTTTTTGTGCGGCGCATATACGAATGGTTTTTACTGGTAAATATTTAAAGGAAGCATCGATAATTATTTGTGAGTTGCCATATAAAGTAACAGTTTTAAGTTTTTTGAAAGATGTAAAAGCATAGGTTGCAATTTCACGAATTGAAGCTGTGTTATTTACTTAGGTTGAGGTTTTACGCAATGCCCGCTATGGTTTTGCCTCCAATTTGGGATTGATATAAACACTTTGTTGCTATACTTGTATAAGTTTATACAAACCTGTACACTTTATTGAACTTTTTTAAAAGCGGAAAGTGTTAATAACGAAGTTAAAGAGGTTAGAACCGTAATCAGTATGTGTATGGAATTCCCTCAGTTTCTGACGTATGATATGTTATGATAATCTTATAAGTTATATTATTAAGAAAAAAACAATAATTTATTATAAATCACTTCGCGCAGTGAGTATAAAAATCAAAAAATGGTTGCAATAACAATAAAATAATGGTATATTGATTATGCGAAACAAAACTCAATAAGAAGAATGTCGGAGTATTCCCTTTTTTATTTATGGGAGTATTTCGTCCTTTTGTGCATACACTTATTTTGGATTTGGTAAAAATACAAATTCCATCTGATGAGTGTATGGGATATTTCACATTCATTTGAGTTTTGTTTCGCGACAATCGGAGTTTGTGTTTTTCGCGCGTTAACTTCGGTTGGCGCGCTTTTTTGTTGCTTAATATTTCTTGAATTTGGCGAAAACACCAAGGGTGTTAGTGATAATTGCTATAATAGTAGAGCTTTACTAAATGTTTTTGGTAATAATTTTCTGCGCTGAAAAAATTTGGGAAAATCAACCAAAAAGTACTATTAATGTATAACAAAATTGTAATCTTAAACATTAAAAAATGGGTGTACAATTGTTGACTTTGGTGTCATTTAGTTGTATAATACAATAGAATGTCATAGTTATGTTTTGTCAGGGTTTCACAAAAAAGTTCACCTTGTACAAAAAGTATAATTTTAGACGATACATTGCTCTTTGGGAGGAGAAAAGAATGAGAAAGAATTTAAGCTTTTTCAAAAAGTCACAGGCCGTAGTTTTGGTTTTGGCGCTTATAGTTTCTCTTGCATTCCCGTTACAGGGTATGCAGGTAACAGCTGAAACAAACGCAACCGAAACTATAACAGACGGAAAGATAGTAGCTAACAACTATGAGCTTTCTGTTGCAGAAAAGGAACTTATTGGTTCGGGTCTTTTGACAGGCAGGGACCATACGTTCTTAGTTCCTGATTCGGATGACGGGCTTATTACAGTAGATACCGACAATAAGAAAATCACTGTTGGTACTTATGAAGGCACATCCGGATATCTTTGGAAAGCTGCATCTGCTGATATTGTGGTAGGAACAGAGGTTAAAGAAACTGTTGCTCTCACAAATGGCGAAGGCAACTATACCTATGATGGTAACGCTTTCTCTGTAGTTGCAAAGTTTGCTTTAGATATAGAAGTTGATACTGCAATCCAAACCACATTGCTTAATGCACCTAAAGATTTATCTGCAGGACTTAGCAATCTTAAGGATATAGCAGCTCTTAAAAGCAACATCGCTATTCTTGAAAAAGCAATGCCCCAAATGGTTGATTTAGCTAATGAAGGCATTTATCTTGAAGCATATGGTATGCAAATTAGAGTATACTTCAAAACCACAGAAGCTAAAGGAGCTACCGATGCTTTAAGCAACCAAATGACAGCTAATGGTGATAAGCTTGACCTTACTGTTATGATTGACGAATATGAAGCTGCTGAAAGCAAGGTTGAGTACCTTATAAAAAATGGTGCTGCAATGAAAGCAAAGGCAGAAGAACTTCGCGCTCAAATGGATGCAATTATTGCTGAAAACTGCTGGTCATTTATGGACTCGGTAGAAGAAGATGATTTTCCTGCAGTATTTATTTTGCGTTCAGCACTCCGCGGTCTTGTAAGTGATCTTGCTACAATTGGAGACAAAGAATGGCTTGCATTAGATAAGACTATTGTAAAAGAAGGTCTTACCGATGCTGAATATGCTCAAATTGATGCTAAGCTCGCAAACATCACTGATTTTACTGATATTTTAAGCTTAGAAATTAAAAATCCGCTTAGAGTATCTACAGCAGATGTGCAGTTTAATATGAGTATGTTTGATGTTAAGGTTAAGGTTGCGTTAAATCTTACCGATGCTACAAGCGAAGAAGTAAAGTATTACGAATATGGTTCAAAGACCACTACAGTAACCCTTGCTGAAGATGCTACCAAGGCTGAAATCTTAGAAGCCGTTCAGCAAAGCGGTATAGAAGCCGAAGCACTCGCTGCTTGGGGTTCAGCTTATGTTGAAGGTAAATTTAACGCTGTTAAAAGCGATTTACCCGATACTCTTACCTCTGATATTGAGTATGTAATTACTTATACACCTAATATGTATAATGTAACCTTTGCTTACGGAAGCCAAGGTACAGTTGCTTATCCTTACGGTTATGTAATTGCTCTTGAAAACCATGCTGACGAGTTAAAGGCTTATGACTATACTATTAACGGTCAGTACTATGCACAAGGCTCTAGCTATAAGGTTATAGATGATACAGAAATCAAGCGTAAGGAAGGTAAATCTTACATTACCTCTAACCTTTATCAAATCGTAGCCAACAATTATCTTTCAGGCAAAGGCGCTTCTATTCTAACATCGGGTGCACTCTTTGGTGATGAGCTTGTTGCAGTACGTTATCCTGATAATAATAAGGGTATTGTAACGCTTACCGGCAATCAATTATCAGCTGCCGACTTTGCTGCAAGCTATAACGGTCTTTCCTGGAAACCTTACAGTTATACACTTTCTAACGGTAACACCTATCAATTTAATGGTGCAAACACCGTAGAAATTAGTGAAGAGTTCAGCACAGTAACAGTTAGCTACCGTTTATATCTTACAAATTACGATAACAACACAGTTATTGATATTGCAAATATTCCCAATATGCTTGATGAAGAAGCAACTGCACAGCTTGAAGCATTCGCTCGAATTGCTGCACAAAAAGGCAACCTAGAAACACTTAACCGTACAATGGTTAACATTCTTGCAGGGCTTATTGAGAATACAACCCTTAGTGATGATGCAACTAAGGATGCAAAACTTAAAGAAAACTTTACAAACGTTCTTAATTCTATTCAAAGCGAATGTATGGGAGCTACAAATCTTTATCTTTTTGATAAGGTAAATGAATATTCTTCCTCCTCAGATAAATTACTTTATTATTACAATAATAACGAACAAATCCGTGCAGAAATTGCTAAATTAGCAGGATATATGACAGACTTACTTGGTGATACAGGTGAACTTTCTGCTGATGATAAGTTGGCTGCACTTGAAAAATTGATGCGTTCATTGCCTTCTAATATTGTAAGTCCTGATAAGGTTGACGAGTATGTTGCTAAGCTAACTACTCTTGAAACCACAATGAACGGAGTTAAAAATGATCTTTCTGCTCCTAATGCTGTTATTGATTTAGATAGTGCAAACTTAGCAGCCCTTACTGCTGCTATTCAAAGCAATGGTAACACCGAAAAATTTGTTACCCTTTCTGATGCTTTACATCTTGAAGATTCAACAATTATGGTAGTTGCTTCTAACAAGACAGCTATTAAGGTTACCTTACAAATTGAAGGTGGTAAAAACACTACAATCAGTTCTGATGCGGTATTTAACGATGTTGAACTTGACGCTGCATTTGTAAGCGCTTTGAAGGATGCTATTAAGGCTGAGCTTACAGCACAGTCAATTAACGCTAAATATTACGATACTACTTATGTAGATACTGTTTTTGATACATTAGTTGGTAAGCTTGCAGGCGATATTGATGAAACTGAATATGAATTTGTATGGACATATAAATCATTTAATGTTTCTGTTCCCGGTATTGCTGACCAAATTGTAAATGTTAAGAATAAGGTTATTGCACTTCCTGCAAGTACAAATGCAGATTATCGTTATGATTACTATATCAATGGTGTTATGGTTAACGCTTCAAGCTATACCTTAAGCGATGCAGAGTTTGATATGGTTGTTAACGGCACCTTCAATGTAACTAAGAAAGAAGTTTACATTGTGCGTGAAGCTCTTGTGAATTATGTTAATAGTTTGAACCAAGCTGTAGCAGATGACCAAGCAGTGTTTGCATTGGTTGAAGATAATAACGGCAAGTTCTCAATTGTTCTTAAGATTGATGCCTCTGCTCCGAATGGTCTTATGGGCGCAGTTCAAGGTATGGCTATGGGTATGGTACAAGGTGCTTATCCGTATGTAGGTATCAACAACGATGAATTCCTTGCTGACGGCAGTGTTCATTTACAAACTATGATTGATGCTATTTTAAGCAGTGGCTTCGGTAGCGATGCAATGCTTAATATGGTTGATAGAAGCGGTAATATTATCGATATGCCAGCTTTGGAAGGCAATATTATTACCAATAAGCCTATGACTAAAATGGGTGGCAAGTTGATGGAAACCACCATACAGCTTGGTACCACATCAAGCGATGTTGCAAATCTTCCGTTCTACGTAACACTTAGCGCAGTTAATGACGAGTTTGTGCAAATTAGAAATCTATTTGAAGATAAGCTAAGCTCATTACTTTCATTTAAATGTGACAACGGTGCTGCAGCAGTTACTCTTAATTTACCTGAAAAGGTTTATGAATCATTCTTAGCAGTTCTTCTTGTTACTGAAAATCTCAGTCTTGATGATGTCAATGCAATTAACGGTGAAATTTCCGCAACATTTATTAACGATATGTTAATTCCTTTGTTCAAGGGAGATATCTCGGTTAAAACCTTTGATAACACCTTGGCTAAGTTCGATCTAAATCTTAATCTTGCTTCTTATAAAGGGGCAGAAGCACTCTTTGCAAAGGTTAAGTCATTCTACACCGATGCAACCTTCACTTATGATGAAACAAGTGCAACTGCTTCGGGCAATTTAGGTATTTCTTCCTTTATCGATTCTATGAATTTAGGCGTACTTGGCAATATTATCGCTGAAAAAGAAACCGGCCTTGATATTAATGTACGTATTGCAATAAAAGATCTTGAAAAAGACTACGAAGCACTTTATATTGATACAGATGCTGCAGGTCTTACAAATAAGATTGGTCTTACTGAAAATCTTGCAGCTAAGTTGGCTGAAATTGAAGGCAAGGGTGCTATTATTCTACTTAAAGATGTGGCCGATGATTTAACCTTCAATAAATCAACTTTATTTAACCTTAATGGTCATAAAGTAGACGGTAATATATCTGCTAATGCAAAAACAATTATTATTGATAGCAATATTAAAACCAGCATGGTAGGTACTGTAACCGGTAAAGTTTCCGGCAACGCTACTATAGTTGCAGGTAAGTATGATGAAAATGTTGCTGATTATGTAAAAGCAGGATTTGTTCAAAAAGATGATGGCGTAGTAACCAATAAGTATTACAGCATTGCCCAAACTGCAGAAGGTAACATAAATGTTTCCTTAAATGCGGATGTTATTAGCAATATCGAAAAACCCGATATGGCGGCATTGGCAATTGACCTTGCTTGTGATATTCTTTTCAACGGATATTCTAACAACTATCTTGAACTTGACGGATATCTCATTTATGACCTATCTGTTGAAGATGTTATAGGTCTTTACACTTCAAGCAACCGCCTTGATACAATTATTGAAGAAGGCTTAAAGTTTGTTGATTCTACTCAGCTTTCGGCATTTATCAATAATTTACTTGATGATGTTGTAAACTTTACTGCTATTAGCGAAACAATAGAAAAAGGCGAGCCTATTCTTGAATATCAGATGGTTACCAAGCCTTGGTCTATCGAATTTGAACACATTGTAGAAGGCAACTACATTACAAGCAACGTAGTTGCCGGTGATAAGGCTGAAGATGTTAAGCTTAGACTTTATATCGATGGTAGTGCCGATAGCGAAGTATATCTTACTGATTTATTTGCAGAATTAGGTAAAACTGTTGATGCAGATATTAATTTAGCTGTTTCTCACATTAAAGATGGTAGTGATATTAAGGTTAATGCAGTTGCAGACGCTGAGGTTTTAGTAGATTGGACCAACCCTGACTACGCTGTAATGTACAGTGTAATCATTGCAGATGGTCTTAAAGCAACAGAAAGAGAAGACTTAGTGAACGGCATTCGTATTTATTATGAGCAGGGCGATATTTCTGCTTTAAGAGATGCATTTAATAACTTAAAAGTTTCTCAGGCTATTACAGCTATTGAAAATATCAGCTTGGACGATAGCTTTACAAATATGATTAAAGCTCTTGGTTTAGAAGATGTTGTAACAAGCGAAGTTATTGAACTTGAAAAGCTTTACGATCGCATTGGCAAGGCCGTAGCATTTATCGCAAGAAAAGCAAATCTTGATGGTGGTGCTCGTACACTTGGTAGTATGCGTGAAACCGATGGTTCTTACGGTATAACTCGTGAAAACATTGAAAGATTCTTTAAGGTAGCTCTCTTTAGAGGCTACGCTCTAGAAGCTGATGTTACTATTACAGATGCAGTATTTAAGATTCAGCTCTTTGATGATAACACAGCAGTTATCGATTTCACTGAACTTAATAAACAAATTGGTATTGCAGAGGCACTTGATGAAAGCAAGTACACTGAAACTAGCTGGAATGCACTTGAAGCTGCATTAGCTGCTGCAAAAGAAGCTAGAAATGCTACTATTCAATATAAGGTAGACCGTGCAGCTAAGGCTTTAGCCGATGCTATCGAAGCACTAGAAGAAAAACCTGTTATTGATTATACCGAGCTTAATAAACAAATTGGTATTGCAGAAGCACTTGATGAAAGCAAGTACACTGAAACTAGCTGGAATGCACTCGAAACTGCATTGGCTGCTGCAAAAGAAGCAAGAAATGCTACTACACAAGCAGCAGTAGATACCGCAGCTAAAGCACTTGAAGATGCTATTAAGGCTCTTGTAGAAAAGACACCTGTTGTAGTTGATTACACTGAACTTAATAAACAAATCGGTATAGCAGAAGCACTTGATGAAAGCAAGTACACTGAAACTAGCTGGAATGCACTCGAAACTGCATTAGCTGCTGCAAAAGAAGCAAGAAATGCTACTACACAAGCAGCAGTAGATACCGCAGCTAAAGCACTTGAAGATGCTATTAAGGCACTTGTAGAAAAGACACCTGTTGTAGTTGATTACACTGAACTTAATAAACAAATCGGTATAGCAGAAGCACTTGATGAAAGCAAGTACACCGAAACTAGCTGGAATGCACTCAAAACTGCATTGGCTGCTGCAAAAGAAGCAAGAAATGCTACTACACAAGCAGCAGTGGATACCGCAGCTAAAGCACTTGAAAATGCTATTAAGGCTCTTAAGTTAAAAGCTCCTGTATTTGTAAATGGTCACGGTAAACCCACTATCTCCAGCAGTGATAAGATTGCTGCTACTAAGATTGATACAACCAATAAATTAATGATTATTGATACACAGGTTGCCGGTATAACCGTTTCTCAACTCAAAAAGCTTATTAAATTCCAAGCTGAGAACGCTGACAGCATTGAAATTGTAATTGGTGACGGTACACTTTCCGGTAGTGATCTTGTTGCAAATGGTACTAAGGTTACTGCTACTGCAAAACGTAATGGTACTAGCGAAACTGATGTTGTTACCTATAATATTGTAATTTTAGGTGACCTTAACTGTAATGGACGTATCGAATCAGGTGATGCGGTATTAATTAGCCGTATGCTGGTTGGTGAAATTCAATTTAACAAGGTACAAAAGTTAGCTGCTGATACAAACTGCAATAATCGTACTGATATCGGTGATGCTACAATCATTGCATCTAAGATTGTTGACGAAGAAAATTATCAGTCTATGCTTGGCGTAGCTAACGCATAGGGAGGTAGAGTTATGAAAACTATTAAAATAGTACTTGCTATGCTCCTTAGCGCATTATTGATTACTATGTCATTTATTACTGCAACTGCCTCGGTTGTTCCTACAACAACCGAGACAGTAAGCGGAAAAGTTGTAACTCTTAAGTTCGCTTATGATAATATTGCAGGTATTCGCGGTACATTTACTGTAACCGGCGATAAAATCATTAAAAAAGCCGTGTTTAATCAAAATGATGGTTTTACTGGCAATTATAATGAAGATGAAGGCATAATTGCTTATTTTGCATCTTCTGCTAAAGATTTTGTTGGTACACTTGAAATCACAGTTACCGATACTGCGGCTGTGGGTGATGAATGTAAAATCACACTTGAGTATGAAACAACTACAGACGGTAAATTACCAACAACCCCCGTTTACAAGTACGATTATGCAACCATTAAAATCGTTGCGGATTGTACTGAACTTAATAAGCAGATCGATATCGCCAAAAAGCTTGATAAGGATGATTACACAGCTGCTACTTGGGAAGCACTTGAAAATGCCTTGAAAAAGGCTAACGATGTTAAAAAAACCACTTCTCAGGCAACTGTTGATGCTGCTGCAAAGGCTCTTGCAGATGCTATTGCAGGCTTAAAGCTTAAGCCTACCGTTAAAGTGGATTATACCGAGCTTAATAAGCAAACAGCGATTGCTGCAAAGCTTGAAAAAGGTAACTATACAAAAGAGAGCTGGGATGCTCTTCAAGAAGCATTGAAAAAGGTTGAAGAAGCTAAAAAATCCAACTCTCAGTCAGCTATTGATGCTGCCACCAAAGCTTTAAAACTTGCTATTAAAGCTTTGGAAACTAAGTCTGAAGATGAAGCATTTGTAAACTATAAAAAGCTTCGCAAATTAATTGATACTGCAAATGATTTAGATCAAGATGATTACACATCTAAAAGTTGGAATAAACTTGAAGCTGCGTTAGAGAATGCAATTGCCGCTTTAAGCGCAGATACACAGGACGATGTAGACTTTGCTTGTGATGAACTTAGTGCAGCAATTGAAGGATTAAAGTCTAACAAGACTGATGCGACAGATAAAGATACAGACATAGAATCTCCTAATACTCAGGATGCTTCTAATTATGTTTTATACCTTCTTATCAGCGCATTATTTGGCGTATTGGTTGCTTATCATTCTAAAAAGAAAATTGAGAGTAAATAAGCGAAAAAGTTTATTAAAATAATGTTATTATCCATGTAGTGCTTGCGTGCTACATGGATTATCCACCAAAGAGGTTAATTACTGAAATGAGTAAAACAATGAAACAAATTTTTAAAAAAATATTTGCATTAACACTTGTTCTAGCAATTATATTTTGTGTAAGCATTCCTGTTTCGGCGTCGGTATCACCTACCAAAAAAAGCGTCTATGCAGGTGATGTAGTTACCTTAAAGTATACATATAAAGGTATAGCTGGTATAAATGGTACATTTACTTATTCTAATCCAGATTTATTTTCAAACGTAAAGTTTAATATCGAAGGCTTATCAATGGGTAAGTATAATGATAAGACAAAAATGGTTGCCTTTTTTGGAACAGAGCCTGTAAAATGTACCATCACACTTACTCTTACCGTTTCAAAAAAAGCTAAAACAGGGGATAAGTGTGATATAACTTTCAAGTATGAAACTACTGCCGATGGTAATATGCCTTCAGTGCCTGATTATAAGTATGATAAATGTGCTATTTCGGTTACAGAAAAGCTTGATTTTTCAGATTTAAAATCAGCGATTAACGAGGCAAAGGCTCCCCAAAAAAGTAAGTACACACCAGAAACTTGGGATGTATTTGAAGCTGAGCTTAAAAAAGCTAAAAGTGCTTTAAAGTCTGCTAAAACTCAAGACGAGATTGATGCTGCGATAAAGGCTTTAAATAAGGCGATTAAGGGTCTTGAAAAGTTACCTGATTATACAGAACTTGAAAAGCAAATTAAAATCGCCGGTTCAATAACTAAGGCTGATTATACTAAGAAGTCTTGGTCAGCACTTGAGGATGCACTTGAAGAGGCAAAAAAGGCTAAATCGTATAAAAAACAGTCCGAAATTGATGCTGCTGCAAAGGCTCTAAAAAAGGCGATTTCTGGTTTAGTTTCTATTTATGAAGGTAAATTGAATTTTGATGAGCTTGATAAGCAAATTTCGATAGCTGGTGGCTTAAAGGCTAAGGACTATGCTACAAAAGGTTGGTCCCAAATGCAAACAGCACTTCAAAATGCCCGTAGGATGAAGAATTCTAAACTTCAGCCCGAAATTGATGCTGCGGCATCAGAACTTAAGAATGCTATTGCTGCCCTTTCCAAGATGGATTACAAAAAGCTTTCGGATGCTATTAATGCCATTAATGCGTATATCGATAGTAATAAGTTCTTAGAGCTTTGGGAAGATTCACAGGATCTTTTAAAGGATGCTAATGATGCACTTACAAGTCGCGATCAACAATTAGTTGATGAATACGCACAAAAGCTTGTTGACCGTTTGACTGAACTAAAACAAGCAATTAACGATATTGCAGGAAACGGCAGTGTTACAGTTGAAAAGCCCGTTCCTGTAGAACCTACAGATGATTATTGTAATATCAAATCTCATCCAGTATGGATTGTTCTTTTCTGGGTAAGCTTTGCTATTAATCTTGCATTGTGTGCCCTTATAGTATTGTATTGTTATACAAAACGTAAAAAAGTAACTGATGATACACCTTTAGTTGATTACGATATTACAGATGATATTGAATAAGCTTTAAGTCTTTAGCTTTTGCAAAAAGAAAAGATTGCAAGGAAATTTGTAGTAATGGAACAAAATTGGAAAAGAAAAGAATATGAAAGCTGGGATGAGGCTTTCCGTGCTTTAACACCTATTGTTCGTCAACAGTCAGTTCGCGTTGCTGCTTATACTCAGGTTTTGTTTGTAAGGGCCGTTAAAATGAAATTCGGCACAAACACACAAGCTGGACAAGAGCGGATGAAAGGCCAATATGCTGATTTTATGTACAAATGTGGTATGTATCATCAGCTTGGCAAATCACTCGTTCCGCCTGAATACCAAGTGTTTAAGGAAAGCTTTAGCGAAGAAGAAAAAGCGGTGTATAAAAAATATACAACTGACGGACGCGCTCTTGTGGTTTCTTTACAAGAGAAAGGTGCTAATATTAAAGATAAGCGCAAGGATAAATCGCAAGAGAAAGCTACTAAAAATATTCCCTGGCTTATAATGCGTGAATGCTGTCAGCAGCATATGGAGCGTTGGGATGGTTCGGGTTACCCCGAAAAACGCTTGGCAAGTGAAATTAGCCCGCCTGCACAAATTGTCGGCTTAGCTAAGGAGCTTGACCGCCTCGCTTCTGAAACGCGCTCTGAAAAACCTTTTGAAATGGCTTTTGATACAATAGTTGCCGCAAGTGGTAAGGATTGGTCTCCGGAGCTAATTGAGGTTTTACGTGCTGCACATGATGATTGCCACGCAGTTTATAACAAATACATAACTTATACAAGAACAATTCCTAAAACAATACCATTGGTTGAGCGTAGCAGTGAGCGTTCATTGGGACTTAACTATCGCCCAATGGCATCTGCTAAGTTAAATTTGCAACCCGTTTATGAAGCAAATGCGTGGTTTAAGGGTGTTGTTAATCGCCCCGATGATACCGAAACAATTGAAGATTTGCGAGAGCTGTTTGTTCGCACAAACATTGTTGAAGATATTAGCTGGTATTTATTATACGAAGCAGCTGATACGGTTTTGCGAATGGAAAACTGCAAGTTGGCGGTTGATGGTATACTACTTAATATGATACCTGAATTTTATAATTCAACCTCACAGCTTCAAAAGTTTAATAAATTGTTTTCTGACCAACCAATTGAAAAAAGTCATTTAATGCTAAGTTTACCGTTTGAAACCTTAAAGAGCGCCAATAAAACCACCCTTGCGGTTATTGAACGCTATCTTAGAAACGGTATATCCTTAGTACCCGACGGGGTTGATAAGGACGAGCAGTTTACACCTGAAAAGCTAAACGAAATGGGAGTTAAAACGGTTGTTTTAAGTAAAAGCCTTTATAAAACCATTGAAGGTGTAGCTTTGATTAATAAGCTTCGCGAAAACGGTATAAAGGTGCTTGCAAAGAATGCCGACACCGCCGAAATTTTAAAATGGCTTAATTCAAACCACGTTTATTGCTATTCGGGTGCAATGGTTGGCGTTCCCACAAGCGAGGACCAAATGATTTTGGATATTCTCGCAAGGGAAGAAATGTAGCTAAGGTGCCCGAATGAACAAAAGTCAAAAAATATCGGGTGCTGAGCGTAGACAAAAAGGACCCTTTAAGTATAAGCGCGCAGGCATTGTTCTTACAAAAGATGAAGTTATAGAAATTAAAGAAGGACGCAAAGAGCTTCGAAAACAAATGCGAAGTATGGGCATAAAATCCAAAAAAGAGTTTGAGCTTACCGCTTCAAGCTGTGGCCTTTACTTTGATAAAAGCAGTCGCTTTGCTATTTTACTTTGGCTTTTAAGCGGTAGAGGCTTAGCGTTGCTTTTGGGTGGAGCGTTATTGGCATTATTAGCGCTTTACGGGTTTTCTGCTATTACTGAAATGAAAGGGCATTTTACTATAAGTATGTCTGACGAGCTTTTTCGCGAAGGCTTTACTATTTCGGAAACAGCAGACTTTAAAAACCCAACAACCCATCTTTTTGCCACCCC
>JAZSCF010000064.1:0-9336 GCA_045602785.1 Acutalibacteraceae bacterium
GGGGTGCTGCCGGTCGGATTCCTTGTTGGCCATGCGCACCCCGATTAATACGATGCAATCCGCCATCACGTCGGAAAAGGAGTGCTCATCGCCGCAGGTGTTCATCCATCCCCCATTCCTTACGCACATGTTGTTACAACAACAACACATAAAACACTTCGTGGTCCGCGCGGTGGTATGATTCTTTGCAATGACGAAGATTTAGCTCTTAAAATAAACAAAGCAGTATTCCCCGGTACACAAGGCGGTCCCTTAATGCACATTATTGCCGCAAAGGCAGTAGCATTAGGCGAAGCCTTAACCGAAGAATATAAAGAGTATCAGACACAGGTTGTTAAAAATGCAGCCGCTTTAGCCGAAGCTTTAACCAAAGAAGGTTTCGAGTTAGTTTCAGGCGGAACTGATAACCACTTAATGCTTTTAAAGCTTGTAAATGAAGGTATTACAGGTAAAGAATTAGAACATCGTTTAGATGAAGTTCACATTACCGCTAATAAAAATACCATTCCTAACGATCCGCAAAGTCCGTTTGTAACAAGCGGTTTACGTATTGGTACACCTGCTGTTACAACACGTGGCTTTAAAGAAGCAGAAATGGTTAAAATTGCTCATTGGATTAGACTTGTTGTAAGTGATTTTGAAGCTAATAAAGAACAAATCACTAAAGAAGTTGAAGAGCTTTGCGCTAAATTCCCCATTTATTAAGGAGAACCTAAATGAAAATAATGGTTGTTGGTGGCGGTGGCAGAGAACACGCCATTATAAAAAAGTTAAAAGAAAATAAAAATATAACCGAAATTTTTGCGCTACCGGGTAACGGCGGTATGATAGGCGATGCAACTCTTGTTGATATTGGTGCTAAAGATATTGAAAAGCAGGTTGAATTTGCTAAAAATAATAAAATCGACTATGCTGTAGTAGCTCCTGATGACCCGTTAGTTTTAGGCGCTGTTGATGCCTTAACCGAAGCTGGTATCCCCTGCTTTGGACCTAATAAAGCAGCGGCTATTATTGAAGGCAGTAAGGTTTTTTCAAAAAATCTTATGAAAAAATACGGAATTCCAACTGCTGAATATGAAGTTTTTAATGATTTAGAAAAAGCATTAGAATACCTTGAAACTGCCCCAATTCCTACTGTAATTAAAGCTGACGGTTTAGCGCTTGGTAAAGGTGTTATTATTGCCGAAACTCGCGAACAAGCTAAAGATGCTGTTCGTTCTATGATGGAAGACAAGGTTTTTGGCGATAGCGGCAATAATGTTGTAATTGAAGAATTTTTAGAAGGACCCGAAGTTTCGGTACTTTCCTTCACAGACGGTAATACTGTTGTACCTATGGTTTCTTCTATGGACCACAAGCGCGCTTTAGATGGCGATAAAGGTCTTAACACGGGCGGTATGGGTACTGTTGCCCCTAACCCCTATTATACAAAAGACATTGAAAAAGAATGTATGGATAAAATCTTTATTCCTACAATAAACGCAATGAAGAGTGAAAACCGCACATTTAAAGGTTGCCTGTATTTCGGTTTAATGATTACTAAAAACGGACCGAAGGTTATTGAATACAACTGCCGCTTTGGTGACCCCGAAACTCAGGTTGTATTACCACTTTTGGAAAGTGACCTGTATACAATAATGAAAGCCACAACCGATGGCACTCTAAAAGACACACAAGTGAAATTTTCAAGCGGTGCCGCTGCTTGTGTTGTAATGGCATCGAGAGGCTATCCACAAAAATATGAAAGCGGTTTTGAAATAAATATTGACGACAGCGTAAAAGATAAAGTTTATGTTGCAGGCGCAAAATTTGATGATGGTATTTTAAAAACTGCCGGCGGCCGCGTTTTAGGTGTTACCGATACTGCCGATAATTTAAAGGACGCGCTAAATATGGCTTATAAAAATATAGAAAAGGTTACTTTCTCTAACGCTTTCTACCGCAAGGATATTGGCAAAAAGGCTATGGAGGTACTCAAATAATGGTATATAGAATATTTGTTGAAAAGAAAAAAGAGCTTGCTAATGAAGCACGCGGTGTAATTTCAAATATTAAAAACTTATTACAAATTTCTTCTGTTACTGATGTTCGCGTTATAAACCGTTATGATGTTGAGAACATTGAAAAAGAATTATTTGATTATGCAGTTAAAACAGTATTTTCAGAGCCACAGCTAGATAATGTTTATGAAGAAATTGATACTGTAGGTGCTACTGTATTTGCTACAGAATATTTACCCGGTCAGTACGACCAGCGTGCTGATTCTGCCGCGCAATGTATTCAAATTATCTCTCAAAAAGAGCGCCCAACCGTAAAAACTGCAAAAATTTACTGCATTTACGGTGATATTACTGCTGATGACCTTGCAGCAATTAAAAAATATCTTATTAACCCTGTTGAATCCCGCGAAGCAACACTCGAAAAATACGACACTTTAAAGGTTAATTATGATATTCCAACTACTGTTGAAACATTAGACGGCTTTACAAAGCTAGATAATAATGCACTTAACGATTTTATTAAAAAATACGGTCTTGCTATGGATATTGATGATATTACTTTCTGTCAAAAGTATTTTATTTCCGAAAAGCGTGACCCTACCATTACCGAAATTCGTATGATAGACACCTATTGGTCCGACCACTGTCGTCATACAACCTTCTTAACCAACATTGACAATGTTACTTTTGAAGATGAATTATTACAAAATACATATAATGAGTATTTACAGGTTCGCAAAAACTTAGGCAGAACTAAGCCAATTTGCCTTATGGACCTTGCTACTATTGCAGTAAAACAACTTAAAAAGGACGGCAAGCTAGATAAACTCGATGAATCTGAAGAAATCAATGCTTGTACTGTTAAAATAGATGTTGAAGTTGAAGGCAAGACTGAAAAATGGTTGCTTCTGTTTAAAAACGAAACCCATAACCATCCTACCGAAATTGAACCATTTGGTGGTGCTGCTACCTGTATTGGCGGTGCTATTCGTGACCCACTTTCAGGCAGAAGCTATGTTTATGGTGCTATGCGTGTAACAGGTGCTGCTAACCCTCTTAAGAGTGTTAAAGAAACCATGGCAGGTAAATTGCCACAGCGTAAAATAGTTACTACCGCGGCTGACGGTTATTCTTCTTACGGTAACCAAATAGGATTAGCTACTGGTATTGTTGATGAAATTTATCACGACGGTTATGCCGCTAAGCGAATGGAAATTGGTGCAGTTATTGCAGCTGCTCCCGAAGAAAATGTACGACGCGAATGTCCCGAAGATGGCGATGTTGTAATTCTTTTGGGCGGCAGCACAGGTCGTGACGGTTGCGGCGGCGCTACAGGCTCTTCAAAATCCCACACACTCGAATCATTAGAGTCTTGCGGTGCCGAAGTTCAAAAGGGTAATGCACCTGAAGAAAGAAAACTTCAGCGTTTATTCCGCAATCCTATTGCAACAAAGATGATTAAGCGTTGTAACGACTTTGGCGCAGGCGGTGTTTCGGTTGCTATTGGTGAGCTTGCTGACGGTCTTGAAATTAACCTTAACGCTGTACCCAAAAAGTACGAAGGTCTTGACGGCACCGAGCTTGCAATAAGCGAATCACAAGAACGTATGGCTGTTGTTATTGAAAAAGAAAACGTTGATAACTTCCTTTCTCTTGCTGCAAGCGAAAACCTACAAGCAGTTGTTGTTGCAACTGTTAAGGCTGAGCCTCGCCTTAAAATGCATTGGAACGGCAATACTATTGTTGACTTAAGTCGTGAGTTTTTAAATTCTAACGGTGCTGAAAAACATATAGATATTATTGCTGCTGCTCCTCAGGAAATTTTAAATAATGTTGACGGCTCATTTACCGAAAACTATAAAGCAATAGCCGACGATCTTAACATTTGCTCTAAGCGTGGTTTATCCGAACAATTTGACTCTACCATAGGCGCAGGCACTGTTTTAATGCCATTCGGCGGTAAACACCAAATCACACCTATTCAGGCTATGGTACAAAAGATTAGTGTTGAAAAGAAACACACTAACGATTGTTCGTTAATGGCTTGGGGTTATAATCCGTTTATAACAAGCGCATCTCCCTACCACGGCGCTTATTTAGCAGTTATTGAATCGGTTTGTAAATTACTTGCTACCGGTGCCGAGTTTACTGATGTTTACCTTACATTCCAAGAATATTTTGAAAAGTTAGGTAAAGATAGCAAGCGTTGGGGCAAACCTTTATCGGCACTTTTGGGTGCATTTAAAGCACAAATGGAATTAGGTATTGGTTCTATCGGTGGTAAGGACTCTATGAGTGGTTCCTTTGAAGACCTTGATGTTCCCCCTACCCTTGTTTCATTTGCAGTTACTACCGATAAGGTTGACAATATTGTTTCTCCCGAATTTAAAAAGGTTGGCAATAAGCTTATTATGCTTACCCCAATTTATGATGAAAGCGGTTTGCCAAAAACCGATTCATTACTTAAAATCTTTACAAAGGTTACTTCCATTTTACGCTCAGGTAAAGCTGTATCCGCTTACACACCTACTATGGGCGGTGTTGCCGAAGCAGTTATGAAAATGGCGTTTGGTAATGGTCTTGGCTTTAAGTATAATGAAAACCTTGATGTAAGTGCTATATTCGGCTATAACTACGGTTCATTCTTGCTTGAAGTTACCGAAGATATTGATGATGGCATATTAATTGGTACTATTACCGATAACGGCAAAATTTCATTAGGCAGTGAAGAAATTGACCTTAAAGAATTATCAGATATTTATGAAAACAAGCTTGAAAGCGTTTTCAAATGTAATATCAAGGATAGTAATTCTCCTATGGAGAACTTCTCTTACACTGCAACAGAGCGTGTTGCTCCTGCAATTAAGGTAGCTAAACCCAAGGTGCTTATTCCTGTATTCCCAGGTACCAACTGCGAATTTGACTCCGCTAAGGTTATGCGTGATGCTGGTGCTGAACCCGAAATTTTTGTTATTAATAACCAATCGAGTGACGGTATTGCAAGAAGTGTTGAAGATTTTGCAAACAAATTAAAGCAAAGTCAAATGGTATTTATACCCGGTGGCTTCTCCGGCGGTGACGAGCCTGAAGGTAGTGGTAAATTTATTACCGCTTTCTTCCGTAATGCCGCTATTAAGAGCGAGGTTACAGATTTACTTGATAAGCGTGATGGTCTTATGTGTGGTATTTGTAACGGCTTCCAAGCGTTAATTAAATTAGGTCTTGTTCCATATGGTAAGATTATTGATACCGATGAAAACTGCCCAACACTTACATTTAACACAATCGCACGCCATCAGTCAAAGATTGTAAGAACCCGTATTGCTTCTAACAAATCTCCTTGGCTTTCTGCTACTAATGTTGGCGATATTTACAATGTGCCTATTTCCCACGGTGAAGGCCGTTTCTTATGCTCTGAGGAACTTATTAAGAAGCTTGCCGAAAACGGACAAATTGCTACTCAGTATGTTGATTTAGATGGCAATGCAACTTCTAAAGTACAATATAACCCCAACGACTCAATGTACGCTATTGAAGGTATTACTTCACCCGATGGCCGTGTATTCGGTAAGATGGGTCACAGTGAACGTAAGGGCTATGGTCTTTATAAAAACGTTATTGGCGATTACGACATTAAGATGTTCGAATCTGCAGTAAAATACTTTAAGTAAGGTGATATAAATGGCTTATTTATCTGATATTGAAATTGCTCAACAATGCAAAATGCAACCTATTACCGAAATTGCCGACAAAGCAGGTATTCCGCAAGAATATCTTGAACAGTACGGCAATTACAAGGCTAAAATTGACCTTTCACTTATGAAAGAAAGCAAAAAACAAGGCAAGCTTGTTTTGGTAACCGCTATTACCCCTACCCCTGCAGGTGAAGGTAAAACAACCACAACAATCGGTCTTGCTGATGGTTTAAACAAAATCGGTGAAAATGTTTGTGTTGCTTTGCGTGAGCCTTCCCTTGGTCCCGTTTTTGGTATTAAGGGCGGTGCCGCAGGTGGCGGTTACGCACAGGTTGTACCAATGGAAGACATAAACCTACATTTCACAGGTGACTTCCACGCTATTGGTGCTGCAAACAACCTACTCGCTGCTATGCTTGATAACCACATTCATCAAGGAAACGCTTTAGGTATTGATGTTCGTAAAATTACCTGGAAGCGTTGTGTTGATATGAACGACCGTCAATTACGCTATGTTACAGACGGTCTTGGCGGTAAGGTTAACGGTGTTCCGCGTGAAGACGGTTTTGATATTACCGTTGCTAGTGAAATTATGGCAATCTTATGTCTTTCAAAAGATATTGATGACCTTAAAGAGCGCCTTTCAAAAATTATTGTAGGCTACACCTATGATGATAAGCCAGTAACATGCGGTCAGTTAAAGGCTCAAGGTGCTATGACTGCACTCTTAAAGGATGCAATTAAGCCAAATTTGGTACAAACCTTAGAGGGTACCCCTGCTTTAGTTCACGGTGGTCCATTTGCTAATATTGCACACGGTTGCAACAGTGTTACCGCTACTAAAATGGCATTAAGCCTTGCTGATTACGCTATTACCGAAGCAGGCTTTGGTGCCGACCTTGGCGCAGAAAAGTTCCTCGATATTAAGTGCCGTATGGCAGGTCTTACACCTTCTGCTGTAGTTTTAGTTGCCACTGTTCGTGCTCTTAAAATGCACGGCGGTCTTGCTAAAACTGAGCTTGGCACCGAAAACCTTGAAGCTTTAGAAAAAGGTATACCTAACCTATTAAAGCATGTTTCAAATATTAAGGATGTTTATAAGCTTCCCTGTGTTGTTGCAGTTAACCGCTTCCCAACCGATACAGACAATGAAATTGAATTCATTATTGCAAAATGCAAAGAGCTTGGTGTAAATGTTGTATTATCGGATGTATGGGCTAAAGGCGGCGAAGGCGGTGTTGAATTAGCACGTGAGGTTGTACGCCTTTGCAATGAAGAAAAAGGTGACTTCACATTCTGCTACGAATCAAACCTTACAATAGAAGAAAAAATTGATGCTATTGTTCGCAAGATTTATGGCGGTGATGGTGTTATATTTACACCTGCTGCTAAAAAACAAATTAAAACCCTTACCGAATTGGGCTTTGCTGACTGCCCAATTTGTATGGCAAAAACACAGTACAGTTTCTCTGATGACCAAACAAAACTTGGCGCACCAAGTGGATTTAAGGTTACTGTTAGAAATATTAAAATTTCAGCAGGTGCAGGCTTTATAGTAGCCCTTACAGGCGATATTATGACAATGCCGGGTCTTCCAAAGTCCCCTGCAGCTGAGCGAATTGATGTTGATAATAACGGTGTTATTACAGGTCTTTTCTAATAAGAATAACAAAAGCAAAAACAGATGGATTTTTAATCCATCTGTTTTTTTATAAATACTTCTTTAGTTTTGCAATAGGTAAACCTACAATATTAAAATAGTCACCTTTAATATATTCTACAAAAGCGCCTGCCTTACCTTGAATACCATAGCTACCTGCTTTATCGTAAGGCTCGTCAGTATCAAGATATGCTTCTATTTCTTGGTTTTTAAGTTTTAAAAACTTAACATAAGAAACAACTGAAAAACTTTTACATACGCCATTTTTTACAACTGTACATCCTGTAATTACCTTATGGATTTTACCTGAAAGACTGCTTAGAATATTAAATGCATCTTGCCTGTCCTTAGGTTTTCCCAAAATGGTATTACCTAAAATAACACAAGTATCTGCACCTATAACAGTATCATTCGGATGACTAATTGCTACATCTAAAGCCTTTATTTTAGATAAATATTCGGGCGTTTTGGAAGCACGCAAATTGTTCGGCACGATTTCTTCCACAGTAGACGGTAAAACCGAAAAATCAGTTATTAAATAGCTTAGCAGTTCTTTTCTTCGTGGTGACTGTGAAGCGAGAATTACACCCATATACTACCTTCCCATCTTACCGTCATTGAAGAGTGATTCAATACTTCTGCAGTCAAAGTATTCGCCGTCTTTTAAATCAAGGTCTATGCCGTTTATTACAACAACATTACTGTTTTTCCACTTGATTTTAGCCTTTTGAGTACCTGTTTGCCAAAAAATATTGCGTGTTTTATTATCCTTAGTTTCGGTTATTCTTACCGAGTTACCAACAGGCAATTCGATATTATATACTCTAAGCTCGGTTTTACCGTTTGGTGAATAATCGCTATAAACATACTCACCTTGGGGCACACTTTCAATATTAATGAAAAAATTATCTTTTACAAGATAGAAAGAGTTAACCAAAACAACAAGCAATGCGAGAAGAAAATAAAAATTTAAAAAAGTACCCTTTTTCATATTAAACACCTGCTATAAATGTTGGAATATCATCGAAATTTGCGCGGGATATTTCTTTATTAAAAGCATCAATAGCTGCGGATGAATGTATAAGATAAGCCATAACCATATACGGCAATGTAAAAATAAGCGGAATTGATAAAAACGAAAGCAATATCCAACCGAAAAAGCTAAGGGTTAAAAATATAAAATCAATGATTGTTCTTTTAGAAATTACTGTAGATAAATGTATAGCTTCATCAACCTCAATATTTTCATCAGCAACAAAAAGCATAGGAGCTAAATATAATTTTAAAACCGAAACCCAAGTAGCAACAACCGATAAAAACTGTAAAAAGGCTCCAATATTTGAAAGATTAAAGGTCCACATAGGAACAGGAACATTTAATAATTCATAAAATTTAGCGCTTGTAATAATTTCAAGTACGAATACAGGAATATAAAAAATTAAATAACAAACAGCAACCCGTATACCAAAAAGCAAAACGAATTTTAAAGCCTTAAAATAGAGCTTTTTGTCAGAAAAATAATAAAATAAAGCTATAGGGTTGTCCTTTACACCCGAAATTAAACGCCAAACGGTTCTTAAAAAGCCCATAAGTATAGGAGCAAAAAACAAAAATCCAAAAACAATTAAACATATAATACTAGCATAAGATGCTGTAATAACCTCAGTTATTAAAGAGATATTAAGCACAAGAAACCAAACCGCCATTACAATAATTGCATCAACGGATAAAAGTATTGCATTCTTTTTAAAAATATCTTTACTTAAGCGCTTAATCGAGTTGCTCGAAAACAAATTTATACACTCCTATATTTTTATAGAATCATTATATCATAATTCTATATAAAAAACATTAACTGGCTTAACGGCCAATTCTTGAGCATATTCGCTCAGTTCACTATACATTTCAACCCAACTGCGGTCGGTCGCAAAAGAAATTGCCCGAACCGTACAATCATTTACGTGCCGACCCAAGTCGGAGG
>JAZSCF010000065.1:0-4256 GCA_045602785.1 Acutalibacteraceae bacterium
TGTAAAGAGCTACGATATCGGTAATGTCAATGCCTCCAAGGTCATTGAAGTTGTCTGCTTTAAGCTGAGCATAGTTTCCATAAAGTACAACGCCCTTAAGTGCTATAGCATCAGCCTTAGTAAGCTTTTCATCACCATCAACATCTAAAGGTGCAGCTGCCTTAACATTTCTTAGCATAAATGGACCGTTAGAGGTGTTATCCCAATAGAAGATTTGGGCAAGTGTAGCATAAAGGTCTGCTTTTTCTGCCTTTAGAAGTTCTGCTTTAAAGTCGGTTGCTTGAGCATAAACGCCTTCAGCATTGCTATCTCCGGATACACCTAATGTAAATACATTTGATGAGCCTTGTGTAGAAATGTCATCAGCGCCTCCGTTTTCAAAGCAACATTTAGAAATTGCAGGTGCGCCTTGGCTAATGCAATTTTCAAGTTTAACTGTTGATTGGACGCCTTCGTTAAAGGACCATGTTTCACCTACAAAGCCTGCTGTTCTTGCTTGTTGATGAGCGTCTGAAACAATAAGCATATCGGAGGTGTTGGTGTTGCCAACAAATACGGAATTGCGAATTACCGGTGTTGTAGCTATTAGTGAACCAATAAATCCAGAAGCAGTTGTATTTGCTATTATTGCGGTGTCTTTAACAGAGCATCCATCAATTTGGGCGGTAGCATCTGCTGCCGTGATAACGCTTCCTGCAAGGGCGCCTATGGTACGGCAATTATTTGCAAATAAACTATTGCGGATGTGAAGGTTTTTAATAGTTGCATCCTTACCAAGAGTATTAACGAAACCGCGAATAGCACTTGATCCGCCTTCATCTTTAATATTTAAAATTCCGTAAATTGTATAACCATCACCATCAAGATTACCCTCAAACGAATTTGTTTCAGAGAAGTCCCATGTGTTTAGGTTGCGTTTTTGGGTATCATCCAGAACCACAGCTACTCCAGCAGTTGCAGTTGCAGCTAGAGCTTGGATATCATCAAGATACTCAGGAGCATTAACATAAATATCGTTTGCTAACTTGTAGTGAGCATTTGCTTTGTAGTTCGTGGTTGATGATGTAGCGGAGTATAAAGCAAAGTAAAGCTCGGTAGCATCGGTAATCATATATGGGTCATTTTCTATACCGGAACCGTTTAAAATTATTGCCCCTGTGCCTTCAATAGGAACGGAAGGCTTAGTACCATCCCAATATTTTTCAATATCACTAATAGCAGAGGTATCAGCAACCTCGGGATAGCCTTCGGTAGCAGTCCAGTAGATATTGTTAAGGCCAGGCATATTATCCTTAAGGGCATTTAGACCCTGCATAGAGCTTGGATCTGCAAATAATGTAACATTAGGATTATCATTGTCCCAGGCAGTAGACTGTCTGTCGGCGGAAACATAGCAATTTGTTACAAGAACACCTGCACCAGATGCGGTACTATAGTGAACATACCATGAAAAAGGCATACCAACTGCATAGGAATTTTTAAGAATACCATCTGCGCCCCAGCAATCGCCTAATATACCAGATCCTGTTGCGGCACCGGTACCAATGTAAGAGGTATGAACGGCACAGTTAGAGAATTCTGCGCCCTGACCTCTTTGGTATCTACCTAATATTCCAGCTGTATATTGCGCCGCTGTACCGATAATTCTTGAGCCTTTTACGGTACATCCTGTTATTTTAAAGTCCTCTGCGTCCCTTGCCAATCCGGCAATTCCGCCAACATGATTTTCACCTGTAATAAAGGCTTTATCTAAGGTTATATTAGAAACTGTTGCGTTTGAACCTAAACTGTTAAACAAACCAATCGAAGAGCCAGATGCTAAATACAGACCTGTTACGGTGTGATAGTTACCGTTAAAGGTACCTCTAAATGCTGCACCGCCATCATACCAGGTATGTATAAAGCCGTTAGCTGCAGCATTATCTGCGGCCCAACTGTTATAATCACCTGTTGGATCATTTAATATAATGTCATTCATAAGGGCGAAATGTTTGGTTTCGTCTGTATTTTGAACTGCAGCATAAAGCTGACCGGCTGTTGTAATTTCATAAGGAGCGTTAGCGCTGCCCTTGTCTGTTTGCGCGCCGAATGCCTCATCAAAGGTTGGCTTATCGCCACCCCAATAGAGATTAGGTAAATACTCATATTCCCCAACATTTTCTACGCCAACATAACGAGGATAGGAGTCTGCTTTTTCTACAATCCAACCGTTGTCTGGATTGATAGCGGGCATATTCTTATAAGCGGCAGAGCCCTTCATTTGATCAAGGGTGATTACTGTAGCACCGCCTCTGGCGACATCATCATTAATAGTATAAACATTTGTATAGCCATTGTCATAGGTTAAGGCATCTACAGGATAATCAACAGCAGCTATGCTTCGGTTAACTGTTGTACCATAAGATTCATTAGTGAAAAATACACCGGGAGTTTTTGTAGAGCTTTCCAATACAGTATCATAAACTGCACAATCTTCAACTAGTGAAGAGCCTGACCATTGAAGACCAACGAAAGCACTAGCAGCATACACAGCTGTTATCTTAGAATTTTTAATAGTACAACCTTGTATCTTGTTGTTACCATCACCTAATCTACCGAACATACCACCCGCTACATTGTAGTTGCCACTTGTGTTATTTTCAACATACATATTATTTAAGGTAAGGTTTTTAACAGAAGCGGTGCCTACGGGATATTTTATAAAGGCTACGGAATTTTTTGAAGAGGTGCTAGCATATAAGCCGGATACGGTTTTGAAGTTACCATCAATATGGCCTGCAAATGCATTTGTATTTGCATCATCATTCCAGTTTTTAAGCAGGGCTGTGTTACCACTGGCTACGAGTCTACCTACTGTACCTTCATCGATAACATACTTTGGCTGAAGATAAATATCGTTCATAATCTTGAAATATTTTTCTTCAGTAGATGTAGTGGCAGCATAAAGCTGAGCAGCTGTTGTAATTTCGTAAGGGGTGTTAGCATCGTTACCCTTGCCTGCTGCAGTTTGTGCGCCAAATGCCGCATCAAAGGTTGGCTTGTCGCCACTCCAATAGAAATAAGGTAAAGATGTGTATTTTCCAACATTTTCTGCGCCAACATAACGAGGAAATGCGTTTTCGCTTTCTACAATCCAACCGTTTAAAGAAGAGATACCGGGCATATACTCATAAACATTAGTGCCCTTCATTTGATCAAGGGAGAGTACGGTAACACCGTTTCTGCTGGCGTCATCATTAATAGTATAAACATCTGTATATTTGCCGTCTTCCCATTGGGGATCTACTTGATAATCGACAGCAGCTATGTTTCTTCTAATTGCTATTGTTGACCAACAATCATAACTGAAAAATACACCGGGAGTTTTTGTAGAGCTTTCCAATACAGTATCATAAACTGCACTATCTTCAATTATTAAAGCGGCACTACCGTATTGAATGGCAATGAAAGCACTAGTATGTATACCACTTGTTATCTTAGAGTTTTTAATAACGCAACCCTGTACTGTTTGTGTATACTCACTTGTAGTATTTACAATACCGAATATACCAGCTGCTGAATTTGCGCTGTTTTCAACATACATATTATCAAAGGTGAGGTTTTTAACAGAAGCGTTACCCGCGAAAGAGTTTATAAAGGCTATAGCATTTCTTGAAGAGGTGCTAGCATATAAGCCTGATACTGTTTTGAAGTTACCATCAATATGGCCTGCAAATGCATTTGTATTTGCATCATCATTCCAGTTTTTAAGCAGGGCTGTGTTACCACCCGCTACAAGACTACCTACTGTACCTGCATCGATAACAGATTTTGGCTGAAGATAAATATCGTTCATAATCTTGAAATATTTTTCTTCAGTACATGTAGTGGCAGCATAAAGCTGAGCACCTGTGTAAATCTCATAAGGAGTGTTAACGTCGCTGCCCTTGCCTGCTGCAGTTTGCGCGCTAAATGCTTGCTCAAAGGTTGGCTTATCGCCATTCCAACATGGAGGTAAATATGTATAGTTTCCAACATTTGCTGCGCCAACATAGCGAGGATAGGAGTCTTCTTTTTCTACAATCCAACCATTTTCAGGAGTTACAAAGGAAATATTTCCATAAGCGTCAGAGCCCTTCATTTGATCAGGGGAGAGTATTGTAACACCGTTTCTGGCGGCGTCATCATTAATAGTATAAACATCTGTATATTTGCTGTCTTCCCATTGGGGATCTACTTGATAATCAATAGCAGCTATGTTTCTTCTAATTGCTATT
>JAZSCF010000066.1:0-11785 GCA_045602785.1 Acutalibacteraceae bacterium
GAGTACATCAGTTAACGTGCGGGGCACACTGAATTTAAGACGTCAGCAAGGAAAGTTTATCGGTTCTTTTCCAACCTACGGATACCTAAAAGACCCGGATGATAAACATCATCTTATTATTGACGAGGAAACAGCACCGATAGTGCGAATGATTTTTGAACGCTTTATTGCGGGCGAAAGTATAATAGGTATTACTAAAGACCTGAACGAAATGGGTATACCTAATCCGTCAATGTATAAAAAGCAAAAGGGGCTAAACTACAAGCATCCGTCCGGCAGAAGTAATGACGGTTTGTGGCCCGATAGTTCGGTGCGCCGAATTTTGCAAAACCGAATGTATGTCGGTGATATGGTGCAAGGCAAAAATACTACCTACAGTTATAAAATTAAGCAGTGCCGTGCAATACCTAAGGACGAGTGGATTATTGTTGAGGGAACCCATGAGCCTATTATCAGCCACGAAACCTTTGACAATGCACAGGCTCTTTTTAACAAGCATATTCGAAAGAGTCCGAAGAAGAAAAACGTTGATTTGTTTTCGGGAATTGTGCGGTGTGCAGACTGCAAGCGTGTAATGAATAAAAAGACCAACCAGCACTCGTATGGCACTTATCACTATTACCGTTGTGTTACGGCTCGAAAACTTAAAAAATCGGCATGTACAAATCACACCATACGTATTGACAAGTTAGAAGAGGCGGTTTTTTTATCCATTCAAAATATGATTAACACTGCGGTTACGATGAGTGATATGTTAGATCTGATTAATAATAATGCTAAACGAAAAAGTGAATCAACTCATCTTCAAAAGGCACTCAAAACGCAAGTATCTGAACGGGAAAAATTGGTAACGATGCTTACTGACCTTTATCCTGACTGGAAAAGCGGTGTTATTACAATGGATGAATATCAAATGTTAAAGGAACGTCTTAATGAGAGGCTTAGGGTTATTGACGAAAAAATTGCCGGACTTACCAAATCTGCCGATCAGTTCAAAAACGGTATTAACGAAGATAACGATTTTGTAGCGCATTTTAAGAAGTACGGTAATATTGAGGCTTTAACAAGGCCGATAGTAACCGAACTTATAGAGGAGATTTTCGTACACGAAGGCGGAGATATCGAGATTGTATTCAAGTTTTATGATGCCTATCTGCAAGTGGTTGAGTATATTGAACTTAACAAGCATCTAATTGAACCCGAAAAGCCTACAAAAAAGAAAAAGACAGCGTAAACAACAAAGCCCACCGAATTATCGGTGGGTAATTTTTATAGTTTGCAATTTATTAAACAATATGATATAATTTGATGGTAAAATTTTTTCAACTCGTTAACATGTCGGGTTGCTATATAGCAACACTTATTAACGGAGGTTAGAAAAATGGTTAACAAAGAATTCAAGAAAGAGACGTTGGCTACATTAGAAGTTATGATTGCCAATGCAGACAAGGGTCCATCAGGTTTTTGGGTGGATGATTATGAAGGGTGTGGAAATCCTCGGATTTTCCCCGAATTTGATGAGGGTTTAAAAAAAGGGCGATTGGTTCAAAAGAATCATTATCTATGTCCTTGGAACACAGCGGTGCTTTTTGGCGAAGGTCATGGCAATATTCAAACTGGATGTTATCATAGTTGCTCTATTAAGGAGGCAAAATATCTTTCTGCAAAAATGATAAAGGATGTGCTTTTAAGATTTAAGAAAATGGTAAATATCGGCATCTACGATAATCCTGCACATTTAAAGCCACTTTTAACAGAACAAGAAATTTCTTTTATTGAACAACAAAAAGAAATTGAGAAGACCGAAAGAGAATTACAAGCAAAAAAACAATATGATACCAGAGTTCGTCAATCTAAAAAACTAGTTGAAAAGTTTAAAGACAATAAGGATATTCAAGATTTAATAATTTGTCATTATGGCGATAATACAATTGTCGTTTCAGAGTATGGTACTATTAACTTCTCTCCAAAAGACATAAAAGATATTGTTGGCGGTGAAAAACTTACATATGACGATTATCTTGAAGTCCAATTTAATTCCAAAGGGAAATATCGTCACGATTTTGCAAACTGCTACTACAATATTCCTATGGGTTTTATGGGACAAGTAGAAAAGATTACTAAGGATAAAATTTGTTTTAAGCGTATTTTCGTCACAGGAATGTTTCCAGATGGTGTAATGTTCGATGGTAAAGAAGAACATGTTTGGATGGATAATCAAGGATTTGAAGAGTTTTCTGTTGATGACAGTGTTTCGTTTTTTGCTGATGTGTATAGATATATAAAAACCGGCAATGGAAAAGTTTTAGATTATGGGCTTAGAAATCCGCAAAGCATAAGACAAATCGACACTTATGAATTGCCCACCGATGATGAATTGAAAATGCAACAAATCGATTGGATTGTATGTGAAACTTGTTTGTTTAACGAACAATGCAATAGAACTAATTGTTTAATGAATTTAAAAGACAAGAAAAGGCTTAAAAAGCAAATGCTTAATCTTGTAAAGAACGACAAAGAAAATTTATATTAACGGTTAGAATAAACCTGCCAAACTTAATTTTGGCAGGTTTATTTTTAAAGATAATGGCTATTATTCACGAATAATAGATATACTTACAATTACTCTCTTAAAAGAGTTGATAAATAAATTTTAAGAAATTTATGGTGTTCTCTTGACATTTTCCCCTGCTGCTTGCGATACTCTAACTAAGTTTTTTAAGGACACTAAAACAGGACCGATGGACTATAATGTTATTTATACAGGCGACTTAGGAAGCGTTGGAACACAACTTTTATATGAGCTGATGGATAAAGAAGGATACGATCTTCGTTGTCGTCATGCTGATTGTGGAAGTATTATATTTGATTGTGAAAGCCAAGATACCCACGCGGGCGGTTCGGGCTGTGGTTGTTCGGCTTCGGTTCTTGCTTCATTTATAATGCATCGTTTTGAAAGCGGTGATTTTGATAATATCCTATTTATGTCAACAGGTGCTTTACTTTCACCAACTTCATCTTTTCAAGGAGAAAGTATACCCGGTGTTGCACACTTAATAAATATTAAAATTGACAAGAATAATCAAAAAGTGTATAATTAAAAAAACATCTCTGTTATGAAACTTAACAGAGATAATTTTTTATTGAAAGGGGTAATGTTATGGAGCAAACAATTTTAAGCCTTATCGAAGAAAGAAAGTTTTCTAAACTTCGAGAAATTTTAATTGATATGAATCCTGCTGATATTGCATTAGTGCTTGAAGAAGCTTCTGAAAACGATTTACCCTTAGTTTTTCGTATTTTACCAAAGGAAGCGGCGGCTGAGCTTTTTAGCTATATGGAAAGCGATATGCAACAGGCATTAATAGAAAAACTTAGCGATACCGAACTTAAAGGTGTGTTTAGTGAGCTTTTTATTGATGATACAGTAGATATTCTTGAAGAAATGCCTGCGAATGTTGCAAAGCGTATTTTAAAACAAACTACACCTGAAAAGCGCAAAATGATAAACGAATTATTGGCTTATCCTGATGATTCGGCAGGTAGTATTATGACTACCGAATATATAGATTTAAAAAGAACAATGACAATCGACCAAGCGATTGAAAAAATTCGTAGGGTAGGGCTTCGTAGCGAAACTGTTAATACCTGCTATATTTTAAGTATTCATCGTCGCCTTTTAGGGATTATTACTCTAAAAGATTTGTTGCTTCATCCAAAAGACACATTAGTTCAAGATATAATGGATGAAAATGTTATTTCAGCTAATACCTTGGATGATAAAGAAGAAGTTGCTAATCTTTTTGAAAAATATGACATTGTTGAATTGCCTATTGTTGATAAAGAAAACCGACTTGTAGGTATTGTAACTGTAGATGATGCTATTGATGTATTGCAAGAGGAGGCAACCGAAGATATTGAAAAAATGGCGGCTATTTTGCCGAGTGATAAATCATATTTTAAAACAAGCGTTTTTTCAACCTTTAAATCGCGTATACCTTGGCTTTTGTTACTTATGATTTCTGCAACCTTTACGGGTGCAATTATTTCAAGCTTTGAAACTAAGCTTACAGTTTTGCCTGCGCTTATCACCTTTATACCAATGCTTATGAATACTGCAGGTAACGGCGGTAGTCAGTCTTCGGTTACGGTAATTCGTGCTTTATCTCTTGGTGATGTTGAGTGGCGTGATATTTTTAAAGTTGTTTGGAAAGAAACAAGGGTTGCTATTGTTTGCAGTATTGTTCTTTCTCTTGTCAATTTTCTTAAAATGGTTCTTGTTGACCATCTTATTTTTAACACTTTTGATACAGGCAAATACATTGCGGAAATAAGCGTAGTTTCAATAACATTATTCTTTACGGTTCTTATTGCAAAGGTTATTGGTGCAATTTTGCCAATGCTTGCAAAAAAGTTTAATCTAGACCCTGCAGTTATGGCAAGTCCATTTATTACTACTTTAGTAGATACAATTTCTCTACTAATTTATTTCAAAGTTGCCGTAATGATTTTAAAGGTATAAAAAAGCAAGTCGAAAGACTTGCTTTTTACTTTAATTAGTTTTATTAAATTTATGAGGCGTAGTATTAAAATGCTTTTTAAAGCATCTTATAAAGCTGCATGCATCTGAGAAACCACACATTTCGGCAATTTGGTGTTCGCTATAATCTTCTTTCAAAAGAATAATGGCTTTTTTAAGTCTTACACTAATAATATAATCATTAAGAGTACTACCTGTGTATTTTTTAAAGTTGGTCATAAGGGTTGTTCTACCAATGTATAGTTTTTCTGCCAAAGATGCTGCAGTGATTTTGTTACTATATTGACTTTCTATAAAAGAAAGTGCTTCAATTATATAACTTGGTGCTTTGGTATATTTTGATTTTATATATCCTGAAAGTTCTGAAAGGTATGATAACAGATAAAGCACCAAAAGTTGCTGTCTGAAAGTATTTGTTTCTTGCTTGATTTTTAAAATGTGTTTTTTACAAAACTCGGCTTGTTCCTTTGTTAGCGTAATAATGTTACCGCTTTCTCCAAAAACCCTTTCAACTATTTTTAGTTCACGTATAAAATCAATAAGAAATTCTTTTGAAAATAGTAGATAATACCTGCTGTATAATATATCGGGTTTACAAGTGATAAAATGAGGTGTGTCTGGTCGAGTTAGTACAATTTTTATTTCACTTGTTTTTTCGCTAATGTTTGGTAGCAATATTTCAACATTGCCTGATACTATAAGGTTTATTTCATAAAAATCGTGTTTATGAAAGTCTGTAACCGAAGTTGAAAATGCTTCCTTATGTGTTACATATATCTTTTCCCAGTCTTTATGAAATGACGTATCAAATATAGTTTTCATACTATTCCTCCAATCCACTTTAATTATAACAACGTTTCGAACAATTTTCAAATTATTTTATAAAAAATTTAAATATTATTAAAAAACATTGAACGATATGTAAATTTAATCGAACGATTATCTATTGTTGTAATACACCTTTTAGTTAATAATTATTTATAAAGAAAAAAGGTGGTATTATAATGGCGACTGTTAATTTTAGTGTTGAAAAATTAAAGTGCTTTTGTGAAGAGGCGTTCCAAGGTTTTGGATTTAGTAATAGTGATGCTCAAAAAATTACCGATGTATTACTTTTGGCAGACTTATATGGAATAAAATCACACGGTACACAGCGCCTTGTTCGTTATCATAAAGCAATTGAAAACGGCTCAATAAAAGTTGATTCAAAACCAACAGTAGTATTTGAAACACCCGTTTCTGCGGTTATTGATGGTAATAGCGGTATGGGTCAGCTAATCTCAATATTTGCTACAGAGCTTGCAATAGAAAAAGCAGGTAAAAGCGGAATGGCTTTTGTTACTGTTCGTAATTCGAACCATTTTGGTATTGCGGGATATTATTCTAAAATGGCTTGCGACAAAGGTTTTATTGCGATTGCAACAACTAATTCAGAGTCTATTGCAGTACATACAAATTCACGACAGGCATTATTAGGCTCAAATCCGATTGCGTTTGCAATGCCGGCAGAGCCATATCCGTTTTGGTTTGATGCCGCAACAACTGTTGTTCCAAAAGGTAAACTTGAAGTTTACAATAAAGAGGGTAAACCGCTTGAAAACGGTTGGACTGTTGACGAAAATGGCGATATTTGTACTGATGCAGAACACGCACTTAGTTGTATTGATGATAAGCTTGGTGCAGGCGGTATTCTTCCTGTTGGTGGCGCCGGTGAACTGAATGGTGGACACAAAGGCTATGGATATAGTATGATGTGTGAACTGTTATCTTCTATAACATCTTGTGGCGCTACTTCTAATCACCATATTCGTGCAAAGGGTGTAGGTGCAGGTACTTGCCACAGTTTTATTGTTATTGACCCGAAAATATTTGGCGATTCAGAAGCGATAAAAAGTAATCTATCACGATTTTTAGAAGAACTTCGTTCTGCAAAAAGAGCAGATGATAATGTTCCTATTTATACTCACGGAGAAAAGGAACAAATAAGCTATAAAGACCGTATGGAAAAGGGTATTGATGTTAATATCAGCACCGTTTCTGAAATGCTTGGTATTTCCGAATATCTTGGAATGGATAGCAGCAAATATATACCCGCTAATATTGATATTTCTTCCGCTAAAAAAAGTACATACGATAAAATTTATAAATAGAAAAGGTGCTTTTATGAACAATACTGAAATTAAGGGTTATATTAAACCGGGTAAGGTTTTTGGACCAATTTATTTTGTTGGAACAAAACCCGCATCATCACATTTAATTGATACGGGTGAAGGGCTAATTCTATTGGATATAGGTTATCCTGAAAATTTGGAACTTGTAATGAATAATATTGAAGAATTAGGGTTTAGTGTTAAAGATATTAAAATTATTCTAATTTCACATGGTCATTATGATCATATTGGTCCTGCTAAAGTTCTTCGTGAAATCACAGGCGCTAAAATATATCTTGGTGAAAAGGATTTAAAAATGGTAACAGGGGAGTGCGATTATTCACTTTCAAGTACCTTACCTGAGAGAAGTAACTATTATCTTACGCCTGATGTTTTGCTAAAAGATGGTGATGTTGTAACATTGGGTAATATTTCTATTAAATGCTTATCAACACCCGGTCACACCGATGGTACTTTGTCTTTTTTCTTTGATGTAACCGATGGCGAAAAATCCTGTCTAGCAGGAATGTTTGGCGGTGCAGGAACAAACACTCTAACAGAAGAATTTTTAACTCGTTTTAATTTTCCATTTGAAAACAGAAACAAATTTTTAAATAGTATTGAACTTTTAGAAAAAATTAATGTTGAAATTTTCCTTGGTAATCATGTTGCTAATAACCGTACTGATATAAAGCTTGATATGGTAAGAAACGGCGATGCTATGGTATTTTACACTCCTGAAGAATGGCAAACATTTTTAAATGAAAGAAGAAAAAGACTGTATCAGGTTATAAAAAAGGATAAGCAGTTTCATTAAAAAGTAATTAACTGCTATATAAATGAGGACGTATAAAATGAATGTTGTTTGGGAGCAGGTATTTATTCTTTTTATTTTTGTAATGATAGGGTTTTTACTTGCAAAGAAAAAGTTAGTTAGTCTAGAACAGGCAAAAATACTTTCTGCATTGGCAGTATATGTATTTTTACCTTGCCGCGTTTTTAAAAGCTTTTCGAATGTAAATCTTACATACCTAAAAGAAAATTGGGAAAATGTTGTTATATCAATAGTAATACTTTTATCAATCGCTGTTTTATTTCATTTTGTGGTAAAGTTATTCAGTAAAAAGAAATATGAACAGTCAATATATGAATACTCTCTAACGGTTGGCAATTTTGGATATATGGGATATGCTTTGGCAGGATCATTGTTTGGAGAAACAGTTCTTGCCGATATGATGTTTTTTGCTTTGCCGCTTAATGTCTATAGTTATTCCTATGCATTTGGAATGCTTACAAAAAGTAAGTTTAATTTAAAAATGCTTTTAAAACCTACAATTATTGCTATAATTTTAGGATTAACAGTGGGTATTACAGGAATTAAATTACCCACCATTATTACAGATACTGTTGATTTTTCTGCGGCTTGTATGTCGCCCAATGTTATGATACTAACCGGTATAGTAATAGCGGGTTACTCTTTAAAAGCAATTTTCGGACAAAAGGTAATATACATTACTATATTGTTACGACTTATAGTAATTCCTTGTATACTTGGTTTGCTTATTAATTGGATATATCCTTCAATACTTATCCCTGTTTTACTTTGTTATTCAATGCCTGTTGGAATGAACACAATACTCTTTCCGCGTCTTGTAGGTGAGAACTGTGAGATAGGAGCGGGACTTGTTAGTATGTCTACTGTGATTTCATGTTTTACTATTCCACTTGTCTTTATGCTTTTTACATAAGATGAAAGGGTTGTACAAAGAAAATCCTGTCGAATGAATGATGAATATTGAATAATGAAAAATGAATAATACAAAGCAAAAATCCTGCCGACAATAATCGACAGGATTTTTGTTTTGGCGCGCTGAAGAAGATTCGAACTCCCGACCTTCTGGTCCGTAGCCAGACGCTCTATCCAGCTGAGCTATCAGCGCAAAATGCGGTTATTTTTGACCGCCATAGTATAATATCACATTAACTTTGAAAAATCAAGTGTTTTTTTTAGTTTTTTAAAAAATAATTTAATTTTGTGCTTTATACCACAAAATTACTAAAATTGCACAAATATTTTACATTGATTAAGCTTACTTAAAATGTTAGAATAAATATATAAAAATTCAGGAGGTAACATATGAAGTATGATGTTATCGGTTTTGGAAGAGAAGAACTTGAAAAATACCTTAAAATTTTAGGTGTTGAAGCTGATATTAAATTAGGTCTTTTTGAAAACTTTGGCGAATTTGTTGAAGTCAACGACACAATGCGAGATGATGCTTATATAATTAGCGTAAAGGATAATAAAGGTTTTATTGCAGGTTCTAATGAACGAAGTGTTCTATTTGGAATTTATAGACTGCTCGAAGAATGGGGTATAACCTGGGTGCGCCCAGGTCCTAACGGAACAAAGTATCCCGAAAAGTGTGTTGCAATTGACTTAGATATTCGTGAAGCCGCTTCAAAGAGAAATCGTATTATGTGTATAGAAGGTGCAGTATCTATTGAAAATGCACTTGATATGATTGATTGGATGACTAAAGTAGGCTTTAACGGATATTATATTCAGTTTACTAATGGTTATGTTTTCTTTGACCGTTGGTACAATCATATGAGAAACCCATATAAGAAGGGTACAGAAATTCCGCAAGAGTTAGCAACCGAGTATGTTGAAAAAATGACATACGAAATTAAAAGACGTGGTTTATTGCTTCATAGAATGGGTCACGGTTGGCATTGCAGAGCATTTGGTGTGCCTGATGCGGGTTGGTATCAATACGATGAAAAGGATATTCCAAAGGAATATGTAGAAATTTGCGCTATGGTTGATGGCGAGCGTAAGTGTTGGAATAACCGCCCATTACAAACTCAGCTATGTTATTCTAACCCTTATGTTATTGAAAAAATGACCGATGAAGTGCTTAATTATGCTATAGATCATCCTGAAACCGATGCTATTTATTTCTGGTTGGGAGATGGCGGACAATTTTGTGAATGTGAAGAATGCTCTAAGCTATCTAAAACAGATAATTATATCAATATGGTTGATGTTATTACCCGAAAATTTAAAGAACATAACATCAAAAGTCAGGTTATTTTTAGTGGTGTTGCACGCGGTGTACCTGAAAAGAAATGGATTGAAAATACTGAAAACTGTATGCTGATGTTTGCACCGATAAATCGTACAATGGCATACACTTTCCCCGAAAATTACAATTACGATACTACAATGCCTAATTATGACCTTAAAAAGAACGAAAGGCCTAAAACATCGGCCGAATATTTTTCATTCCTTTACCATTGGAAAAAGGTTTATGGGGGTGAAGTTATCGACTTTGACTACCATCTTATGTGGGACTTTATGCTTGATGCAGGCGGTGAAGGCATTGCGCGTGTTATTAACACAGATATTAAAAACTGCGATAACTTAGGTGTGAACGGTTATATAAGCTGTCAGCTACAACGTAATGCATTCCCGTCATCAATTGGTATGACATCAATTGCTAAAACTATGTGGAATAGTAATACTGATTTTGAAGCTATGCGCAGAAAGCTTTATGCCGCAACCTTTGGCGAAGATGCAGTTGACAAGCTTTGCGAATATTTTAGTACGCTATCTGACTGCTTTAAAATGGGTGTTATTCGTGCTCAAGTGCCATATAATAGCGAAGAAGTAAAAGCAGATATGAAACGCGCTAAGAAAACAATGGATGATTTTGGCACTGTAATCGATGCGCATCTTGATGTAAATGACCCTTGCCAAAAAGATTCTTGGCGTTACTTGGCTATTCACCGTGTAATGTATTCTCTTATTGCTGAATCAATTTACGAACGCCTTTGCGGTAATTATGAAAAAGCAAACGAATTAAAAAATCAAGCTACAAATTATAGTTTTGCACACGAAGATGAAACTCAGCCTGTACTTGATACAATGTTCTTCGACCGTATGATGAATGAACGCATAAACCTTGCTAATCCTGAAATGGACCCGCCTCCATTATTCTAATACTTTTAAACGCCGTAGTTTTAGTGACTACGGCGTTTTGAATATTGCAATTTCAGGTGGGTTATAAGTGAAGATTATAAATAATAGTGCTATCACAAAAAGAACCATAAGACTAATAGTAGTTGCACCTTGTGATTTCAATTTTTCACTAACAATTAGCTTGTTTTTAACAATCAGCGATACTATAAGTGCGATATAATATATCGCAATGTTTAAATAGTCGACATTATACCCTAAAACACCTTTGTAGGTATAAAATAAAACTATAATGCTTAACATTCCTGCAATTACTGAAATGGTTATTGTGGGTGCATAGTTTTTAATTTCGCGTTTTACAAAATTATATTCTAAAATTGAAAAGATGATTGTAGGGAAGAATATAAGCTTTAAATGTTCCCATGTGCTTTCGTTTATAGGGAAAAAGTAGCCGATAATTGTGTTTTGACCTGTCCATTCGTATAGGAAATGTCCTATAGTGCCTAAAAGACCTATGAACAGAAAAGCTATAAAATTATATTTTAATTTCATTATATCACCTTTTTAAGTATATGAAAAAGCAGTAAAAATATCATTGAAAATTATATGCTATATATAAGATCTAAATTTTGTTAAATTAATTTGTGTTTTGTGATAAAAAACAAAATAACATTGACAAAAGTTAAAAACTATTGTATAATATTACCATAACAAAGGAGGTTATATATATGAAAAAAATTACAGCTTTTTTAATTGTGCTTTTATTGTGCTTTTTGCCATTTAAAAATAGTGCACCAATAATTGTTGAAACCCAAGCACTAAACATACCGTTAAAGACAAATTTTTCTGCCTTTAGCAATAAGCAACAGTTAAAAATCGATGAACTTTCTTTGATTTCAAAAAATTCAGCAGTAGAAAAGGCGGTTTTTATTAATAAAATTAATGATACAGATTTATTTGAGTACTGCTTAAAAGAAACATTAGACATTTATTATGGGGACTTGGATAAATATTCTTTGCAATTAAATGAATTTAAAACAACCATTTCTTCTTCTGCAGATGAAATTATTAATAATTATGAAGTTGCAGCAGAGGAGAGAGCTAATGGTACTG
>JAZSCF010000067.1:0-19272 GCA_045602785.1 Acutalibacteraceae bacterium
ACCTGTATCACCCTGTGGTCCGCCTACTACGAAACGGCCTGTGGGGTTAATGAAAATATTGGTGTTTTCATCAAATAATTCACTTGGAATAATAGGCTTAATAACCTTTTCTAAAATATCCTTGCGTAAGGTTTCTAAAGAAACATCTGCAGTATGTTGGCTAGAAACAACAACAGCATCTACCCTCTTTGGTAAACCGTTTTCATATTCAACTGTTACTTGAGTTTTTCCGTCGGGGTTAAGGTAATCTAACTCGCCCGATTTTCTAACATCGGTAAGGCGCTTTGCCATTTTGTGCGCTAAAGATATTGCCAAAGGCATTAGTTCTTCGGTTTCATCGCAAGCGTAACCGAACATCATACCTTGGTCACCCGCACCGTGAAGATTATAGGCATCTTCAACACCGTCTTTAAGCTCAAGCGACTTATCAACACCCATAGCAATATCAGGTGACTGCTTGTCAATAGCGGTCATAACAGCGCAGGTGTTACCGTCAAAGCCTGCTTTAGCAGAGTTGTATCCAATATTACAAACAGTTTCACGCACAATTGCGGGAATATCAATTTTCGCAGTTGTGGTAATTTCACCCATAACAGTTACAACGCCTGTTGTACAAAAGGTTTCACAAGCAACACGGGCATTTTTGTCCTGTGCTAAAATTGCATCTAATACGGCATCAGAAATATTGTCACAAACCTTGTCGGGATGACCTTCTGTAACCGATTCGGAAGTAAATAAATAGTTTTCCATTTTTAAAATTCCTTTCTTTTTATCCTTCAACAAGAAAACCGCTCTCGAAAGAGCGGTTTAAAGTTTAATTAAAACCTCATCTTTCGGTTAAACCGACGGATTTAGCACCTTGAAAAACAGGTTGCCGGGCTTCAACGGGCCGTGTCCCTCCACCACTCTTGATAAGGAAATATTCAGTTTGCTATAATATTCTATCACAATTTTCTTATTTGTCAATAGTTTTTTATTATGTAATCATTGTCTCATATATACTCAAAATAGGTAGCACTACACACATGGCAATTATAATTATTGAAAATATGTAAAGCAACATTCTAAACCATTTTGCATCACATGTTTTAGCATATTGAAACATTCGAACACCAAAAACAATAAAATACAAAAGCAAAAAAGAAATTAAAAAGCCTGCTGAAAAACATTCGTTTAAAGTATCAAGGCGAACATCAAAAAAATCGTGTTCAATTACCCAAGGATCGACTTGGGATTTTGCCACAAAAAAATAACTTAAAACCGCTAATATCGCCGAAATCCCAGCATAGATATAAAGCACTATACCAACAACCGTGATTTTGTCAATGTCTTTTTTTCTACGGTCGGTTTCATCCCATAATCTACTCTTATCAATCATAAGCACCCTTAATTTAGTGCTTTTTAAAACAATATATTTATCGCCCATATATAAACTGTCATAAGGCGCAATAAAGCGTGTCATAACAAAAAATAAAACAAAAACAATCCATATTCCAACCATATTTAACCACCTTTCACAAAACACTCATAAATAATTACGAATTACGCATTACGAATTACGCATTATTGAAGTTCAGTTGCCATCTGGTTAAATTTAGCGTAAATACCACCAAGCTTTAAAAGCTCTGTGTGGCTTCCCTGCTCTACAATACCGTCTTCAGTAAGCACCATAATTCTATCCGCATTTCTAATTGTTGAAAGTCGGTGTGCTATAGTTATTGTAGTTCTGCCAACCGATAGTTTATTTAACGATTTTGCAACCTCAAATTCGCTTTCGTTATCAAGGGCGCTTGTGGCTTCATCAAGAATAATTATAGGTGGATTTTTAAGGAAAACACGCGCTATACTTATTCTTTGCTTCTGTCCGCCCGAAAGCTTTACACCGCGTTCGCCAACATAAGTGTCATAACCGTCCTTTAAATCGGTTATAAATTCGTGCGCACCGGCTTTTTTAGCGGCATCAATAACTTCTTCTCTACTAGCGCCAGGACGACCATAGGCGATATTTTCGTACACTGTACCCGAAAATAGATATACATCCTGTTGTACCATACCAATACTTTTTCTAAGGCTTTTAAGAGTATATGCTTTAACATTTTTACCGTCTAAGATAATTTCACCGCTAGTAACATCATAAAAACGGGGAATTAAATTACAAAGCGTAGTTTTACCGCCGCCCGAAGGACCAACAAAGGCAACCTTTTCGCCTTCCTTGATAGAGAAGTTTAAATCTTTAAATACGCGGTTGTGGTCATCGGGATACTCGAACGAAACATTTTTAAATTCAATATCGCCCCTAGGATTTACAATATCGGTAGCATCAGGTTCATCGAAAATATCAATATCGGCATCTATTATTTCAACAAAGCGTTCAATACCTGTCATACCGCGTTGGAACTGCTCAGAAAATTCGATAATACGGCGAACTGTTGCAATAAATGTGGTAACATAAAGCAAATAAGCAATTAAATCACCAATTGTTATGCTTCCCTTTATTAAGAAAATAGTACCCGCAATTACAACTGCGCTGTACATAATACCGTCAAACATACGGGTACTTGTCGAAAACGCACCCATATACTTATACGAAAGCTTTTTAATAGAATAATAGTTTTTGTTATCTACTTCAAACTTTTCCTTTTCAACATCTTCATTTGCAAACGCCTTTACAACCTTTTGTCCTAAAAGTGAATCTTCTATTCTGGCGTTAAGCTCGCCTATTAACTGGCGTTGTTTACGGAATGTAGAACGCATTCTTTTATTAAGTCTTCTGCATACTACAAACATTATAGGGATAATTAGGAAGATTATAATTGTAAGCGGAATATTTATACTCATCAAAATTATGAAAGAAACAACACCTTTAAGCCCTGCAATTAAAAATTCTTCGGGGCAGTGATGTGAAAATTCGGTAACATCAAAAAGGTCGTTAGTAATTCGGCCCATAATTTGACCAACCTTTGTATTGTTAAAGTATGTATTAGAAAGCTCTTGCAAATGTGCATAAGCATCACGGCGCATATCGGTTTCAATCTTTGTACCCATTACGTGACCCGTATAAGCCATATAATAATATGCTGCAGAATCTATAATACGAAGCACAAAATAAAGTAACCCCACCCTTAACACAAAACCTATTGTTAAAGCGGCTAAATTAGTTTCGGCAGTGTTGGTTATTTCACGCATTATAAGCGGCAAAACAATTTCGCAAACTGTAGTTAGTGCTGCGCAAAATAAATCAAGACACAAGGTTTTCCAATAATTTTTATAATACGGCAAAAATCGCTTTATTAAAGCCGATGATTTTACCTTCCTTTTTTCTTCCATAAAAACACTTCCTATCCTTAAAATTATACACAATCCATTTTTAAAAATCAATATTACTTTTTCTTGTTGCAATTCTTTTTTTACTGTGTTACTATAAAAACACAGTAAAATTGGAGTGTAAAAAAAATGAAAATTAAACCTATAGAAAAGAATCTGCTTATCCCCTTTATTTTAGCGTTATTAGGCTCTCTTTTAATGATTATTACATTATTCTTGCCTTTTTCCACCGCTACCGATGACCTTAAAGCAGAAATAAACAAAAACCCCGATTATGTTTTTTACGAAGATGTAGACTTAAAAGCTCGCGATGTGGTTAATCGCTCTATGGTGGATTACGCAAATGTGTATAGTAAATTATCAAACCGCCTATTTGCAAGTAACGAAGGTAATATATATGTAGGAATAGTTGCAGCAATTGGCATTTTTGCACTAATATCGCTTGTGCTTACACTATTTAAAAAAGCTATTCCAACCATAGTTTTTACACTACTTTCATTTTTGGTTTTTGCCTTTTTAAGCTTTGATTTTTACCACCGCGGCGAAATACCAAATGAAAGCTATAATTGGGGCTTTGGTTATTACATATTCTATATTGCTACTATTCTTACAATAATAGGAGCTGTTTGGATGATTATAGAGAAATTAAAACTAAAAAAAGCTTCTACTCATTAAAAATTAAACCCCTACTCCAGTAGGGGTTATTTTTTATTCATAGCTATACCATGGAAGATTTCTTTCGGAATCGGCATATTTTACATCATAGCCTTTTTCCTTTAATAGCGGCACAACCTTTTCTTTAGAATATTTCACTGTTGTAGAGCCGTCTAAATCAAGCGAGGTTTTATCTTTAAATAAAATCACATAAGATCCGCGTTCTATTCTCTCATCAAAATCGTTATACCTTGCATCAATATAATAAACGCTGTCTATTTGTGAATATGTATACTCTTTAGAGTTAAACTTAATACTATTTTCATAAAACAGGACATTAGCCTGAGCTATTAAAACTGCAAAAACAACAGACACTATAACCGAAACAATAAAAGTAATACGGCACAATACCTTTAGCGGTTTTGAAATAAACAAAGTGGCATACTCTTTCATTTGCTTTTTGTTATAATATCTATTGGGTACATATTGAAAAAAGGCTATTGCACCGAAAACTCCGCAAAGCATAGCACATAAAACGCCAATATACCAAGGTGCAGATAAATGCACAACCGAAATGCATGAAAGTATAAAATTGAAAATAGCGAAAAAACCGCAAAACAGAACCGAAGCTATTGCTGTTACAATAAAAAACGTCTTCACAAGAGATGAAAAAGCAATAAATTTTAGTTCGGCGTCCGTATCTGTTTTTGGTGTAAATGCTTGATATTCGGACTGATTAACATAATCTATCAAACATTTTTCATATTTTAACAGCTTGTTTTTTTTACGCAGTTTTTCATATTTTTGAAGCGCTTTTTCGGGTTTGTTTTTCATCAATAAAGCATACGGTGCAAAATTAGAAAAGCGTGAAAAAAGTATGCCGTCACGATTTTTTTGCAAGTATGCAAAAAATTGAGAATCATACTCATCAAAGTCATCAACTTTAGAAAAATCAATATCTTTTTCTTTAAGTTCGAAAATTAAATTATATGTTTCAAATAATCGCGAGCGTAGGTGTACTTCGCCCGTGATATAAGGCTCTATTTGAGATAATACGTCATCTAAAATATTTTTAAGACTATCAAAACAAACTTGTAATCTTTCTTTGCTTTCTATAAGCCCAAAACAGCACGGTTCAAAGCTTTTTTGTGAAAGATAAGGAATAATATCGGGCAAATGATAATAAACCTGACTATTCTTATTAAGCTTAATAACACAATAAAGAGAGCTTTTCTTTATAAAAGTATTTTCTTTTTTTACATATCTAAACTCTACAATATACCTATAGAATTCTATTATATACTTGCAAAGCTTTTTATCATCTTCAATACTTTCATATATAACATCTTCGTGTGTTTTTGAATAGGCTTTACAAAGGTCTATAAAATCATTAGTCAACATAAAATCACCTTGGTATAATTATATATACAACTCTACAGTTTTACAAGATAAAAAAGCCGCTTATGCGGCTTTGATTTTTTGAAAGTATGATTTTTATATAATACTATGCATCCAATCCAAAGGATGTTATTAAAAAATCTTCCGACATACGTATTTCATATATACAATCATCAGAAGAAGGCTCCATATAGTGCGTTTGTACTCTGATAATATATTCGCCATTTTCCTTTGTTACAGATTTCATAAAATCAGTATTTATCCAAATAAAAACGTGTGTTCCGTTTTCACCGAAAATAGAAAGCCTATCTTCTATAGCTTCAAAAACCGTTTTCTTTATAAAATAATTTTCTTGTTCTGATATTTCATTATTATCCACATAGCACGCCGGTGAAAGTAAAACAAATCGTGAAGTACAAGAAAATAAAATAGATAAAACAAGTCCTAATATAACAATAATAGCAATTATCCTTATGGGTTTTCTTTTCATTTAGAACACCTCTTGAGAAACTGTTAACTTTTTTATTATAATATCATACTTTTAGTAAAAAAGCAATAATAGTCCACGTATTCTAAAATTCGAATTTTTTAATAAGAAACTTAAAAGAGCCGACCATTCGGTCAGCTCTTTTAAGTTGGCTGGGGTGGCAGGATTCGAACCTACGAATGCAGCAGTCAAAGTGCTGTGTCTTACCGCTTGACGACACCCCAGTATTAAGTTGATTAGATTTTACGGTACGCTTTTGCGTACCGTAAAATATGGGGTGGAAGATGGGACTCGAACCCACGGTCTCCAGTGCCACAAACTGGCGCTTTAACCAACTAAGCTACATCCACCATAGAACAAGAAATATTATACCATAATAATTTATTTTGTCAACAAAAATTTTTATTTTTTTTAGAAAAGTTTTTACGGGCGATATTTACCGCCCGTAAAATGTTATATTTCCTTTAAAAATTCTTCAATTCTATTTAGTGCTTCCTTAATATGCTCAACCGAATAACAGTAAGAAGCACGAATAAAACCTTCCCCGCTCTCACCAAAAGCGGTACCCGGAACTACTGCAACCTTTTTTGCATGCAATAGCTTTTCACAAAACTCGTCACTGCTCATCCCTGTAGATTCAATTGATGGGAAAGCATAAAAAGCGCCCTTTGGCTCGCGACAAGTAAGACCTATCTTATTAAAGCCCGAAACTATCATTCGCCTACGCATATCGTACTGCTTAAGCATATACTGTACATCCTCATCACAGTTTTTTAGCGCTTCAATTGCTGCGTACTGACTTGTTGTAGGTGAAGACATTATCGCATATTGGTGTATTTTAACAATTTCATCCATAACAGGCTTTGGTCCGCAAGCATAGCCTAAGCGCCAACCCGTCATAGAAAAAGCCTTAGAAAAACCGTTTACAGTAATTGTACGCTCCCACATTCCAGGAATGGATGCAGGTGAAACATGGGGTTTGCCTGAAAAGGTAAGCTCGGCATAAATTTCATCCGAAATTACCATAATATTAGTATCCTTTAAAACCTCAGCTATAGCTTCAAGATCGCTTTTTTCCATTATAGCGCCTGTAGGGTTAGATGGATACGGCAAAATAACAACCTTTGTTTTATCGGTAATAGCTGCTTTTAATTCTTCAGCCGTAACCTTAAAATCGTTTTCTGCCTTAGTGTTAATTATTACAGGAACACCGCCTGTAATTTCGGTAATAGGTTCATAACAAACATAGCTTGGTTGCGGAATAATAACCTCATCCCCAACACTAATTAAAGCGCGCAAAGCTAAATCTATAGCTTCACTTCCGCCTACCGTTACTAAAATTTCATCCTTGGGGTCATACCGTGTGTTAAACTTACGATTTAAATAATTAGAAATTTCTTCTCTAAGCTCAACCAAACCCCAGTTAGAAGTATACTTTGTTTTACCGCGTTGTAATGATTCAATACCTGCTTTTCTAATTACCCAAGGGGTTTGAAAATCAGGCTCACCAACGCCCAAAGAAATTACATCCTTCATAGTAGCGGCAACATCAAAAAACTTACGTATACCCGATGGTTTAATATCGGTTACAGTTTTATTTAATACTTTGCCGTAATCTATCATAGGAAGAACTGCCCCCTATCGTCATCATCGCCTGTAATAAGTTCAACATCCATTTCTTTATATCTGCGCATTACAAAATGGGTTGCAGTAGAGGTTACAGAGTCAATGGTAGCAAGCTCCTTAGCAACAAACCAAGCAATATCCTTTAAGGTTTTACCCTTTACGATAATATTAAGGTCATAGTCACCCGACATTAAATATACCGCTTCAACCTCGCGGTAGCTCATAACCTTTTCGGCAACCTCTTCAAAGCCTAAGCCTGCCTTAGGAACAACATTAAGCTCAACAATAGCAGAAACATATGTGCCGTCAATTTTTTCCCAGTCTACAACTGCCTTATATCCACGAATAATATTATCGTCTTCAAGCTCTTTGATATACTGCTTTACTTCGTTTTCTGTTATGCCAAGCATAACCGCTATATCCTCAGCAGTGTATTTCGCGTTTTTTGATAAAAGTTTTAATACTTCGTATTTCATAAAAAATCACCTTACCTTATTAGAATTATATTTTAATATAGATTTTATGTCAAGCAAGATTTTGGTTATAGCAAGCGCGTTCGCCACCAATATACTTAGGTCGGCTTCGTGCGGCTAAAACCGTAGCGTTACCAATTTTGTTATTCACAAGCCTTACAGGTACTGCAACTTTTTTAATATGCATACCAATCATAGTAAAACCAATGTCTATTCCCGCATGTGCTTTAATTTCTTCAACTGCTACAGGATTATGGAAAGCATTATAAGCCGCCGTCGCAAACGACCCACCCGCCTTGGGTTGCGGTACAACATTTACAATTTCCATATTCATAACAGCGCTTTTTTCAATAATAATAGCGCGGTTTAAATGCTCACAACATTGTGCCGCTATAAAAACACCATATTCTTTCGCCGCTTTATATATACCCGAAAATACCGCTTTTGCAGCATCAGGTGAAGATGCCGTACCGATTTTTTCACCCAAAACTTCGCTTGTTGAGCAACCCACAACCAATATGTCACCTTGATTAAGTTTTGCTACTTTTATAATTTCCAAAGCCGAATTATAGCCTTGTTTTTCTAAGTTTTCTAACATATTTATCCCTTTTCACTTAATTTTTCTATATTATATCACATTTTTTACTAAATTAAAAGAAAAAATGCTTGCAATGTTCAAAAAAAGGTGTTATTATGTTGTTTGTAAATGCATTGACGAAGGAAAGTAGGGTTCTACCACCTTTCAGAGAGTGTCCGTCTTGGCTGAAAACGGGCATAAGTGTTTTGGTTTTATCTGAAGTTCCCTTCCGAGCAGCAGTGCTGAAAACTGTAGTAGGTACTGACGGAAAACTCCGTTATAAGTTACAAGAGTGTTTGCTTTTGCAAAAATACGGGTGGTACCGCGGAGATTTCTATGCTTCGTCCTGTTTTATGGACGGAGTTTATTTTATTTTTTGGAGGTTTTTTTATGAAAACACAGCTTGAAGCCATTAAAAAACAGGCTACAACCGAGCTTGAAAACGCACAAAACGGCGCAGAAATTGATGCTTTGCGTGTAAAATACTTAGGTAAAAAGGGTGAGCTTACTGCTATACTTAAGCAGATGGGCGGTTTATCCCCTGAAGAACGCCCAATTATGGGTCAGCTTGTAAATCAGGCTAAAGCCGAGCTTGAAAGCCTTATTGCCGAAAAGACTGAGCTTATGAAAAAAGCTGCTTTGGAGCAAAAGCTTAAGGATGAAACTATTGATATTACTTTACCTGCAAAAGAAATCAGCAAAGGTAAATTACATCCTTTAAACACTGTTTTGGATGATATGATTGATATCTTTACATCAATGGGCTTTGATGTTGTAGACGGTCCCGAGGTTGAAACCGACCATTATAACTTTGAGTGCTTGAATGTTCCTAAAGATCACCCTGCACGTGATATGCAGGATACATTCTATTTAGCTGAAAACTTACTTCTTCGTACCCAAACTTCTGCAGCACAAATAAGAACAATGGAAAACCGCAAGCCCCCTATTCGCGTTATTTGCCCCGGCCGTGTTTTCCGTGCTGATGAAGTTGACGCAACACACTCCCCTGTTTTCCACCAAATTGAAGGTCTTGTTGTTGACAAGGGCATTACTATGTGTGACCTTAAAGGTGTTTTAGAAGAATTTGCACGCGAAATTTACGGCAAGGATACTGCTGTTAAGTTCCGTCCCTCTTTCTTCCCGTTTACCGAGCCTTCTGTTGAAGTTGATGTTACCTGCTCGGAATGTGGTGGTAAAGGCTGCCGCGTTTGTAAGGGTAGCGGTTGGATTGAAATTTTGGGCGCAGGTATGGTACATCCTAATGTACTTCGCAGCTGCGGTATTGACCCCAATGAATATTCAGGCTTTGCGTTCGGTATTGGTCTTGACCGTTTAACCACCACACGCTACAAAATAAGCGATATTCGTCTTTTATTCGAAAACGATAAACGCTTCTTAGAGCAGTTTTAGGAGGTTTTGACAAATGAAAATTTCACTTAACACTTTAAAATACTATGTAGATATAAATGTACCTGTTGAAGAGCTTTGCGATAAAATGGTTATGGCAGGTTTCGAGGTTGAAAGCATTGAAAAAGAGGGCGAAAACCTACAAAATGTTGTTGTTGCCCGTATTGAAAAAATCGCTCCCCACGAAAACAGCGACCATTTACAAATTTGCCAAATGAACATTGGCAAGGATGAGCTTGTTCAAATTGTTACCGGTGCGCAAAATATTAGCGAAGGTGATTTAGTTCCTGCCGCTTTGGATGATAGCTATTTACCTAACGGTATGCACATTGTAAAGGGTAAGCTTCGCGGAGTAGAGTCTAACGGTATGTTATGCTCAGGCGAAGAGCTTTGCCTTACCGAAAGTGATTACGAAGGCGCTAGTGTAAACGGTATTTTAATACTAAAAGATACTGAAATTATTGGTACCGATATGCGCGATGTTTTAGGTCTTAACGATTATGTTATTGACTTTAAAATTACCGCAAACCGCCCCGACTGCAACTGCTTCTTAGGTGTTGCAAAGGAAATCAGCGTTGTTTTAGGTACAAAGTTTAAAGCTCCTGTTCCCGAATATAAAACAATAGGCGGAGATATTAAGGATTATATTGATGTTATAGTTGAAGACTACGACCTTTGCCCACGATATATAGGCAGAGTAGTTAAAAACCTTAGAATAAAAGAAAGCCCTGCTTGGATGCAAAAGGCTATTATTGCTTCAGGTATGCGCCCAATTAATAATATTGTTGATATTACAAACTTTGTTATGCTTGAAACAGGTCAGCCTATGCATGCTTTCAACTATAACGATTTAAGCGATAAAAAGATTATAGTAAGAACTGCACGTGAAGGTGAAACAATTACCACCTTAGATGGCAAGGATTATAATCTTAATACCGATATGCTTGTTATTGCTGACGGCGAAAAGCCTTCCTGCCTTGCAGGTATTATGGGCGGTAGAGAAAGTGAAATTGAAAACGATACCACCGATTTATTCTTAGAATCTGCTAAATTCCGTCGTGACAACGTACGCCACACAGGTAGAGCATTAGGAATTCGTACCGAAGCCAGCGGTAGATTTGAAAAAGGCGTTGATATTGTAAATGTTAAATACGCTATGGAGCGCGCTTTACAGCTTATTTCTGACCTTGATGCAGGCGATATTATTGACGGTGTACTTGACCGCAATAACGGTCTTCCAGAAGAGCGTATTTTAAAGGTTACCACCGACAGTATTATTGAACTTTTAGGTGTAGAAATTCCTAATGAAAAAATTGTTGAAATTTTAAATTCTTTGGAATTACCTACCACAATTGACGGCAATATGCTTACAACAAAGGTACCTTCTATTCGTGATGATATTGAAGGCAGAGCCGATTTAGCCGAAGAGGTTATGCGAATTTACGGCTACGACCATATTGTTGGTACAAAAATGAAGGGTGCCGTTGTTCGCGGTACTAAGCTACCTGAAAGAGTTAAAACCGATAAAATTAAAGCTTTAATGCTAGGCGCAGGCGCTTATGAAATTGCAACCTACTCGTTTATTGCAAGCAAGGCTATTGATACATTGTTGTTATCCGAAGATGATGAAAGAAGAAATCAAGTTAAGATTATCAATCCTTTGGGTGACGAGTACTCCACAATGCGTACTCAGCTTACAACAAGCTTGCTTACAGTACTTGCAACAAATATAAATAAAAAGATTACAAACGGCAGATTCTTTGAAATAAGCAAGCGCTTTATTCCAAAGTCTCTTCCCCTTACTGAGCAACCGCTTGAAATACCCACAATGTCAATTGGTATTTATGGTGATAATGAAGACTTCTTTACCTTAAAGGGTATTATTGAAGCAATTTGCAAATTAGTTGGCGGTCATACTCAGTATGAAAGAAGCACTGAGCCTTACTTACACCCCGGCATACAAGCCTTAGTAAAGGTTAATAATAAGGAATGTGCAGTATTCGGTCAGCTTCATCCAACTGTTGCCGAAAGCTATGGTATTGAATGCCCTGTATATATTGCTGAAATTAAGCTTGATGTATTACTTGCTATTGAAAAACGTAAGACTGTATACAAGCCGTTGCCTAAGTTCCCTGCTGTTGAACGCGACTTTGCAGTATTGGTTGATAAGGAAATCCCTGTAGGCACACTTGAAAAAGCAATTTCCGGTGGTGCAGGCAGACTACTTGAAAAAATCGAGTTATTTGATATTTACGAAGGCGCCCAAATCCCCGAAGGCAAAAAGAGTGTTGCATTTAGTGTATATCTACGCTCTGCTGACAGTACCCTTAACGATAAGGAAATTGACGAGATTAGCACTAAAATTATTAAGAAACTTGAAGCCGTTGGTGCCGAGCTTAGAAAATAATACTTGAATTTTTTGAAGTTTTGTTATAATATAAACATATACTAGTTTAAAAGAGGTGTTATTTATGAATGATAAGACTATGACCTTTTCGGTAGGCGACCAAACCGAACAACAAATCCGTATGATTTTGGTTAGCGTTTATGATGCTTTAAAGGAAAAAGGCTACAACCCAATTAACCAACTTGTAGGATATATACTGTCCGAAGACCCGACATATATTACCACCCATAATAATGCCCGAAATCTTATAAGAAAAATTGACCGCGATACATTATTACAGTCGCTTGTAAAGTATTATATTTCTAACTAAACGTTAAAAACTCCCATTCATTTGGGAGTTTTTTTTAGAAATTTTATGCAATAAAAATAAAGCCATATGCATTATTATAATGAAAGACAAAAAACCGAACTTATCAAATGGGGTGTTTTTTATAAAGAAGGCTTTAGTAATTATTATTTCCATATTTTTAATATTGCCTATTATGTCAGTAAATGCTGAAACCGATGCCGATATTAAAACCTATGGCGTTTTAAGTTACAAGGTGGAAAATAACGAAATAACTATTACAGACTGTAAAAGCAAAGCCGAAGGTGAAGTTATAATACCCGAAACAATTGACGGCTTACCTGTAACCGCTATCCATAAAGAAACTTTTGCTTCTTGCAAGCTTATTACCGGTGTAACAATACCAAACACCGTTAAAACAATTGGTTCACACGCGTTTACATCATGTAAAGCATTAAAAAATATTGTCATTCCCGATAGTGTTGTAAGTATTGGGCACCGTATTTTTATGCGTTGCAGTAGTATTGAAAATGTTACACTTTCAAAAAATATAACTTTCATTCCCGAAAAAGCATTTTATGAAAGTAGTATAAAACATATAACGATACCTGACGGTGTTACTAAAATAGATGTTGATGCTTTTTCCTCGTGCTCAATAGAAACTATTGAAATCCCCAACACAGTTACTGAAATAGATAAAGAAGCATTTCAACATGCATCCAAACTTAAAAGTATAACATTGCCTAAAAATTTAAAAGCCATAAAACACAGATGCTTTGATAGTTGTCGCAATTTAGAAAGTATATCTATACCGGACAGCGTTACAAGCATAGACAAATTTGCTTTTGTGGGCTGTGATAGTTTAAAAAATATCAGCTTACCAAAAGGCCTTAAGAAAATTGATAATTATGCTTTTTCAGGAAATGAATTTGAAAAAATAACCATACCCGAAGGTGTAACCCATATAGGAAAATTCGCTTTTCACAACTCTAAATTAATTTCCGTCACCTTACCCTCAACAACAAAAACAATTGAAGAAGGGGCATTTCAAAACTCTGAGGCACTTAAAGAATTTGTTATACCCGAAGGGGTTACTACACTCGAAAAAGAAGTATTTAACAATTGCCCAAATCTTAAAAAGGTTTCACTACCTAAAAGCATAAAAAACATTAAACAAGCAGTTTTTAAAAAATGCAAAGCTTTGACAGAAATAGACTATGCAGGCAGTAAAGAAGACAAAGAAAAAATTAAGATTTACGGCGATAACAAGGAGTTAAATTCAGTAAAGTGGAACTTCGCACTTACTACCCCTAAAAATACAACCACTTCAAAGCAAGAAAAGCCAAACGAAGAAAAACCTAACATAGAAAATTCTTATGTACAAAATGAAATTGTCTCAAGTGAAGAATCGGTTTCAAGCGAACAATCCCCTACCGAATCTCAAACCACAACTATAGGTGCAACTACTAAAACTGAAAAAGAAAACAAAAATACACTTTGGATAGTTATTATTGCTATAGTAGTTTTGGTATTATCGGGCGGTATTACCTACTACTTATTAACAAAATTCAAAAGGCGCTAAAAGGAGTTGTTTTATGAGAAAAACTCTGTCATTTGTATTAAGTTGCATACTAATATTTACATTATTTGCAACAATACCTGTTGTCACCAACGCTAATAATTCAGAAAAATATTCTTACGAAATTATTGATGGAGAAGCAATAATCACACACATCACTAAAGAGTGCAAACAAATCCCTTCAAAAATTAATGGATACCCCGTAACTACTATTGACATTGAAGATTGCGAAGAAGATAACGATGTTCGTGCATCTAATTCTGAAATAATTATACCCGAAGGTGTTACTACAATAAAAAACGGTGCTTTTTCGTATTGCGAGAACCTTGAAAAAATCACTTTACCGGATAGTATTAGTTATATTGAAAGTTCGGTTTTTTACAACACAGGATATTATAACGATAAATCCAACTGGGAAAACGGAGCACTTTATATAGGCAAACACTTAATAACCGTAGATAAAAGTGTTTCGGGAAAATACCAAGTAAAAGAAGGCACTATCACCATTGCGGAAGATGCATTTTTAGGCAGTGAAAATATAACCGAAATTTTACTTCCAAAAAGTGCAAAAAATATATGCACTAATGCCTTTACAAATTGCCAAAAACTTAAAAGTATAACCGTTTCAAAAGATAATAAATATCTTTCAAGCGTTGATGGTGTTTTATTTAATAAAGACATTACTAAGCTTATCGCAGCCCCCGGCGCCCTATCAGGAAACTATACTGTTCCAAAAAGCGTTAAAACTATAGGTGAAACTGCTTTTCAACAATGTGTTTTTCTTAAAAAAGTAAATTTACCAAAGGGACTTAAGAAGATAGAAGCATACGCTTTTGGTTGGTGTGATTTGCTTGAAAGCATAAATATCCCCGATAGCGTAACAGAAATTGGCTCAAACATTTTATATAACACTAAATTACAACTTGACAAAAGCAATTGGACAGACAAGGTTTTATATGTAGATAACCATCTAATTGCATCTGACAACGAAAATATTACAGGTGAATATATTGTTAAAAACGGCACATTAACCATCGCAGGCAACGCTTTTGGGAGCTGTGTAAAGCTTAAGAAAGTAACATTACCCAATGGCATTAAATCTATTGGCGACTGGGCATTTAGCCTATGTAAAGAGCTTAAAAGCATAAATCTTCCTGACAGTATAACCTATATAGGAGATACTGCGTTCCATTTTTGCGAATCGCTTAAATCAATTAAAATTCCTGAAAAAGTTGCTGTAGTTCGCGACCATACATTTTGGGACTGTACATCACTTGAAAGCGTTTCATTGCCAAGCAGTTTAAAGAAAATTGAAAGTTATGCTTTTGCATTATGCAAATCACTTAAAAAAATAAACATTCCAAACAGCGTAACCTATATAGGCAACCATGCATTTACTTTTTGTGCTTTAGAAGAAGTTGTTATACCCGAAGGTGTAAAATCAATAGAACAATATGCATTTTATTCTAATAATTTAAAAGAAATTATTATACCAAAAAATGTTACAGGTATTTTCGACCATGCCTTTGCAGAATGTAGTTCTTTAAAAAAGATAACACTTAATAAAAAATTAAATTTTATACAAAAATACGCTTTTGAAGATTGTAAAAACATTACAACAATTAATTATAAAGGCACAAAATCCGATAAAAAAGAGATTACTATTAAAGACGGCAATTACTATTTAGAAACAGCAATTTGGGAATTTATGCCCGAAAAATCAGTTACTTCAAAAAAAGAAACTTCTTCTAAAAAAACTACAAGCAAGGTTTCAAGTACGGATAGTGTTTTAAAAGAAGAAACGACTTCAAGCGAAATCACCTCTACCCCGTCTCTGTCCGAAAAAAGTTCGCATCACGTCGCAAAACCTATAAAGAAACAAAATGATACATTAGTAATATGGATTTTTGTTGCGGTTATTGTAATTGGAATATCAGGTGGATTTACCGCCTTTTGGCTTATTAAGAGAAAGAAAAATTGATCTAAAAAACACAAACCCCGTGGACATCCACGGGGTTACTTTTATTATTTAAGAATCTTTTTAAGGAATTGACCTGTATAAGATTTTTCACACTCGGCAACCTTTTCGGGTGTACCGCTACATACAACAGTACCGCCCTTATCGCCGCCTTCAGGACCTAAATCTATAATATGGTCGGCGGTTTTAATTACATCAAGGTTATGCTCAATTACAAGCACAGTATTGCCTGCGTCCACAAAGCGTTGTAAAACATCAATAAGCTTGTGAACATCGGCAGTGTGAAGACCTGTAGTTGGCTCGTCAAGAATATAAATAGTTTTACCTGTGCCGCGTTTCGAAAGCTCGGTTGCAAGCTTTACACGCTGTGCCTCTCCACCCGAAAGGGTTGTAGCAGGTTGACCTATTTTTATATAGCCTAATCCTACATCGTAAAGGGTTTTTAGCTTGCGGTAAATTTTGGGTATACTTTCAAAGAAGTACATTCCCTCTTCTACTGTCATTTCAAGCACATCGAAAATGCTTTTGCCCTTATATTTAATGCTTAAAGTTTCGCGGTTATATCTGCTACCACCACATACTTCGCAAGGCACATAAATATCAGGTAAAAAGTGCATTTCTATTTTAAGAATACCGTCGCCTTGACAGGCTTCACAACGGCCACCCTTAACATTAAAGGAAAAGCGACCTGCGTTATAGCCGTGCATTTTGGCATCCTTAGTAGATGCAAAAAGCTCACGAATATCGTTAAACACACCTGTATAGGTTGCAGGGTTTGAACGCGGTGTTCTGCCTATAGGCGCTTGGTCTATATTAATAACCTTATCAAGATTTTCAAGCCCTTCCACCGTTTTATATTTACCAGGTATGGTCTTTGCACGGTTAAGCTTGTTTGCTAAAACATTGTATAAAATGTCATTTACAAAGGAAGATTTTCCGCTACCCGAAACACCGGTAACACAGGTAAAGGTACCAAGCGGAATTTTAACATTTATATTCTTAAGGTTATTTTCGCTGGCGCCTTTTACAGTAAGACTATTGCCGTTACCCTTACGGCGTTTTTGCGGAATAGGAATCTGCTTTCTGCCGTAAAGATAGTCGGAAGTAATAGATTCGGTACAGCTTTCTAAATCTTCAAGCGCGCCCGAAAATACCACCTTACCGCCGTGAATACCCGCTCCCGGACCAATATCAAGCACGTAGTCAGCCGAGCGCATAGTATCTTCATCGTGTTCAACAACAATAACGGTATTACCAAGGTCGCGAAGTCTTTTAAGTGTTGCTATAAGGCGGTCATTATCCCTTTGGTGCAAACCTATACTTGGCTCATCAAGAATATATAAAACGCCCATTAATGAAGAACCTATTTGGGTTGCAAGCCTTATACGCTGACTTTCACCACCCGAAAGCGTACCCGAAGAACGCGAAAGGTTAAGATAATCAAGCCCTACACTTTGTAAAAAGGTAAGGCGCTCGCGAATTTCCTTTAATATCGGCTTTGCTATCATACTGTCGCGCGCACCAAACTCAAGCTTTTCTATAAACTCAAGCTCAGCACTAACCGACATATCGCAAAATTCAATTATATTCTTACCGCCAACTGTTACTGCCAAATACTCAGGCTTTAGCCTTCTGCCGCCACACTCGGGGCAGGGTGACTCGGTCATATAGCTTTCAATTTCATTTCTTGCGTAGTCACTTGTAGTGTTTTTATAGCGTCTTTCAAGGTTATTAATAACACCTTCAAACTCGCCATAGTAGGTACCGCCGCCATAGTCTGTTGTGCGTGTTAATTTAATTTTTTCGCCTTTAGTACCGTATAAAACTGCTTGCTTAGCAACTTCTGGAATATCCTTAAAAGGCAGATTAATGTCAAAACCGTAATGCTCGGCAATACCGCGGTAATACATTTCCGCAATAGTTGATGCATCGGGGTTAAACCAACTGTTAACACCCCACCCCGATGCTTTAATAGCACCATCAAGCAAGGATTTATCCTCATCGTTAATAACAAGGCGCGGATTCACCTTCATAAACATACCAAGACCCGTACAATGCGGACAAGCCCCAAAAGGACTGTTAAAAGAAAACATTGTAGGTGTAAGCTCGGGGATACTGATACCGTGCTCATCGCAAGCGTAGGTTTGAGAGAACTGCATCTCTTCCCCACCTATTACATCAACTGCAATAAGTCCGCCCGAAAGCTTTACTGCAGTTTCAATACTATCAGTAAGACGGGATACAATATCTTCCTTTATTACAAGGCGGTCAACAATAACTTCTATCCAATGCTTTTTATTCTTTTCAAGCTTTATTTCTTCAGCTAAATCAAAAATATTACCGTCTATTCTAGCCCTTACATAGCCTTGCTTTTTAATGCTTTCAAGTTCTTTTTTATATTCGCCCTTTCTTCCCTTTACTATGGGCGATAAAACCTGTATTTTGCTGCCTGCGGGCAATTTCATAACCGCATCTACAATTTGGTCGGTAGTTTGTTGCGAAATTTCCTTACCGCAAACAGGACAATGCGGAACACCTACACGCGCATATAAAAGGCGTAGATAATCGTAAATTTCGGTAACAGTACCTACAGTAGAGCGTGGGTTTTTAGATGTTGTTTTTTGGTCTATAGAAATTGCAGGAGAAAGCCCCTCAATAACTTCAACATTAGGCTTTTCCATTTGCCCTAAAAATTGGCGCGCATAGGAAGACAACGATTCAACATACCGCCTTTGACCTTCGGCATAGATAGTATCAAACGCCAAAGAAGACTTACCGCTACCCGAAAGCCCTGTAAAAACCACAAGTTTATCTCGTGGGATTTCAACATCAACATTTTTTAGGTTGTGCTCTTTAGCACCCTTTATAATAATCTTTTCCTGAGCCATCTATTAACCCTTTCTGAGTTTGTTAATCTTATCTCTTAGCGTTGCGGCATACTCAAATTGGAGTATCTTCGCCGCCGCTTTCATTTCGGCAGTGAGTCGCTTAATTTCGGCTTCACGTTCAATACGTGACATTTTAGATACCGGCTTATCCTTGACCTTTGTGCCGATTTCTAATACTTCGTGAACAC
>JAZSCF010000068.1:0-3509 GCA_045602785.1 Acutalibacteraceae bacterium
AGCGAAGAAGAAGCCGCAGAATTTGACACAGCATTTCCCTACAAAGAAAAATTAAAACTCCCAGGACAACTTTTTGACTAAACGAACAAACGGAGCAGCGTGCCATTGATGGTGCGCTGCTCTTGTTCAAATTCCAATTTATCGAATAGATGATATTTGTTTAGAAAAGGGTTTTAGGTTCTCCTAACAAATAAAAAATGTGCCGTACATTTTCCCTGCTTGTTACGGTATGAGACAAATATTAAACGGATTTGTAAAATTTCTGCACATCCGTTTTTACTATCTCAAAAAATTTTAAATAGTGATATTGTGAGACAGGTCTCACAGTGTTATTTTGCCTATCGGCAAAGTGATATTAAAACCTTTCGGTTTTAGTGATATTTTATTCACTCCTAAACTCGCAAATCGAATAACACTCGGCTTTTAGCCGAATATAACTGCGAAGCAATATAACTCGCCTTTGGCGAATAAAACTGGCGTTGTATCCTTACGGGTACAACGCCTAAGAGTTGTACTTTTTAGATTACTATCGAAGATATGAAATATTTTAATTTTAAAAAAACTTTCTTTTGGATAAAAGATATGTTATAATCAACAAAGATAGTAAAAAATATCGCTGTTTTGATATTTTGTTAATCATTTATTATAATAAATAGGGTGATAAAATGTATAAATATGAAACACATCTTCATACTTCTCCTGTTAGTGGTTGCGCAATCGCAACCGTGGAGGAAACTTTAAAGTATTATAAAGAGCTGGAATATGATGGCATCTTTATTACAAACCATTTTCCTGATGTAGATAACAGTAACCGAACCTATGAAGAAAAGATTGATTTTTATTTTTCGGATTACGAAAAAGCTTTAGAATTAAGTGAAACTGTTGGAATTAAGGTTTTTTGCGGTGTTGAAACTACTTACGGCGGTAGCGACTTTTTGGTATACGGGCTCAGTAAAGAATGGTTTCTTGCTCACCCCGAAATTATGAATATGAGACAAAGCGATAAGCTTACATTAATGAGAGAAGACGGTGCGCTTATAGTTCAGGCGCATCCATTCCGAGAAGCTTGGTATATTGACCATATTCGCCTGTTTCCAAGACATGTTGATGGTGTTGAAATAATGAACGCCAACAGACCCGATGAAGAAAATAATTTGGCTAAAATCTATTGTCAACATTACGGGCTTATTGAATTTGCAGGTTCAGACAATCATTCGGCATCAAAACAAAATAAACTGTTTGGTGTATGTTTTGATGAACCTATTTGTAGTGTGGAAGATTTTATAGAAAAAGCCAAAAACCGCAAAGCACAAGTTTTTGCGTTTACAAACAAATAATATCCTTCTGCATACTGCATCAAAAATGTCTATTACCATACTTATACTTCATATTGGCATATTTCTCAAAAATCATTAAACTACTTTTTCCTTTGAGATATCCCATTATTTATGATACACTATACTTAGGCGGCATAGATACCAAAATATGTATGTGGCCTTTGCAGGATTCTTTTTCTACTCATAGCTAAAGCTTTTTTGGAACTACTAGCACTGCTGGTAGTATTCGCTGCACAAAGAAATGGCAGCACAGAGCGACTAACTCTGTACTGCCACAAACAAAGACTATTTAACATCTTTTGAGAAAACAACAAACCCGAACGTTTTACCGATTGGTAAAAGGTTCGGGTTTGAATGCTTTGGTGCGGGTGACAGGTGACGTTGCGAGCGCGTCCGTTGGACGTAACAGCGAGCAAAAGGAAGCGCCGCGGTCGACGATTGCGCCGCGCTCCAAGCGAGGGCAGAGTCGGGCACCGCAAGAGTGAAGAACCGTAGGTTCAAGTCCTTACATTATACAAAAAAATATCGAGTGCCGATAACTCAAATCCGTTATGAACACTCGATATGGTGCACCTGAGCATTCTATAATCGAACCGTTTACCTGTTCTAAGGTTACGGTTTTGCTTGCTTCCTTATAATTAAATGTTATGACCAATTTGTCGTCGTAAAGATATACGGCGTTTACAAAGCAGTCAATCAGTCTCTGTTTGTGTTCCTTCGTTTCCAAGCTCATGCTCTGAATATGCTTGAGCCATAATACTAAGCCCTCTTTTGTAATGGTGGGCTTCTTCATTTCTTCCTTGATTAGCTTTAGTTTAATCTCATCTCTCGTCTGCTCCAACTCAATCATTCTTTGTTTAGTGGTTGAAGTTATAATTCCTTCTTCTATTGCTCTAAGCAAATTGTTCAGTGCGTTCTCTGTTTCACTAAGCCGTTGCTTAAGTAGTTGTATTGCGGGATTTTCTTTCTTTGCATTCCTAAACACAATACCTGCGATATCCTCAATAACATTATCATCAATCATCATCTCATGAGTGTGCTTAACAACAATGTCTTCAATCCATTCTTTTTTAACCGTCTTTTTATCACAAATATGTTTGTACTTAGCGTTGTTGCATTTATAATACCGATGTACCGTACCGTTTCGGGCGGTTCCGCTTTCACCGGTCATATATACACCGCATTTACCGCAAAACAGCTTTGTGGTCAGTAAGTAATCATCTTCGGCTTTATGTCTTGCTGTTGCTCTCTTATTCTTCGCACGCTCACGTTGCACCTTGTCGAATAACGCCTGTGGTACTATCCTCGGTATACCGTCTTTATTAACAATATCCCGAAACTTATATTCACCGATATACCGTCGGTTCTTCAGCATATCCGTTACAATATTAATGGTTATTTTTGTTCCGTGAGAAGTGGTAACACCTTTTGCATTTAACATTTCCACAATCTCTTTTATTGTTTTACCATCCGCGTATGCTTGGAAAGCAGCAACCACATACGGTGCTTTAACAGGATCCACCTCAAACATTTGGTCTTTGTTAATAACATAGCCGATAGGAACCGTACCACCATTAAATTTGCATTTCAGAGCATTTTCGGTCATACCTCGTGTAACTTTTTCGGAAAGTTCAACCGAATAGTATTCTGCATAACCCTCCAACATTGATTCAAGCAATATGCCTTCAGCATTTTGGGATATTGTTTCTGTCGCAGAAACCACTTTAACATTATTCTTTTTTAATGTGTTTTTATAACGAGCCGAATCGTAACGGTTACGGGCAAATCTGTCGAGCTTCCATACGATTACCACATTGAATTTCTGCTTTTCGCTGTCCTTGATCATCTGTTGGAACGCTGGTCGATTGTCTGTCTTTGCCGATAACGCTCTGTCGATATAGGTATCAATAATTGAAATTCCTTGCTTTTCGGCAAAAGCGTAGCATTCACGAAGCTGACCGTCAATACTTTCTTCGCGTTGGCTGTCCGAAGAATATCTTGCGTAAATAACTCCAATCATTCTTCCTTCACCTCCCGAAGCATCTGAGAAATAACCTCTTTCAGCTTTTCGTTAAACACAGTTCCGGGAGTAAAGCACATTGTCATTAGTGCTTCCAGACCGCCATCCTTTTCAAGTGCTGATTTAATTGCCGGGTATTTTTGCATACCTTG
>JAZSCF010000069.1:0-18209 GCA_045602785.1 Acutalibacteraceae bacterium
TCGCCTGTAGTAGTTGCAGTAACACATCCATCAGTAAGCGGTGAAACAACATTTTCATCTGCTTTACTTACAAGCTTAACATCCTTGTAAACATCATTATCTATATTTACCCAATATTTACCTGCGGTTGCTGATTGTGAAATCTCCGCAGCAATGCCTGAAGATTTTTCTACATAATAGTATGCATTACATACAGTTCCTTCTGTAGCTAACCATGTATCAATATTAGTTTTATCAATAGTAGCAGTTGCAGGTGCAACAATTTGAACAGCACCGTTAACAACCATTTTGTTGGCACCACCGCCACCGCCGGCTTCTATCGGTGAATTGAATTTTACAGATTTAACTTTGTTAAAAATAAAGTTTAAATTCTTCTTAAAGGTTTTTGTTGAACCCCAGTGGGTTTTAAAGGCAATAGTGGGAGTAGCATTTTCGTTATTAACAATAATATTAACATCCTTATTGTAAGTAGGACTTACCTGACCATTATTACCCATATGAATATTATTATTATAGGCATTATTAATAACAACATTAACGGTTTTATTGTATGGTGGATTAGCCACTTTATTGTTGCCTAACGAAAGTTGGATTTGTGGGCTGGAAGTAACGCCTTCACCTAATGTTATACTATGACCTAATAAAGTAATATATCCAGTACTATCAGTAGAAACCTTAATATTATCAAATGCAAGATCACCTGTAACATCACCAACTATTACCGTAGCTATACTTGCAACATCAGCAGATACAACCTTAAGTGTATACGGATAAGCTTCAGGGGTACCCCAAGTAATAGAACCTGTAGCCTTTAAGTTTACAGTAACACCTGCGCCGTAATTTTTAGTATTAGCTAATGCAACAGCTTCAGCAACAGTAGCAAAAGGAGCTTCCGGTGTACCGTTACCATTTTCAGCAGCGCCTGCACTTACATAATAGGTAACTTCTTTAACAGCTTTTAAGGTATATACACCAGATGTAGTAATATTAACATATCCGTTTTCATCAATCTCGGCAGTAATATCCTGGTCATCTTCATTTACTAATCCGATATAAGAGTATTCATCAGGATTTAAATTAACCTTAAACTTACCAGCTGTTTTGGTAGGTTCAATAGCATCTGCGCCATGTCTATTATTAATAATGTAGTAAGGAACAGTATTTTCGGTTGTTGAAAGTTTACTGCCGCTAAAATAGGTTAAAGCATTAGAAGAAATTGCTTCTACGCCTGTAGAGTTAATAACCTGTGCGGTAAAGCCTTCAAGGAAAACGGGTACCGCTTTACTGTGTGTATATCCGAACCCAATATTTGTCGCATCTTTAACATTAATATTCAAAATGCCGTTAAAATTATTTGTTTTTCCTTCTCCCTCGTCACCTAAATTAATTTTACCTGATATTGTTTTGTTGTTAATTGTTACATTAACATTTCCAAATGTCATGTCAGGATTCCATCTGCCACCAATGTTCAAATTGCAAGGTAATGACTCAAAGTAATAATTAAGATCGCCTGAAGGTACTCCGCCCCATGCAACTGGAATTTTTGATGCTTTTGTAAACTCAGCACCTGCACCAAATGAAACGCTTTTTACATAACAACAGAACATATCATCACAAGTGATAATAACATTTTCAAACTCAGTAAATCCACCCATACCCACAGTAGAAGTAGCATAAAGAGTTGCCTTTTCATCCCCGTATGAAGATATGTTAAGCTTGAAACTATGCGTTGTCATCCTTGCTCCGGCATAATCATCTGCCCACATATTATTAACTTCGCTTACAGTGTTATCTTCTGTAGTGGTGGTAGCTTTAATAAGCTTAACGTAAACAACATCACCTGCACCATATTGCGCAGTTGCTGCAGCACTTACAGCCGCAGCTACAGTTTTAAACGGTTTATCATATTCACCTGTAGCCACAGAAGAATCAGCATCAGGCTTTACATAATATGTGACAACTTTGCCTGCTTTTAAAGTATATACACCTGATTTAGGAAGAGTAACGCAGTTATCTTTATCAGGATATAATACAATGCTTTCGTCGTCATTTACAAGTCTAATATCCCTATATTTGCTTGCATCTAAATTGAGCTTGAATTCACCTGCAGTTTTGGTAAATGCAACAGCACCGTCACCAAAAGTGTTATTGATTACATAATACGGAACAAAATCTTTAGTTACAGTACCATCAACTGTGACTTTTTTATTGCTAAAATAATTAACAACATTTGTCGAAATTGATGCCACACCCGAAGAGTTTATAGCCTGTACTGCAAATTTCTCAGTATAAACAGTTGTTCCTTTACCATCAGCAAAAGAAAGAGATTTTGCATCTTTAACATTAAAGTTCAAAATACCATCGAATTCCGAATGATAACCATTACCACGAGCACCTATTCTAAAGCCTTTTGAAAATCCATTATCAAGTGTTATATTAACATTTTTTAAGGTTGGATTCGCATAAATTGCACCTAAATATAAATCATTAGGTAAGGTTTCAAAATAATAATTTAGTTCTGCAGGTGCTTCCCCACGAATAGCTAGTGCGAATTGAACATTACCACTAGCAGTTACATCTGAACTAAAAGTGACCGAATGATACTGGAATGTAAAATTATTATAGTTTCCAAAAGCCAATTTTACATTTGAAAAATGCGTATCACCACCCAAAAGAACTTCCTTTGATGTATCGATAGTAACTTTTTCCGTAGTACTTGGTGATATATCAAGTTTGAAGTCATAATTGGGCATTGATTTAGCTGTTTCAGAAAACCAATAATGATTAACTTCTGTGGTGTTATCTTCTTGGAATGCTTTTACTAACTTTATGTAGGCAGTATCACCTTCACCTAAATCAGGTGTGCCGTCAGAATTAGCATCATAAGCTATAGCTTTATTGATTGCACCAACTATGGATGCAACCGGCGTATCAACACTTAGACCGTTATTATTAGTGTCGTCACCAGTTAGTGGGTTAACATAGAACTCTACTTGTTCGGTTTCAGTTTCTTCTGCGGTTGCATTAAATGCTACCATACAGCAAGTGAAAACCAAAGATAGTGTTAGCACTATGCTAAGCAATTTGTAGAATGTTTGCTTCATAAAAAACTTCCTATCTAATACAAAGCTAATCAATAAAGAGGAAAATGAATTATATAACTACACCAAGTTATCGATAAAAGCAATATAGAAACAAGCTTAAAATACAAGGCATATATATACAAATTAATTATAACAAAAAACGTTCAGTATGTCAATTATTTTTGGTGTTTTTTTAACCTTTTACATGCTTTTATTATTATGTTTATATACAGTAAAATGATGAAAAATTTTTCGATCATTTTTACCATTAATTCGCTAGCAATTTTTTTAACAGTAAAAACTCTTTCGAATTCCAAATAAATTATTCTACATCTAGCAAAAACAAATACCTATCCATAACGCGTGGTTTTCGTTATACAAAAATAAGCAGTCGCAAAAGCGACTGCTTATTCAAGTCTTAATTATAAAAGTTATTAATTTTTCTTCTTTTTAATAACAAGGAAGAAGATTAATACGCCAACTACAACTAATGCAACAACTGAAGCAACTATTACCCAAATAATCCAACCGTTATCAGATTCATCGGTATTAGTTTCGATAGGCGGATCATACTTAAGCTTAACATCTAAGCTAACATTTTCTTTAATGGTAATTGTTCTGAATACAAATTCAGTACCATCAGAATTAATAGCATAAAGCTCGTAATCACCTACAGGAATATCTGCAAAACCAAATGAACCGTTTGCATCTGTTACAGCTTCACCAACACCTCTTAAACCAACTTTTAAGTCTTTAACAGTTTCAAGGTTAGGTGTATAAACTGTACCCTTTAGGTTACCGCTTGGAACGATTTCTTCAACATTATCGCCGTCAGTATTGGTTTGAGTATCTTCACCTGTGTAATCATCGGTATAATCATCACTATAGAAATCATCATCACCTGAATAATCATCAGAACTATTGGTGTCTTCTACAACTACACCGCTTGTATCACTTACGATACTAAATACAACTACGTCATCCTGTGAAATGTATGAAGTGAAACCAGTATGGATCTCTTCTTCACCGTCTAAAATATACAAATCATAGAAACCTGTAAGGATAACGCCGAAATCAAATTTACCCTTAGCATTTGTTTTAGCTTTGTAAGAGTCTTCATCCGATTTCAATAAGAACTCAACGCCCTTTATGCCCTTGCCGTTTTGATCTTTGAATGTACCATTAGCCTTAGCGTAAGTAGCAAATTCTTCCTCTTCGACAATATCATCTTTATTCCACCATTCGCCATCTTGTGGATTGTTGAGGTAGAGAAGATAATCAGCATAGCTAAGATCCTTATCCATAATCTTAAGTTCTTGATAACCGTTGGTCCATTCTGTTTTACCAGTACCACCCTTATCACCAGAGAAGGTTTTGCCCCAGAATTCATAGTTAAGGGTTACACCGTCAAGACCGTTGTGGTATTTATTTCCATCAACAAAGAGGTCTGTCTTAGATGGGTCATCTTTTCTATATACCGTACGGTCTAAAATGAGACCTTCATCATGTGGTGAAAGCTTAGAACCAACGAAAAGTTTAATACCTTCGGCGGCATTTACACCTTCAGGAATTGTAAACTCAGCAATAACTCTATGGAAGTTAGCGCCGGGTGTACCAGCTTTACCTATTACATCATCAGAAATAACCTCAGGAACTGTTACAGCATGTCTTTGGTCTTCATAAACAATAGGAGCAGTAAGATTATAAGACTGGCTGAAAATAGTATATTCATATACATAAGTTACGTTGTCATAAAGCTCTGCCCATTGTGCAATGTGCTTATGACCACCGCCGAGCTTATAATAAAGCATCTTTTCAGGGTTATCAACTATAGGAGTAATATCCTTCTTATCAGAAAGAACGTATTCACCGGGAGCAGCTGATAAATCAACTATACCGCCTTCGTGCTTCTGAACTGCCTTATCACCTTCACGGGTGTAAGCAGTAGCGCCATTTTTAATAGCGAACTTACCCTTTTCTGCGGTGAATGATACAAATTCAATATCCTCTGCAACATTGGTGATATACCATTTTCCGCCTGCAACATCAAAGTTTTTAAAGTTAACCTTTGTGTTATAAGGTAATTTAACTTGGTCATCAATAATTACATTAAGTGTACCCTTAAGCTCTGCACCTGAACCAACAATGTTCATAGCAAATGCTTCCGCTTGCTTAATAGTAACATTAATATTACCTTCGTAAATATTAGGTGTATTAGCATCACGGCTAGTACCTTCGTTACCGAAGTTAATACCTAACGCACAATTTGGGTTATCCCAAATAATGTTAAGGTCAGCAGTAGAAGTATGGCTATGATAAGCAGAATAGTAGAAAAGTGCTTTTGACATCAATTTACCTCTGCAAATTATGGTCATATCATCAACACGTTTTTTACCACTACCTGTATTCCATAAATAAGTTTTTGGAGCAGTAACAACCGAGTCAGCTTCAATTGTCAAGTCATATTCGTTAAGAATGAACTCAGCCCATTGACCTGCAAGCTCTAAAGATACATTTTTAAGAATAGTATTTGAGCTTAATATCGCATTACCAGATTCGCATACAAGTTGAGCCTGTTCAGTAGCAAGTGCTTCAACAATAATAGTTGGTTTAGAAGTTGCTATAGAAGAACCCCATAAGCTCTTTACACCGGATTGTAAGTAAATAGTAGCAACGTCAATTTCAGCCAAACCGTCAGCCGCAATAAGACGTGTAGCATCAGCATAAGTCTTTACAGGGTTGTCTTTAGTACCTGCGCCTTCAGGACGGGTACCTAATAGAATCTCAATGCCTGTATCTGAGTTAACATAATATTGTTTATACTCAGGTGCTCTATCAATTTCAAGTGTATAAGTACCGGCAGGAAGAGTAATTTGACCTTCTAAACCGTTTGCACCGTCATAAATTAGAGGTACATTTGTTTCAATATTAGTAGCTATAAGCTTATGCTCTGCATTATCAAGCTTAATATTGAATACACCCTTAGTATCAGTAAATGAAACAACATCGTTTTTACCGGTATTATTATTAAGTACCCATAATTTTTCGGCTGGAACGCTTGTGAGTTTTGCATCATTAGGGATGATTTTAGATGCAGCGGAGTTTATGATTTGGAAATAGCCTTCATCACCAAATTGAATTCCTGTAGGATCACGGAAGCTAACAGTACCTGCAGATTTAATATTAAGGTTTAACGCCTTATTATATGTAGATTTACCATTACCGGTACCTAAACGGAAAAATGGACTTTGACTGCTGTAATCGTAAATAACATTAACATTACAGTCATACACAGGGTCACCCCAGTCGGCACTTAAATAGAAGTTTCTAATAGCAATTTTAGAATGAATTGTGAAATCTTTTGTGAAAACTTTGCTATCTTTAGAAGTACCTATAATAAAGGTTGATTCAACAGGGTTACCACCATAAGTACAACCATCACCAAAGGTTACATTATGACCGCCACAAGTGAAATTTCTATACTTTGTATCAGCAGTATCACCACCGAAATAAACAGTTATGTTCTTAAATTCGGTATCGCCGCCTAAAACTGCGCCTTGACCTTCACCAACAGTTGATTCTTTACCGGTGTTGGATGTAACAATAAGCTTAAAAGCATGCTCAGGAACAGTAATACCAATCGGAACTTTTTCTGTACCAATAGCCTTAACTGTTACCTCATCACCTGCTATATAACCGTCAGCAAGAGCCTTTGCAACAGCGGTAGCAAGAGATGGTAATGGAGATTCTACTGAAGTACCATCACCCGAACCACCTGCTTGAATATAATAAGTACCTTGTTGAGGAACTTTTTGAGCAGAAAGGTTCCATACGCCTGCAGGAAGTGTTAAGAAACCTTCAACCGGTTCAATAACATTGTTTTCATTAGTAGCATCTACCGCTTTAATATTATAGAAATTAACAGTATCTACTGCAAACTTGCCTTTAACATCAGTAGTAGTAAGCATCGTAGAAACACCGAGCTTATTATTGATTACCCATAGCTTTGTGGCATCAATACCTGCCAAATCGGTTGCAGCAATTTCCTTAGTGGTTGTATTGAAAATCTGCAAACCGCCATTAGCGCCAAAAACAACCTTATCAGCATTAGCAAATGTAAATGAAGTAGCAGATATAATTTCCAAATTAGCGATAGCATTAAAGGTTGTAGTGCCATCAGCCGCACTCATTGAAAACTCGGGTGTACCTGCTGAAGCAATATAAGCAACATTTACTTTGTCGTTGTAAACAGCATTTCCGTTAACATTACCAAATCCGAAATTCTTTATCGGAAGATTAGTTTCAACAGAAACAGGAGCAGCATAGTTAGCATCACCACTGGTATTACCCATGTTAAAGCCATACTGACCTTCAACACCAACAATTTGTGTTGCTGCAGTAAAGGTTACATCATTGCCATTTGCAGATAAATTAGCAAATGAACTGCCAAAGTCAACCTTGATGTTTTTAAATTCAACATCACCGCCTAAAACAATAGCTGTACCATTACCTACTGTACCAACAGTGTTGGTTGCGTTTGAGGTAATAGTCACCTTAAAGTTATGTGCAGGTAATTGATTGCCTGAAGCAAGCCAATTGATTGCTTCTTCGCCAACAGTTTTGATATTAACAATATCACCGTCGCCAAGACCCGCTTCATTAGCTAATTCGATAACTCTACCAATGGTTTTCACCGAATTGCTCATTGAATTACCTTTTTTACTGTCATCGCCTGTTGCTCTAACATAATATGACTTTTCTTGTACTTCTGCAGATACAGTGCCTAAAACGGTAGCAAATGCAGAAAATACAATCAAGAATGTGAGCAAGAGACTTAACATTTTGTAGATTTTCTTTTTCATAAAAATCCCCTTTCTAATTCATCTTGCAATTTATTTTAACAAATTATTCCCATCTCTTGACGCAGAAGTGTTGATACAATACATAAACTGTACCAATAATAGCCAAAACTATTATAAAGTAAATCCACAACATTGCCGAGCTCAAACCAAACTCTTGAGCTAATATTTTACCGTAAGCTACCGCAACAAGTTCGTTATCTAAGCTTACGAATAACTCAATCATAGTGTAAATCATTACAAGAGAAATAATATGTCTTAGACTTGGCACTGTAATAAGCCAGAACTCTTCCCACTTATTAGCGCCCTCAATTTTAGAAACCTCATACATAGAAGCAGATATACTTTGTAAACCTGCAAGGAAAAGTATAGTTTGAACGCCGCACTTCCAAATAAGATTAATAGTATTTGAAAGCAAGAAAGTCAAAATTGGAGAAATTTGTTCGGGAATGCCTAAACCGGCAATAATTTCAGGATAGTTAATTAAGCTATCTGCACCTGTACCGGAAGAAAAAAGTGGTAACTTAACAAATTCACTGTTAAGCTGATCCATAACTACAGAGTTTGCGATAATAATCGGAATAAAGAATATAGCTCTAAAAATTGTTCTACCCTTAAACTTTTGATTAAGCAATACAGCTAAAATTAAGCTTAAAGCAATGATAATTGGTAAGGAGTAAAACATCATACCGATAGATGCGCTAAGGTTATCTACGTAATTAGGGTCAACGGTAATAAGTTCATCAAAATACTTAATACCTACAAATTCTTGCTGTACCTCACCTACAGCAATAGTAACATCATTAAATGCATAATAAATAGAAGTTACAAGAGGGATAATGAAAAATAACAACAAACCTAAAACCCAGTGTGCTACGAATGTATAACCTGCACGGTTACGCACACGCTCAAGGCTTTTAATACGCTTTTTTGCCATGGTACCCCTCCTAACCTATTTTATATTCGAATGGTTGTAATTCGCCAACAGGGCTCTTTACAACATCGTGTGAAAGATTTGTATAAACTACAACACCGTTACTGAAAACAGATTTTGCTAAACCATTCGAAAGCTTGTAATTAACAAGTGCTGAGCCATTTGTTTTGTTATAAACCGAAACAAAGTCATCATCAATTAAGTTTTTCTTAATAACAGGAGCGTTATCTTCAAATACTGTCTGATAAAGCTTGTATTCGCCTAAGTCATCAGAATTATCAACATAACAATCAGTTAAGTAATAACCCAAGCCCATTCCGTATGCAACAGATTTAGCAATAGCCTTTTCTAAGTTAGCTTCACTATTTACAGGACTGCTATAAAGTGATGTATAAGCGCCAAATACCATTTGATAGAAAGGAATATCATAATCAAAAGCATTATACTCGCCTGAAGTAAGCGGAGCATCAAATACTACATCAGCAGCGCCTGTTGCATAAGCGTTTGCACCTGCTACTGCAGTTACATAGCCTTGCTTCTTAGCATTATCTAACATATCCTTAACTTCTGTTTCAATAAGGTTACGGTTAATATATGTATTATCCTTATAGTCAGAATAAGCATATAAACCAAGTGTTGAGAAGCTTATACCCTTTGCTGAGAATTTGCTAGCCTTTTTAATAGCTTTATTTGCAGCTTTAGGTAAAAATCTTCTGCCAAGAGCATAATAAGGATTATCCTTATCCTGTACTCTGGTAGGTGTAGTTGGGAAACGTTCTGCTTCATAGCCGATAGCTGTCTTAGCAACATCACCGCTTAACGAGAAACCATTACCCGATTTTGTATAGGTTACAATATCAAAATCCAAGAAAAGATTTGTGTCTTTACAGTAATCAACTAGGGAACGCAAATCCTTTTTGCTACCGTATTCGGAAGGATAGTTACTACCACCTGCAATAGAACCGGGGCGTAAACCATTATCGCCATACGCCAAAAGTCTTACTTGAGGTAAGATACCTGTATCCTTATTAAGCTTTTCAACAATAGCTTTTGCTTCGCTAAAGGTTGTAAGCGCGTTAATCTTTTTATAAGGAATACCAAAGAAAGACTTGGTAGAATTAGTACCACCTAATAAAGTAACACTGTAAGGTGAAGAAGTGGTATTGGATTTGGTAAGAGCACCATTTTCTAAAAGATACTCTTGATATTTTTTAGCCATACCGTTGTAGTTTGCATCATCACCAAATAAGGGATAATATCTAACCTTAAAGATTTGACCTGAGATATCATCATTTGGGCGTCTTGTACTACTAACACCCATATTTTGACCATAGTATACTTTTCTGAAAGTATCATAGCCACGTACATAAAATTCAGGATAAACGATAGAATAACCTGTTCTATCATTCGCTGCATCAACTGTAAGAGTAGCAGCACCTGCGGCACTATCTATAACAGCGAACAAACCTTTTTTAGAGTTGTAAGAACCGAATACAGGCATATATATTGCTGTATTGTCTAATTTATCCATTGGGATACGATTAGTAATATCGTTACCGTAAATTGTGCCGTTATATTCTTTTATACCGTCAACATTTTCAGCGCAGTTGATAATAGCGCCTGTGCCGGTAGGAACAAATATATTTGCACTTTTTGCATTCTTAACAGCCGCAAGGTTAGGCATAACGGATACAGAAACAATCTTATAATCTCCGCCATCCTCTAAAATATCGGCACTGTTAATGCTAACTTCAATATGGTCATCCTTTAAAATGTAGTCAACCGGAACAGCTATTTTGTACTTTTCAAAGAAATGATACACACGAATACCATTTTCAATTACACCACAGAATAAGTTACCTGCTTTTGTACCATCATCAAGATAGGTTTCTCTTGCAGAAACACTTGTAACGGTTAACCAATCAAGTGTTTTGCTGTTGAAAACAGTGATTGAAAGCGAATTCATTCCGTTAGCGCCAACACTGCCGTCAAGGTAACCTTCATAATAAATATCAGACCAATATTCCCCGTTCTTTGCTTTATATAGAACGGATTGCGCGTTACTATCCCACGCTAATTCATAATTATCATTAGAAGCAAGTACTTGAGACTCTAATATCTTTTCACCATAGCTTTTGTATGGGTTCTTAGGTTCTTCTTTGCCGCAGCCTGCAAAACAAACAACAATCAAGCAAAGAGCCATAACTAAAGCTAATACGCGAAGTATCTGCTTTTTGACAATCTTCATTTCGTCACCAATCCTTTAAATTAAGAGTATCAAATACATGTTATTTGTATATTATTTCCTCTATAATTTCACCGATAAAGGAAATAAACTGTTCAGCCAAAATACCGCACATAAGAATAACGAAAATTACAAGTATCATAAAGAATACAATAACAATAGTTGTAAGAAGTACCTTAAAGAAGTCAAAATCGTGTACTTTTATAAGTGCGATAGCCAACATAAAGAATGTGTAAATTAAAACTACTGTTTCAATACCGCTAATTAAACCTGCGGTTGCTAAAGGCAATACATTTGTAAGAATTACCTTTAAGAATAAGAAGAGAACCCACGGCATTGTACAGTAAGTTGTTGCAACAAATACATGCTTAAATGAACCCTTACCTTCAAACATTGAACATACAAGCCAGTTACATACAGACCACAACAATACTAAACCGATTGTTGAGAAAATTGTATATAGTGAATTATAGTTTCTAAGTAATGTATTTGAATAAAGGAAACCATTAGCAGTTACATTAAGAACCGATGCAATATAGAATAGTATCAATAATACTATTGCAATCGGTACAGAACCCATATCCTTATATCTTAGCTCATCAAAGCTATTAAACGGATGGAAAGGAACCTCAAATAAAAGCTTTAATTTTCTATTTACAGTAATCTTCTTTTCGCTTTTCTTTATCTTACGAACAATAATCCAAACAGCAATAACAATTGCTAAGATACTAAATACAATAACTGCGAAATTTTTTGCAACAAAGTTTGAACCCATTTAATTCCAAACTAGATCATATACTGAATAGTCACAAGCGATTTCAGCTGCTTCTAAAGCCTTATTGTACTCGCCTTGATTATAATAAACCATTGCAAGACCACGATAAGCTAATTGACAGTTACGGTTCTTAGCAAGAACCTTTGCCCATAAATCAGCAGCATCATCATAGTCACCTTTTAAGTAATAACCCTGAGCTTTACGAATAAGGTCGCCATATTCAGTAGACTTGAAAACAGTAATTGAGTAGTCGCCGTTATCAGCAACTAAAATATCATTGTTACCGTTTAATGTGATAGCGATAGGCTTGCTGAATAAGCCTAACTGATCACCGATACCGATACCGCCACCAAAAGCAGCCATAAGATTACACTCGGCATCGTAAATAGAGATAATACCATGACCGGTTTCAAGAGCGATAATATAATCGTCGGGACTTGAAACAATCGAGTCGATTGACTGACCCGCTGCACCCCATTCAACCCTAGGCTCTGTAAAGTTTACAGTTGAAGAGGATTCAATCTCACCCTTAAGAGTTCTCTTATAAAGGATGTTTGCACCGTTGTGGCTTATCTTTTTAATTTGACCTGTTTCATTTTGTACTACAAATGTTTCACGGTTAGTAGCAGCAGTACAGGTTATCATAAAACCTTGAGTATCGAATGTAAAGTCAGTAAATGAATAAGGTAGTTTTCTACCTGAATAGTCTTTCTTTGCATCGGTACTTGTAAGCTTATCCCATAAATATGAAAGGGTGTCTAAAGCAGAGCTTTTAACGGTATTAGGACCGTAGAAGCCCATAAATTCATATTCAGGGGTATACATTAATGCACCGTAATAGCAACCCTTTGAAAGAATATATGTATAACCATGAGTATCCTTTGCAATAGATGTTGGTTGGAATTGGAAATCTTCAGGAATTAATTCTGATACAGGTCTATTAATGATAGTTTTTAAAACACCTTTTTTATTTAAAATTAAAACGCGTTCATTTTCTGTATCGGAAATATAAATGTTACCTGCGGCGTCAGAATATACGCCTTCTGCACCCTTAAAAGTAATCTCGTTGCCATCTTTGTCAACAACATTAACTTCTGATGCTTTAGAATAGTTTTTACTTATTTTAACAAGCCTTGACTCGCCGCCACACAAAAGTAAAATATCGTTTGAATCAGAATAAAAAATATCAGTCATACCTTTAAATTCTTCTTCAAGACCTAAGGTTGAAGCCAATAATTTATCTGTTGCTTCATACATTTCTCTTGCGAGACGATGCTCATGATCATTGCCGGGAACGTCAACTTTAATATAGTTTTCACCGGCAGCTGAAGCTGTAAAGGTTGCTCCTAATAGAACAAATACAAGAACAATACTTGCTATGATTTTCTTTAACAATCTGTTTTACCTTCCTCTCATAGTAAGATTATTCCTTAATACCGGAACTACCCATTGTTTCTAATACGTTACTTTGTGTAACTAAAAATACCAAAATAGGCGGAATCATCAATACAACAGTAATTGCCATTGAACTACCCTGACGGGCAATACCACCTGCAGCAACCGAGCTCATAACATAGGGTAAAGTTTTGAGTTCTTCGCTGAAAATTGTACCACCTGGTACTACCGACCACATTCCCTGGAACGCAAACAATAAAACTGTCATAATAGCGGGTTTCATAATCGGCATAACAATTTTCCAATACATTGCGAATACGCCTGCACCGTCGATACGCGCAGCTTCAAGAAGTGAATCGTTAACACTCGCATCCATAAACTGTTTCATAAGGAAGCAGTTAACGGTAGAAGCTAATGCAGGGAGAATGTATACCCAATATGTATCGATAATACGCATTGTTGAGAAAATCAAGTACTGCGGAACACCAAGTGTTGCGCCGTTGTAAAGCATCATTGTAGTAATGAGCTTAAAGCTAAATTTAGCACCCTTGATTTTTGATTTAGAGAAGGTGAACGCCGCCATAGAACCTATCAAAATTGAGAATACAACAGTAACAACAGTGATAAGCAAGGTATTAAAGAAATATCTTGAAAGCGGAACCTCTAAGTTACTCAATAATGCAGGTAAAACCCTGAAGTTATCGAATGTAGGACGAGCAACCCAAAAACGTGGTGGGAAAATAAGCAATTCGTCCAAAGGTTTTAAAGATGTAATAATACAATAGAATAACGGGAATACCGTGAACAAGCCAAATAATATAAGTATAGTAAAGTAACCAATATTACCGGCTGTAGAACGAGTAAACTTTCTATACTGAGCAGCCTTAGCCAAAATTTACAACTCCTAACTTTTGATTATAAAAGAAATTCAACTTATTATTAATTATCACTCTTACCAATTAGGTTAAGTAATCCACCTATTAGATAACGGAACGTAATAATTATTATGAATAATAATACTGATAAAGCCGCTGCATAACCCATTTCGTATCTGGTGGTACCAACGTCACCTATATACTGAACAAGGGTATCAACTGAGTTGCTAACACTGGGGTAACCTGCAAGTGTGGTTTGGAGAGCGCCCATTGAGAAAGCGGTTTGAATTTGCATTACAGCACTGAATAATAGGATTGTCTTCATAGAAGGCATTGTAATAAACCATAATTCGTGCCATCTTGTTCTGATACCGTCAATTGCGCCTGCTTCATATAGCTCGGTATTAACGTTTTGTAAACCTGCGATATTAGCAAGGAACGAAGTACCCATACTCATCCAAAGTTGAATACAAACGATAAGAACGAAGTTGTAGTCTGTACTCTGGAACCATTGAATAGGTTCAGTAACAAGACCAAAGCTTATAAGGAAGTTATTGATATAAGCGTAGCTATCGCCCGAGAACATAACCTGGAAGATATAAAGTGCGTTACCTACAAGAGAGGGAACATAGAATATAAAGGTTAATAGTACGCGGATGGGACGTGGAAATTCATTAATCATCCACGCCATTAAGAACGCTAATAAGTAACCGCCAGGGCCTACTAATATACCAAATTTAAGTGAATTGGCAAGCACCTTAAAGAACAATTCGTCTGCGGTAAACATTCTGATGTAGTTTTCAAAACCAATAAAGATAGGTGTTGAAACCATATCGTAATCAAAGAAACTGAGTACCATTGATGAAACAATGGGTATAACCGTGAACAAGAAGAAAACTAACATGAATGGTGACATAAACAAATAGAATGACACATCATCGCTCATCAGTTTCTTTTTAGTTAAGTTCGGGCTTTTTTTCAAAATTTTCGCCTCATTCCAAATTTAATTCCAAGATTTATAAGATTATCCTCTGTTAGTGTATTGCTTCCATTTTCTTGCAATTTCGTCGTTAGCTTCGGCACCAAATTTCATCATCATATCTTTGGTGTTTTTACCGTTACTTACAACGTTCCAATAAGCTTGGTAAATTGCACGTTGAACATAGTAACTACCAGGATATTCGGGGATTTCGGTAACGTATTGTCTTGCATCGACTAAGGATTCAAGAGCACCGTCATCCCAAGTAAGACTTTCAAGAGCCTTCTTATTAGATATAGCTACACGACCAGCCGGACCTAAGATGGTTTCAACATCATTTGAGTAGGAAAGCTGAGTATCAGCGCTGGTCCACCATTTAAGGAATTCCCAAGCCTCTTCTGCCCTACCGTTATCGGCGGCCATTTGAAGCATTGCACAAGCAGTACCTGTACCTGCGTCGGTGTGGTCAACTGTACCGTCTTCTTTTACAGTACCCGGAATCTTTGTGAAGCCCCACAAACCATCAATTTCGGGAGCAGCAACCTTCAAGGTAGTGTAAAGAGTATAAGCGGATATACCAAGTGGTGTAGTACCTGTACGGAAACGGTTGTAGAAGTCCATAGAAATCGGCACTTTAAGTTTGGTATAGTAGTTAGTCCACTGTTCAAAAATCTCTGATGAGTAAGACATATGCATTGTAGTTGACTTGCCATCCTCAGTATAGAGATTGTAGCCATTTTGTAATAAGAGGGTTGGATACATACTTGTAACCGCAGTACTTGCAGGCATACAAACATTCATATTGTTACGCATAAGAAGTTTTGTAGCAAGCTGGAAGTCTTCCCAAGTTTCTGGAACTTCAATTCCGTACTCAGCAAGTATATCCTTACGATAGAAGAGTACGTTAAAGGACTGGGTATCAGGTAGAGCGTAAAGACCGCCCTTATACCAGTAAGGAATATCTGCACCCTTTTGGAATCTATTTAATACTTCTTTGTAATCATCAAATTGTGTGAGGTCATAAAGAACGCCACGCATTGCAAGGTTTACAGGCTCGGTACGTCCGTGTTGTAATACTACGTCAGGACCCTTACCCGAAAGCACAGCCTGAATAATAGTTGCATTAACGAGCTTTAGGTTAACCTTAATGCCTGTTTGTGGAGTAAACTTACGGTCGATAAGTGCACTTAAAACCTGCGCTTGGTCACGACCCCAGTTTACCCAGATTGTGATAGACTTATCATCGTCAGCTTCTTGAAGCTCATATTCATCTATAAATGACCAAATAAAGCGTTTTGCAGAGAAAGCTAAACTCTCAAAGAAGTTGCTCTTTTCAAAAGGTTCACTTTCGGGAGCGCTTAATGAGATTTTATCAAGGCGCAACGGCATTGAACGTAAATCTAACAAAACAGAAGAAACTGAGCAGTAATTGTTGTAATATGTACTCTTGTACTTGTGGGATTCATACTTGTTTTCAAGCATTTGGTTAACGGTTTGTAGCATATTCTGAATTACAGAATAGTTTGAACCGGATGTTTCGCCTGTAACTTCGAGTATAGTTTTAGCCGAACCTTCAAGAAGAGTTTTAATATTATTTAAACGCTCTTCCATGTCAGCAATTTGTCTAAATAATTCGTAGTCGCGGTAAATATCGACTGTTTCACCGGTGATTTTTGTAATATCTACATAAAGGTCGCCCATTTCAGCAACAGCTTCAGTAAGCTGTGCACGAACGCCAGACATATCAGAAGCAGTTACTGTTAATGCAATTTCATTAACGCCTTCTTTAAGGTAAATTAGATATGGATTTTCTTTTTCATCAGCAAAAATGCCTGTCTGCCAGTTATCACCATATTTGAAACCAATATTTTCAGCTTCTAAGAATGGAGATTCGCCGTTAATCTTAAGTGAACGGTAGGTTTTTGAACCGATAACCGCGTTTTGACGGAAAGCAAAACCTAATTGATAATAGCCTGCCTTCATCTCAGGAGTTTTCCAAACAATAGTGTCACCAACGGTAGACCAGTTGTTACCTACATAGTTTATAAGGCGTTTTTCAATACTGTTAGGCGTTACATCTACCGAACCGGGATCTGCACTACCTACTAAGAAGTAGCTTGATTTAGCAGTAGCCTTTTCACCTTCAATAATAACAGTTTCGCCATTGTAATATTCAGACTTATCAGGAGCAGAATACTTATCTGCCTGTGCAGTAGCTGCAAACTTAAAGTACTCTATCTTAATTTCGCCCTTTTGGGGAATAATTGTTACAGTGTGCTCACCTTTTTTAAGGTTAACCATAAATCTTTCAGTGGCTTCTAAAGCGTCATCGAAGCTTTCACTATAATAATATTCATTATAGAGAACCTGTTCAGGAACGTATTCGTTACCTAAAGCGTCAGTATTAACGCCTTCCTTGTCGCACCACATACGAGGAAAGGCCAATTCCTCCATATTAGAGTATAGGAACTTGCCATCTATTTTAAGGCCTAAAATAATATCTTCAAGACTAGAGTCTAATGCCTTATAAGACATACCGATATAATATAAGCCGTCTTTTTCAACGTTAACAGTAAATTCGATGGGGTCTTTCTTCAAAACCGCACCATTCATATCATAAATTACATCTTTAGAAGAATATTCAGATTTTGAATATTTCGATAAATATGACGTATATGAATTTTTATCTTTTGAAGTTTTTATTGCAAGATCAGTAAGAGACTTATCTTCCGTTGCTTTATTAGGTTCGGCTGTGACCGCCATAACACTTGATAGTAAGCAGCCTATTATTACTAAAATTGCTATTAAACTGCGTATTGCTTTTCTTTTCAAAATCATCATATCCTCATTCCAATTAAGTGAAAATAAATTTGAAACCGTGTTTATAGTTATTACCATTCGTGCCGAATACGGACTAAACACAAATATCCGTTGCACAAAATCTTATTAAAAAGTTTAATCCCTCTGCCTCCCTAAAAAGGGAGGCAGAATATATTTGAGTTAGACAAAAATCTTAGTCTTTGTACCAATGAACTGTTGCATTAGGTTCAAATTCTTTAAATGC
>JAZSCF010000070.1:0-13233 GCA_045602785.1 Acutalibacteraceae bacterium
TTATGACAAATAACTCTTCAAAAAGCGTTAATGCTTACATAGAAAAGCTTAATAAACTTGGTATAAAAGCCACAAAAGAAGATTTTATAACCTCTTCTCAGGCAACGGCGTTTTATCTTAAAAAGCACCATAAGGGCGCTAAGCTTTATGTTTGCGGAACCGAGTCTTTAAAAGAAGAGCTTGTGACCGAAGGCTTTACTGTTACCGAAAATACGGAAGATACTGATTGTATTGTTATGGGCTACGATACTGAGCTTAACTACAAAAAGCTTTGGGATGTATCCTTTATGCTTACAACCAAGGATTTACCGTATATTGCTACTAATCCGGATTATGTTTGCCCTACCGAATGGGGTAGTGTGCCCGATTGCGGAAGCGTTTGCGATATGATTTTCAATGCAACAGGTAAAAGACCTTTGTTTATAGGTAAGCCCGAACCCTTGATGCCGCAGCTTGCTATGGAAATGACGGGAACAAAGCCCGTAAATACTGCAGTAATAGGTGACCGTATTTATACCGATGTTAAAAGCGGACTTAATGCAGGTGCTTTCAGCGTGCTTGTTATGAGTGGTGAAACCACCGATAAAATTTTACAAGAATCACCTGATAAACCCGATGCAGTACTTAAGGATGCAAGCGAAATTTTAAAAACAGTTTAGTGAAAAAATAGTCTGGTTTCAAAAGAAATCAGGCTATTTTTATATTTGTTATTGACAATTATTTTTCATAGTGTTAAAATGTGTGCGTCTGGAGCATTTTTGTGTACCAAAAGGTGAATTTTGGAGGTGCCAAAGCGGAATGTCAAACTCGAGAAATATTATTTTATATTACATAGGACAAGCGGCGTATGGCTGCGTAACCCTTATGGCAATGGGCACGATATTTCAAAGCTTTATGCTTGAATGCGGTATTAGTGAAACAAAGGTTTCACTTTGTGTATCGGTAATTCAAATTGTGCAAACTCTCACAATGCTTTTGATGTCTAAATTTGCGGAAAATATTAAAAATATTTTCTCAACGGTTGCTATTTGCCTTTTTGCGCAGGTTTTACCCTTGGGCGCAATGTTGTTTATATGTATAAATAACGGCGTTTCGGTTGGAAGTAGGTATATTTTATTATTTGCTTCAGGTCTTATTTTAAGCTTCTTTATGGGGATTTATAGTATACTTTGCTATAAACAGCCGTTCCATATTATGAATATAAGTGAGTATGGTAAAGTAACGGCTTTAATGGGCGTAATATCGGGCGTTTTATGTACCGCTGTATCTGGCGCTATATCGTTTGCTTTAAAAGGTTCTCCATATTTTAGCACAATGAGCATTGTTTGCATTATTGGTATTGTTTTGGCAATTGTGTCGGGCGCGGTTAACTTTGGTTATATCAAGTTAGATGTTAACCAAAGCCAAAAAACTGCCGAAAAAATAAACATTTTCCGTTATAAACCGTTTTATAAGTTATTAATACCTAATATCGCGCGCGGTATATCTACGGGTATATTTAATCTTACTGCGGTAATAGGCTATTATTGTAATATTTTAGATACCGCATCAGCGGCGCTTCTTGTAACATTATCTCAGGTTGCAGCAATTGTAAGTTGTTTAACTTACGCTTATTTTGCATCTAAACGAAAAAGCGGTATGGTTTGCCTTGTTTCAAGTATAGCACTAGTAATACTTTTGCCGTTTATGACAGTTAGCAAATCGCTTTTAATGTTTGAACTGTTCTACTTTTTAGGCTTTTTCTTTCTTAACTATATAACTAATGCGGTACCTGTTATTGTGGCTGAAAATGTTGACTATAATTGTATAGGCCAGTATACCGCATGGCGTATGGCGTTATTTACAGGCGGTATTGCGATAGGTGGGGCGTTGGTGCCACTGCTACTTAAATTTGTTGGTGGCACGCTTACACTCTTAATTTGCGGTATTCTAATGTTGCCTTGCGGAATAGGTTATTACTCGTTTGAAAGACAAAGCCGTAAAGAAGCAGGATACTAAAATCTACATATTTATGCTTAAAACCGCCTTTTTAGGCGGTTTTTTGTTGACAAGTGTTTTTATTAATGTTAAAATAACAAAAATGGGGAAATTTTAATTTTTGAAAGTTGAGGATTAGTACTTGTGGCTAAGGTTAGTGAATTTTTTGGTATAAACGTTTTTGGCGATTCTGTTATGAAAGAACGTTTACCTAAAGATGCTTATGAAATTTTGAAAAGTACAATTAAAGAAGGTAAAAGTCTTGACAGCAGTATTGCTAATACTGTTGCCGATGCTATGAAAGAGTGGGCTATAGAAAAAGGTGCCACTCATTATACCCATTGGTTCCAACCTTTAACAGGCATTACTGCCGAAAAGCACGACAGCTTTATAACCCCAACTGATGATGGCCATATCCTTATGGAATTTTCGGGTAAGGAGCTTATTAAAGGTGAGCCTGATGCTTCATCGTTCCCGTCAGGTGGTCTTCGTGCCACCTTTGAAGCACGCGGTTATACCGCTTGGGACCCAAGCTCTTATGCATTTATAAAGGATAAAACACTTTGTATTCCTACCGCGTTTTGTTCTTATAGCGGTGAAGCGCTTGACCAAAAAACCCCACTACTTCGCAGTATGGAAGCAATTAATAAGCAGGCTTTACGCGTTGTAAAGGCTTTAGGCTATAGTGATGTTAAATCGGTTAATACTACAGTAGGTCCCGAACAGGAATATTTCCTTGTTGATAAGGAGCTTTACGACAAACGCCCTGACCTTATTTTCTGCGGTAGAACATTAATAGGTGCTATGCCGCCTAAGGGACAGGAAATGGATGACCATTATTTCGGCGTTTTAAAACCACGCGTTGCTGAATTTATGCGCGAGCTTGATAATGAGCTTTGGAAATTAGGCGTGCTCGCTAAAACCGAGCATAATGAAGCGGCACCTGCTCAGCACGAATTAGCTCCCGTTTTTACTACTACCAATATTGCAGCTGACCATAATCAGCTTACAATGGAGTTTATGAAAAAGGTAGCCTTATCTAAAGGGCTTGTTTGTCTTTTACACGAAAAGCCTTATGATGGCGTAAACGGTAGCGGTAAGCACAACAATTGGTCTATTTCTACCGATACGGGTATTAACTTCTTAAAGGCAGGTAAAAACCCGTCGGCTAATAAGCTGTTTTTGATTACACTAGCCGCTGTTATAGAAGCAGTGGACAAGCATCAAGATTTACTTCGTATTGCGGTTGCTACTGCAGGTAACGACCTTCGTTTAGGCGGTAATGAAGCTCCGCCTGCGATTATTTCAATCTTTTTGGGTGAGGATTTGACCGATATGCTTAATGCTGTTGCTAACGGTGTTCACCCTGATGACGTTAATCGCGAAAAAATGAAGATAGGTATTGATGTTATACCCGAATTTAAAAAGGATAATTCGGATAGAAACCGCACTTCGCCCTTTGCCTTTACAGGTAATAAGTTTGAATTCCGTATGCTCGGTTCCGCTTCTTCAATTTCAGATATAAATGTTATGCTTAATACTATGGTTGCTGATGTTTTTGTAAGTTATGCTAAAAGGCTTGAAAAAGCAACCGATGTTGAAGCGGAAGTCAATAGTATTGTTAAGGATGTTGTTGCTAAGCATAAGCGAATAATCTTTAACGGTGACGGTTATTCACGCGAATGGGAAGAAGAGGCGGCAAAACGTGGCTTATTAAACCTTAGAAGTACTGTAGATGCACTACCGCTTCTTAAAGCAAACGAAAATGTTGCTTTGTTTGAGCGCCACGGTGTATTCAACCGCGCCGAAATCGATTCGCGTGTGGATATTATTCTTGAAAACTATGCCAAAACAATACATATTGAAGCGTTAACCTTAATAGAAATGATTAATCGTGATGTAATACCTGCTATTACCGCTTATACCAATTTATTATGCGAAACGGTTAATAATAAAAATCTTATAAGGGTTGACAGTAGTGTTGAATACGAGCTTATAAAAAGGCTTTGTGCCGCTAATAAGGAGATTTTCTCACTTACTGCTGAGCTTAAGAGCGCAGTATCTTCGGCAGAGCGTTCTAAGGATATTCTTGAAAAGGCAATCGAATACCGCAATAATATTTTAACTCTTATGGCGGATATTCGTAAATACGCCGATAGCGCCGAGAGTGTAATGCCTAAAAATTATTGGCCTTATCCGACATACGGTGATTTATTGTTTAAAATTTAATGTAAAGCGGCTCCGAAGGGGCCGCTTTTCTTCATTAGATACAACAAAATAAAATTTTAGCGCTTTAAAGCGAAAAAACACTTGACAACAGAGAAAATGTGGTGTAAAATAACAACTATCTTAGATTTTGTGAGGTGAAACGGAATGTTCTTTAACAATTTTTACTTTTATTACTTTAATCAGGACTGCCCGTTCACCGATAGTTGCCGATAATTTTTTCGGCATTGGTAAAACGGACAGTCCGCAACTGCTTGTGCCGAAGGTGGCTCAGTAGGGTGCGGATTTTTTTATTTTTAGTTTGGAGTGTGTCTTATGACCGAGCTTGAAAGAGCAAGAAAAATTATTAACGAAACCGATAAAGAAATGGCGCGTTTATTTGAAGCACGTATGGATGCGGCGCGAATAGTAGCGGCGTATAAAAAGGAAAACGGCTTACCTATTGATGATTTTTCTCGCGAAGCCGAGATTATTGCCCGCAATGCTACTTATATAAATAATGAAGAATACCGTTCTTATTACATAAACTTTTTGCAAGGGAATATTGACCTTTCTAAAAAGCTACAGCACAAATTACTTGACGGTATGCGCGTAGCATATAGCGGTGTAGAAGGCGCTTTTGCAAATATCGCCGCCGAGAAGATTTTCCCCGATGCAATGGCGATTGGTTATAAAGATTTTAAAGCGGCTTATAACGCTGTAGTAAACGGTGAATGTGATTGCGCAGTGCTTCCTATAGAAAACAGTCATAACGGCGATGTAGGACAAGTTTTAGATTTAGCCTTTTTTGGTAGTCTTTTTATCAGCGGTATTTACGAAATTGAGGTTATACAAAATCTTTTGGGTAATAGCGGTGCTACACTTTCAAGTATTAAAGAGGTTATAAGCCATCCGCAAGCACTTGGTCAATGTGCCGAGTTTATACGCGAAAAAGGATATAAAACAATAGATGCAGTTAATACCGCAGTTGCGGCAAAAACCGTAGCAGAAAGTGGTAGAACTGATATTGCAGCAATAGGCAGTGTGGAAGCAGGTGAAAAGTTTGGGCTTCAAAAAATTGAAGGTCACATTAACGAAAGCGGTACCAATACCACACGCTTCGCGGTATTTACCCGTGCTGAAAAGACTGCAACACCTAACGATAAGCATTTTGTCATGCTTTTTACAGTTAAAAATGCGGCAGGCTCGCTTGGTGAAGCAATTACCGTAATCGGTAAGCATGGCTTTAATCTTAAAGCACTAAAAAGCCGTCCTACAAAGGAACTTATTTGGGATTATTACTTCTACGCCGAAGGTGAAGGCGATATTATGAGTGAAGAAGGCAAAGCAATGCTTGAAGACCTTAAAAAGTGTTGTAATAACCTTAAAATATTGGGACATTTTGAAAAAGAATTTCTTATAAAATAGGTGAATTGGTTTTGATTATAAATGTAAAAACTCAAAGCGGCGGATATGATATTGTACTAGAACGCGGCGCCTTAGATAAAGTAGGTGAGCTTTTAAAGCTCCAAAGGCGAGTGCTTATAGTAACAGATAGCGGTGTGCCCGCAATCTATGCGCAAACGGTTGCAAAACAATCTAAAACCCCCGTAATACTTACAATTCCGCAGGGTGAACAATCAAAGCAGACTGAAACTTGGGAATTACTGCTTAAAACTATGGTAGAAAACAATTTCACCCGTACCGACTGCGTTGTAGCAGTAGGCGGAGGTGTTGTGGGCGACCTTTCGGGTTTTGCGGCGGCATGCTTTATGCGCGGTATTGATTTTTATAATATTCCTACAACTGTACTTTCTCAGGTAGATTCTTCTATAGGCGGCAAAACCGCAGTAGATTATATGGGTTATAAAAATTTGGTTGGTGCTTTTTATCCACCCAAAGCGGTTATTATTGACACTAATACCCTTAAAACCTTACCTGAAAGACAGGTTTCCAACGGCCTTTGCGAAGCGCTTAAAATGGCTACAACTTCGGATGAAGAGTTGTTCCAAATTTTTGAAAATAATGATATTACTGATGCTGTTTTAGACGATATAATCTACCGTTCATTGCTTATTAAAAAAGCGGTAGTAGAAGAAGATGAGCACGAAAGCGGACTTCGCAAGGTTTTAAACTTTGGGCATACTCTAGCCCACGCGGTAGAAAGCTTTAATATGGATAAATACTATCACGGCGAATGTGTGGCAATTGGTATGATTCCTATGTGCTCGGTCGCCGTAAAACAAAGACTTTTACCAATACTTAAAAAGCTTAATTTGCCTACTTTAATAGAAGAAAAAGCCGACGCATTAATTGAAGCGTGCAAGCACGATAAAAAAGCCTTTGGCGAAAGCATAACAGTAGTAACAGTGGATAAAATAGGCGAATTTCAGTTTAAAAATATAAGCTTTTCTGAGCTTGAACAACTTATAAGGAGTGTGGCTTTATAATGAAGAATACCTTTGGTAACAACCTTACTGTAACTCTTTTCGGCGAAAGCCACGGCGAAGCTATTGGCGTAGTATTAGATGGCGTAGCACCCGGATTAGAAGTTGATAATAATTTTATTAAAAAGCTTTTGAATGCGCGACGGGGACTCTCGGCGGTTTCAACTCCGCGCAGGGAAGTCGACGAGCCTCAAATTCTAAGCGGTGTATTTGAAGGTAAAACTACAGGCACTCCTATTTGCATAATTATTAAAAATGTTGATACCCGTTCGGGTGACTATTCTAAGACTAAGGATTTAGCAAGACCATCCCATGCGGATTTTACTGCCGAATGTAAATATAAAGGATTTCAGGATTACCGCGGCGGCGGTCACTTTAGCGGTAGAATTACCGCACCGCTTTGTGCGGCGGCAGGTATTATAATTCCTGCTCTTTTGAAAAAAGGCATTAAAATAGGCAGTCACATTGCTAAAATCGGCGAAATTGAAGACCGCGATTTTTGCGATTATTACACCGATTTTGATATATTATCGGGTAAGGAATTTGCGGTTTTGGATGAATTCAAAGAAACCGCAATGATTGAAAAAATTAATGAAGTAAAAGCCAAAGGCGACAGCATTGGCGGTATAGTTGAAACCGCTGTTTTGGGACTGCCAGCAGGTGCGGGAGAGCCTTGGTTTGATAGCATTGAAAGTGTTTTATCCCACGCTATTTTCTCAATCCCCGGGGTTAAGGGAATAGAGTTTGGTAAAGGCTTCAATTTTGCTAATATGGTAGGCTCACAAGCTAATGATAGCTTTAAAAATAAGGACGATAAAATAGTTACCGAAACTAATAATTCGGGCGGTATAAATGGTGGTATTACTAACGGTATGCCTGTAACCTTCCGCACAGCTTTTCGCCCAACGCCCACTATTGCAAAAGAGCAAAACACCGTAAATATAAAAACAACAGAAGATGCAGTTTTAGCGGTTGCCGGTAGACACGACCCTTGCATTGTACATCGCGCAAAGGTGGTAGTTGATAGTATAACTGCCTTGGCCTTAGCCGATATTTTAGTAACACGCTACGGCACGGATTGGTTGAGTGAATAATGCAGTACGGACTTATAGGTGAAAAATTAGGTCATAGCTTTTCTAAAGAAATACATACTAGCTACTTTGGTTTGGATTACTCCTTAAAGGAACTTAAACGCCAAGAGGTCGCTACCTTTTTAAAGGAGAAAAACTTTAAAGCCATAAATGTTACAATTCCTTATAAAAATACGGTTATTCCTTATCTTGATTATATTGATGAAACTGCAAAAAAAATCGGTGCAGTTAACACAATAGTTAACGATAACGGAGTGCTAAAGGGGTATAATACCGACTTTTTAGGGCTTAAGTTTATGTTAGAAAAATCGGGCATAGATTTTAAGGGTAAAAACTTCTTGATATTAGGCGACGGTGCAACATCTAAAACCGCGGTGGCGGTGGCTGAAAGCCTTAATGCTAAAAACGTTACAAGGGTTTCGCGAAAAGGAACTGATGGTACCGTTTCTTATAGTGAAGCTACCGGTTTAAAGGACACCCAAATTATTATAAATACAACCCCCGTGGGTATGTTTCCTAATTTAGAAAATACACCGATTGATATAGAAAACTTTCCAAATTTAATTGGTGTGTTTGATGCGGTTTATAATCCTTTACGCACAAAGCTTGTACTTAGCGCTTTAAATAAAGGGTTGGTCGCTTGTGGTGGCTTATATATGCTTGTAGCACAGGCGGTTTTTGCTTACGAGTTTTTTAAAAACACTAAAATACCAAATAGTAAAATAGATAGTATTTATAACGGCATTTTAAAGAAAAAGCAAAATATTGTGCTTGTTGGAATGCCAGGAAGCGGCAAGACAACAGTAGGTACACTTTTAGCCGAAAATTTAGGGCTTGAGTTTATTGATACCGATGACTTAATTGTAGAAAAATACGGTAACATTACCGATATTTTTAATACAAAAGGTGAAAGTGGTTTCCGCGATATTGAAAGTGAAATTATAAGAAACATTTCTGCTTTTTCTGGTAAGGTAATTGCTACGGGCGGTGGTGCAGTTTTGCGAAAAGAAAACATTGGGTCTTTAAAGCAAAACGGTAAAATTTATTTTCTTGACAGACCACTAGAAAGCTTACAAGGTACACCCGATAGACCGCTTTCGCAAGATAGTGAAGCTCTTAAAAGACGCTATGAGGAACGGTATAATATTTACTGCGAGTGTGCGGATGTAAGGATAACCGAAAACACTACACCAAAAGCGGCTGTAAGGAGAATTATAGATAATGAAAATCTTAGTAATTAACGGTCCTAATCTTAATATGCTAGGCATTCGCGAGCCAAATATTTACGGTAGTGAAACCTATAAAGATTTATGTGATTTAATAGAAAATTACGCAAATGAAAAGGGAATAGAAGTAGAAATTTTTCAATCAAATCACGAGGGCGTTTTGGTTGATAAAATACAAGATGCTTATTTAAAGTTCCAAGGTATTGTAATAAATCCTGCAGCTTATACTCATACAAGCGTAGCACTTTTAGATGCCTTAAAATTGGTTGGTATAAGTACAGTTGAAGTACATATTTCTGATGTTTCTAAAAGGGAAGATTTTAGGCAGATAAGCTATGTTAGAGAGTACTGTATTGCGACGGTCGCAGGGCTTGGCTTTAATGGCTATTTGAAGGCGATTGACATATTAATGGAGAATAAAAATGACAGTAACAGTTAAGCCGTCACGCGCTTTTGGTATGGTTTCTGCTCCGCCTTCAAAAAGTATGGCTCATAGGGCACTGATTTGCGGTGCATTAAGTCCAAAAAGCGTTATAACAAATATTGATTTTTCTAAGGATATTACCGCCACTTTAAACTGTCTTGAAAAGCTTGGCGCAAAGGTAGAAATAAACGGTAATACCGTTACTATAGGCGGTCTTAAATTAGATGCTATACCCGATAATGCAGTGCTTGATGCAAACGAGAGTGGAAGCACCTTGCGCTTTTTAATTCCGCTTTGTATGGCGTCCCGAAAAACTGTTATTTTAAAGGGTGCAAAACGCCTTTTTGAACGCCCGTTGGATATTTACGAAAGCATTGCCAAAAATCAGGATATCTTGTTCAAAAAAAGTGAAAATTCGCTAACGGTATGCGGTGGTTTTTCAAGCGGTGAATACAGTGTAGCGGGTAATGTTTCAAGCCAGTTTATAAGCGGTTTGTTGTTCTTGTTACCGCTGCTCAAAGGGGATAGTACACTAACTGTTACCGGAAATTTTGAAAGTGCTTCTTATATTGATTTAACCTTGCAGGTTTTAGCTTCCTTTGGAGTTATAATAAAAAGGCAAAATAACACCTTTTATATAAAGGGTGACAGTAGTTATAGTTCACAAAATTATGTCGTTGAAGGGGATTGTTCGAACGCTGCATTTTTAGAAGCCTTTAACTATTTAGGCGGTAGTGTAACGGTTGAAGGACTAAATGAAAATACACTTCAAGGCGACCGCGTTTATAAAGCTATATTTGAAGGTCTTAAAAACGGACAAAAGCATTTTGATTTATCCGATTGCCCCGATTTAGCCCCTGTTGTTTTTGCACTTTCCTGTCTTTTTGGCGGTGCCGAATTTACAGGTACTAAACGGCTTAAAATTAAGGAGAGCGACCGCGCTGAAGCTATGAAGCAGGAGCTTTCAAAGTTTGGCACAGATGTAGTTGTTTACGAAAATTCCGTAATAGTAAAGAGCGGAGAATTAAAACAACCTGCTAAAGCTTTAAATTCTCATAATGACCACCGTATAGCTATGGCTTTAACACTGATTTTAACAGTTACAGGCGGTAGTATTAGTGGGGCTGAAAGTGTAACAAAAAGCTTTCCAAACTTTTACAAAATAATTTCTCAAATAGGTATTGATTTAAATGAAACTAATTAAAAAATTAAACATATTGATTGTTGGCTTGGGTTTATTGGGCGGCAGCTATGCTAAGGGCCTTAAAAAGTTAGGCTTTCAGGTAAACGCAATTACCAAGGAACAATCTTCCATAGATTATGCTTTAGAACACGGCATTATCGATTATGGAACAACCGAGATTAAACCCGAGATTATAGCCGATGCTGATATAGTTGTTTTTGCACTTTATCCGCACATTTTTAAAGAGTGGATAAAGGCAAATCAACAATACTTTAAAAGCGGTGCTATTATCACCGATGTAACGGGTGTAAAATCCTGTATTGTTTACGATATTCAGAATATTCTTAGAAGCGATGTAGAATTCATTGCCGCACATCCCATGGCAGGTAAGGAAACATCGGGCGTAGAGAATAGCGATGACACTATTTTTAAGGGTGCTAACTATATTGTAGTACCTACCGAAAAGAACACTAATGAAGCAATCGAGCTTTGCGCTAATTTGGGCGAGCTTTTAGGCTTTTCAAAAGTGGCAATACTATCGGTAGAAAAGCACGATAGAATGATAGCATTTTTATCGCAGTTAACTCACTGTATAGCGGTATCGCTTATGTGTTCAAACGATGACCCAGACTTAGTTCAATATACAGGTGACTCTTTCAGAGATTTAACCCGTATCGCTAATATTAACGATGAAATGTGGAGCGAGCTGCTTTTATCTAATAAAGAAGTGCTGCTTGAGCAAATGGACATCTACCGCGAAACATTTGATAAACTATATAATTTTATAAGCAACGACGACCGCGATGGAATGCGAGATATGATGCGACTTTCTACTGCCCGCCGCCGTGAATTTAATAAGAAAGTGTGATTTAAATGAACATGATTTTCCACAGAAAGCTACCAATCCCTCAAGAAATAAAAGCGCAGTATTCTTTGAGTGATGAAATGGTAAAAATCAAAGAAAAAAGAGCCCAAGAAATCAAGGCGGTATTTACAGGTGAGTCTGATAAATTTATCTTGGTTATTGGTCCCTGTTCTGCAGACCATAAGGACCCTGTGCTTGATTATATTTCCCGCTTGCGTTTAGTAGAGGATAAGGTTAAGGATAAGATTATAATCATTCCGCGTATTTACACCAATAAACCCCGTACAACAGGTGAAGGCTATAAGGGTATGCTTCATCAACCCGACCCCGAAACCGCTCCCGATATGTTAAAGGGCATTATTGCTATTCGTGATTTGCATTTATGTGCTTTGCGCGATTATGGTTTCACCTGCGCTGACGAAATGCTTTATCCTGAAAATCACCGTTATTTGTCGGATTTATTGGCTTATGTAGCAGTAGGCGCTCGCTCAGCTGAAAACCAACAGCACCGTTTGGTTGCAAGCGGTATTGATGAGCCTGTAGGTATGAAGAACCCAACAGGCGGCGACCTTTCTGTTATGATGAATTCAATTAGAGCAGGTCAGTCGGCACATACTTATATTTACAGAGGTTGGGAAGTTGAAAGTCTCGGTAATCCGTTGACCCATGCAATTCTTCGCGGTTCGGTTGATTTTGCAGGTAAAAATGTTTCCAACTACCACTATGAAGATTTAGTGACACTTAACGAACTTTATGTAAAAACAAATCTTCAAAATCCATCTGTTATAGTGGATACCAACCACGCAAACTCGGGTAAGCAGTATCTTGAGCAAATCCGTATTGCAAAAGAAGTTATACACAGCCGTAATCATAACGATGACATTAAGAAGCTTGTAAAGGGTCTTATGATTGAAAGCTATATTGAAGACGGCGCTTGTAAAGCAGAAGAGCACATCTTTGGTAAATCTATTACTGACCCATGTCTTGGTTGGGAAAAAACCGAAAAATTAATTTATGATATTGCTGATAAGCTATAAACTATAAACTAAACCTATATTCTGCAGTGGTAAAAAATGTTGTGCGTACATCTTTAACCCATACTGCTAATGAAAACGGTATACTAAATTTATCAAAAGTTTCGGGTGAATGCGGTATTAGTAAAGAATTAGAAAAAGAATTAAATACATACAAAGATTATATTGATTACCATGACTGTAATAACGACCAAGCAGTAGATACAATAAAGGATATTTCTGCACTTAAAAAGTTTTTGTCAAGTGATACTGTAAAGCCAGATTAGTCCACGGAGCGGGCGTAGCCCTTCTCCTCGTTCAGGCGCAGGATCATCTCCAGGTAGTCCTCCGCGGATTTGTGAATTCTCATGGCGGTATTCCATCATGGCGCGGGTGCCGCCGGCCATGTGTCTCCTTTCCTGTACTGCAAATCCATTTTAACATATTTCTTCGATGATTGCAACCCGTGAAAGCAATAACAGACAAATCCCCGATTCCCCCACCCGCCCGGGCCGGGGAATCGGGGAGGCTGTGCTCAGCTCGCCTTCTTCTTGCCGGTGTAGCTGACCACCAGCTGCTGGATCACGATGAACAGCAGCAGCAGCGCGCCGGTGGCGATCTTGCCCCACCAGGAGGACAGGGTGCCGTTGAAGTTGATGATGGCGGGGATGACCGATTTCAGCAGCACGCCGAACATCGTGCCCACCATGTAGCCCACGCCGCCGGTGAGCAGCGTGCCGCCGATGACGGCGCTGGAAATGACCTCCAACTCGCCGCCCTGCAGCGCCATGTTCCAGCCGGA
>JAZSCF010000071.1:0-5427 GCA_045602785.1 Acutalibacteraceae bacterium
ATATTTAGAACTATGCCAAAAATATGCGGTGGGGTGTGATATAAGGGTGAAACATAAAGACACCTTATATCACCCTTACCGATATGAATTGGGCTTTGATAGTAGCGGAAAATCAATCCACACAGCAATTTTAATGGATAAGTGCAAACACAGCGTAGTTTATTGTGCGCTTAAAGATATTAAGGAGGATTTAAAATGAAATTTGTTAAATTTTTAAAATCAAACAAAAAATGGATTTTTGTTTTAATTATCACGGTTATATCGTTCGATTTAATGCATAGGATTGGAAACATTGAAAGAGGATATAATGCTATAGGATGCGAAATATTTGTATTGTTGATACCGCTATTTGTGTGGTTATATCCAACTTTCAAAAATGATTTTAAAGAAACAATATTAAAAATAAAAGTAGAAGATAAAGTGGAAGAAATAAAATCAATTAACAAATGGAATAAAATCGACAAAATCAAGATTGAGCAACTTGAAGGAAAAATAAAAATTCCTACGAGATATGTATATGCGGAATGTCCAAACTGCAATAATTGCTTTACTATGGTTTGTACAAGTCAGTATAAATATTGCCCAAATTGTAATTCAAAAATGGAAAGTGGGGATTAGAATAAATGAGTTATAAAGATAGACTTGCAAGATATGAGCAAGAGAAAAGAAAGTTACAACAACAAAATTTATCACCCGAAGATTATATGAGGGCGATTATTAAGTTAGCAAATAAATGGAGGGTGTAGTTGTGGAAAATTGTTGTGAAAATTGTGCATATTATGATATGGGCAGAACAGACCAACCGTGTTGTAGTTGTGTTGGTGGGTGTAATTTTGAAAGCGAGGTTGATACCGAATGACCGATAAATTAAAGCCGTGTCCGTGGTGTTATAACCACAAAGGCAAAAGCGAATTACAGTTTACTATTATTGACGATGATTGCGGACAATATGTACACGAAAAATTGATAAAATATTGTCCTTTTTGCAGTAGAAAGTTGAGGGAAGAAAATGCAGACCGATAGAAAAAGGTTGATAGATTTAATAACAAAAGAAGTGCCAAGACCAAAAGCAGATGCACTTGCCGACTACCTTTTAGCAAACGGTGTTATAGTACCGCCTTGTAAAATTGGTAATACGGTGTGGTGGGCAGATAACAAAAGAGTTTTAGATATGGTGTGCGTTGGTTTTGTGCAAACTCATAAAAAATTCCTTGTTACTATTGCACGTAATACCAATGTTTTTACAACACGTTATAATGCTATTTGGAATAAAGAAGTATTCCTCACCAAAGAGGAAGCAGAAGCAGAACTACGAAAAAGAAGTGAAAATAATGTCTGAATACATAGAGCGTGAAAAATTGCTTGAAGAATTAGAAAAAATACCCGTATATTTTGATAGTGGAGATACACGATACGGCATTGAAATTGCGATAGACCAAATTAAAAAACAACCCACAGCAGATGTGATTGAGGTTGTAAGGTGTAAAGATTGTGAATATTATACACCCATCAAACATCAAAGCACCAAATGGAAAAGTAAAACATTTTATTGTACGAGAAACGCTAATATGAAAATGAACGAAAATGATTTTTGCAGTTGTGCAAAGTTAAAGGAGTTGAAATAATGCGACCATTAGGAATAGAGAAAAAAGAAATTGATTGGGATATGGTTGAAAAGGCATTAAAACAAGCATTAAAGGGGCGTGAAAGGAAATGATGTTATCAAATGGGAAGGTAGTAAAAACAATGACCGATAAAAAACTAACAGATAACGAGATTATAAAGGCTTTGGAGTGTTGTATAAAATGCAATAGTGATTGTGAAAAGTGCGAAATATACGATTTTTGCGAAGAACACAATAATGAAATGAACAAAGCAACCCTTGACCTAATCAACCGCCAAAAAGCAAAGATAGTAGCTGAGCAAAACTATTCCGATTGCTTAAATACAGAGATTGATAGGTTGAAACCTTTTGAGGATAAAATTGCAGAGTTTAAATCGCACATACGAGTTGAAGATATGCTTGTATTTGCAAATTCTCTTGAAGAATGGTTAGAGTTTTGCGACAACCTAAAAGCCGAAGCATACAAAGAGTTTGCGGATAGGTTGAAAATATGTTTGCAAGGTGATATTAGATATGATTATAAGATTTTATTTGAATGTGATATTGACAACCTTTTAAAAGAAATTATAGGCGAATGATATGAAAGATTTAAGCAATAAAAAATTTGGTAAACTTACCGTTTTAGAGTTTTTAAAAATGGATAGTCATTACAATTCATTTTGGCTTTGTAAGTGTGATTGTGGAAACGAAATAGTAGCAAGAGCCGACCATTTACAAAGAGGCGGCACCAAAAGTTGTGGTTGCTTACGTAATAAAAATATGTCAAGAACAATGTATGAAAATGGTGGTAAAAGGCTTCATCGTATTTTGATGAGTTGCATTAAAAGGTGTGAAAACCCAAGTGAGCCATACTATAACAGATATGGTGGCAGAGGCATTAAAGTTTGCGATGAATGGAAAAATGATTTTCGAAAATTTTATGAATGGTCTATGGCTAATGGATATCAAGATAACTTAACTATTGACCGAACAGACAACGATAAAGGCTATTCGCCCGATAATTGTCGGTGGGTTGATATGAAAACTCAATCAAACAACAGGTGTAACAATCGTAGAGTGTGTTATCAAGGACAAGAATATACATTAAGCGAGTTAGCAGATAAACTTGGTATAGAATATAAACACTTTTGGTATTTGATTAAAAAAGGGAAATTAAAAGAATTGGTGGGTGATGATGAGTGATTTGGTGTGCCATTGGGATATTTATACTGGGGGCTGTATTTGGAATATATATAACTGCAAAAGCATACGAAAATATAGATAGGCAAGAAAATAACGACAAGGGAGAACAAAATGGAAACGAAACTAAACATTGATAATAGCGGAATTTCAAGGGCTTTAGACTTCTGCCGAACACTACGCACACGTCAAATTTTGCGGTGTTATTATGGTAGCGACCACTCGGTAGAGGAAACGAGCTTGTTGTTAGAAATACCGCAAAGTGTTGTTATGAGCGAGATAGTTTTAATAAATAAAATAATAAAAGATAATCTTACATTGCGAATTTGTACACAATGTGGTGCGGAATATTACACTAATTCTCCGAGAAAAAGACTTTGCCAAAAATGTGAAAAAGAAAATCGGCAAAGAAACATCAAAAACACCAACGAGCAGTATAAGGTTTACACTCCAAGAAAAAAGGCAAAATTTAAAAGTATATATCAAGTTATAAGAGATGTCGAAAAGTACAACAAGGAACACAAAACAAGGTTGTCTTATGGTCAGTATGTGGCATCGGTTGACAAATAAAAATAATTGTGATATAATAGAAAGGGTACAAATGTTTTTCATTTTGACCTCCTTTCTTTGTTAGCGCGGGTGCAGGGTGAAATTTAGACTTGCATCCGTGCAAAACTATCTAAAATCTAAACTATACAAGGAGTTGATACAATATGCTAATCAAACACAGCCGATTGTGTCGGCTCTTTTGTGCATAATGGGGTGAATGTATGGAATTAAAAATTGAGTATATTGCGGTTGAGGATTTGAAGCCGTATGAGAAAAACAACAAGAAGCACGAAGATTTTGACATTGGCGAAATTGCAAAGTCTATCAGCAAGTATGAAATGATTGACCCCGTTGGAATATGGGGCAAAGATAATACCATTGTTGAGGGACACGGCAGAGTGTTAGCCTGTAAGCAATTAGGCATAGACAAAGTGCCTTGTATTCGTTTAGACCACTTGACAGACGAGCAACGCAGAGAATATGCCATTGTTCACAATAAGTCAAGCGAACTCGCATTATATGACTTTGACAATTTGGCTGATGAATTGGCTGACCTTGATTTGAGCGATTTTGATTTTGACTTCGGCATTGATACGGACACAGACGAGGATGCGGAAATTGTGGAAGATGAAGCACCCGAAGTTGACGAGGAAAACGAGCCGATTACAAAGTTAGGCGATATTTGGCAACTTGGCAGACATAGGCTGATGTGTGGAGATAGCACGGATAAGGCAACTGTTGAATTGCTGATGAATGGCAATAAAGCGGATATGGTGTTTACTGACCCGCCGTATGGAATGAAGAAAGAAGCAGACGGAGTGTTGAACGATAATCTCAATTATGACGATTTGCTTGAATTTAACAAAAAGTGGATACCGCTGACCTTTTCGAATACAAAAGAAAATGGCTCTTGGTATTGTTGGGGAATTGATGAGCCTTTAATGGATATTTATAGCCATATTTTGAAACCTATGGCGAAACAAAACAAAATCACTTTTAGAAACTTTATCACTTGGGATAAGGGAAATGGGCAAGGGCAGATGTCCGAAAAACACACATCGTATGCGGTTGCAAGCGAAAAGTGTTTGTTTGTTTCTTGTGGAAAAACTGTTTTGCACATAAATTCTTGGCAAAAGAAATTTGATGAAAGGTTTAGACCTTTATTGCAATATTTACAGGAACAAAAGAAACTTTGTGGATGGGACACGGCACAACTAAAAACAATAGCGGGATGCAAGGGACTTGTGGCAGACCATTGGACAACAACAGACCAGTGGAGAGTGCCGCCCGAAGATGTTTATTTGAAATGGGCAAAATGGGCGAAGGAACACGGCATAAATGCCTTTTTAAGACCACACGAAGAACTTGTTGAAGAACAAGAAAAAATTAAAAAAGAGTATGAAAAAGAAAGAACATACTTTGACAATTGCCACGATAATATGAATGATGTTTGGCATTTTGACAGAACAAGTTCCGCGGAAAGAGAAAACTGCGGTGAACACGCAACACCGAAGCCGATTGCTCTTTGTAGCCGCGCGATAAAGTCAAGCAGTAGAGAAAACGAAAGTGTGCTTGATGTGTTCGGCGGTAGCGGTTCAACACTTATTGCTTGTGAACAGTTAGACCGCACTTGCTATATGATGGAACTTGACCCCAAGTATTGCGATGTAATAGTCAAGCGATGGGAAACATTGACAGGAGAAAAGGCGGTATTGATAAATGGATAATATCAAAGCAGAGATTGAAAGAGTAAAAACCGCTATTGAAAAGACAAACAGTCCACACTTGAAAAGGGACTATGAAAAATATTTGCAGAAGTTGTATAAAAGGCTGAAAAGGGGTGAGTAAATGCCCGATAAGAGACCGCCCAACGCCGAAGCGACACAATTCCGAAGCGGTGAAGAAGCGGTGGAAAATGGGCGAAAAGGTGGAATAGCAAGCGGACAGGCAAGGCGAGAAAAAAAGACCATACAGAAGATACTTGCGGATTTGCTTGATAGTGAGATAAAGGACAGCCCACAGTTCGCAAAATTAGCGTCAAAAATGGGCGTAGAAAGCGATAAATCGGTTAAGGA
>JAZSCF010000072.1:0-6913 GCA_045602785.1 Acutalibacteraceae bacterium
GTTTAACGGTGGATGGTGTGGCGGTTTGAAGGGTGCAGAGAAGAAGGGGGATTACGATGGACAAGTCCGCATTCGAATTGATATATGATGTTGTAAAACAGATTCCGAAGGGCAAGGTTGCAACCTACGGTCAGGTAGCAATGCTTGCAGGGAATCCGCGCTGGGCAAGGGTCGTAGGCTATGCACTACACAATAACCCAAAGCCAATAGTTATTCCTTGCCACAGGGTAGTAAACCGTGAGGGCAGGGTGGCGCCTGCGTTTGCCTTTGGCGGAGAAGATGTTCAAAGAGAACTGCTTGAAAAAGAAGGCATTGTTTTTGAAAAAGACGGCACAATAAATTTAAAGAAATACGGTTGGTAAAAAAATCCCTTTCAATTGTGAAAGGGACTTTTTTACATTAATGGTATTATATTTTCTTCTTCTAAAATAGGTTGTTTGTTTTCAAAAATAATTCTTATAATATTGGGAAGCGAATATTTTGCAATAACCTTAAAGCCTTTTTCGTTTATATGTCGGTTCGTAAAGCCATAAAAGCTGTCGCGGCAAAGGTAAAATTCTTCGGTCACAGGGTTTTTAAACCAGTTTTCTGTATTTTGGTCGTCGTATTCAAAATACGAGCAAACCCTTGTTAGCATATATGCATCCTTTTCTTTCTTGCAAAAATCTTCTTGCGCGCGCATAATTTGGGTAATCGCGTCGCGACCCCAATATCCTACTCGGATAATAAAAAACTTTGTAAAGCCGTTTTTCTTAAGTCTTTCCCAAAACTTTTTTAAAGATAATTTATAGTTTTCATAGCCAATTTCGGCATTGCTTTCACCCTGAAGCCAAACAAGTACCTTTTCGGATAAATCATCACCTTGAAATTTAATTTCACTATCCTTAAAAAAGTCGTTTGCCTTTTGGTAGAAGTATTCGCACGCTTCACCCTCAAGGTAATGGGCTATTTTAACAGAGCCTTTTGCAATGTGGGTATAAGCACAAGAAAAACCGCTACTTTCCAGTCCCTTTACTATAAAGGGTGCAAGGCTTACAGCCGTTCCTGTAGTCGCTTCGCTATATTCTTTAAACGAATATGTAAGTTTTTCCTTATCGTTTTTAAGATTACACATCGAAGGGCAAAAATAGGTGTTTTCGGTAAAGTTTGTAAGCTCGCTTTTAGCTTTAATATCGGTACTTTCACCGTAAGCTTTTTTAAGGTCTTTATAGGAAAATTCACCGCAAGGAAAACCGTAGCTTTTAAATTCGCCACTATCTTTTCCAAATCTTTTTGGCTTGTGCAAGTATTCAAAGGAGTTATTAAAATATATCTGCTCGCTTGCAGGGTAAACAGAAGCACCCATCATATTCGATTGACCTGCAAAAACAAATAAAGGTCGTTTCATAATTGCCTCCAAAAGTTATTCTGCCATTAAAAGTGAGTCCTTTAAAACTTTATCACAATAATCGCATTTTGTACAGTCTTTATTGCAATAAACCGTATGTGACCAAAAGTCGTTGGGTATTTTAGAACTGTCTATTATATAAGGCGCGAATGCGGGACTGTATCCCGGTTCAAATAAATCAAGCAAATTACCCGAATACATTCGTCTTGCGTAAGCACCTATAACCATACCCGGTAATTGATGCGTTCTTGTGGCAAGCTTTACAGTGTCTGCAAGATCTTCGTAATTATTAATGTCTTCAGGTCTGATCCAAGTGTTTTGCAATACCGATACAAAGTTTTTGGAGTCTTTTAGGTGGTTCCAACACATATAGGGTAGAAAATCTATATTTTTTTGTTTAGCAATTTGGGCTTCGTGTGCCACCATATTATCGTGAAAAATTTGACCGCTGCAATCTCGCATACAACCGCTATTTGCAAGTATTGTTATTTTTTTATTATTCTCTTCCGCCCACGCTTTAAGTGTTTTCAAAAGCTCTATATTGCGGTTACATTCCTTTGCGACACAAAAGCTATCAAACAAATGCGAAACATACTGCATACCTTTAATTGATGCAATCTTCATATTAACCGATGCCTTTAGTTCAATATCGGGATATTGATTTTTAATCATAAAAGCAATAGCAGGGGAGGCGGTTGTCACACAATCGGGGGCAATATCGTTATTTATAAGATAATCTATAACAGAATAAACTTTACCCATTAAGGTTTTGCTCATAGAATCTTCCCCGTAGCAGTTCGCGTTAAAAAGCAAATTAAGCTTAATCCCCATTTGCTTTATGTCCTTTAATTCTTGGGTTAAGATATTTTGCAATTCGTAGTCAAAATAACCGTCAAATCCACCTATCATTGAACGTCCGCTTGGCATATCGGTCCAAGCGAAATATACTTCTTCAATACTTTCTGCATAAGATTTTACTATGGAAGAAAATGGGTGATTTTCAATGAATTGGTAGCCTACTGAAAGTTTAAGCATATTTGAACTCCCTAATCTGCTTCAAGGTCGTGCTTTTTAGAAAGCTCGTTTTCGGGCGATTCGGTATTTTTATTTAACTTTGACATAGCACCCAATGCGCTGACAGATGTATTTCCGCCTTCTCTTGCTTCGTAATCGGACCAATCAACACTCCAAAGCGGTTTACGGCGGAATGGCTTGTGGAATTTGTTTTTAAGCACACCGCGTTTTTCAAGACTAACCATACAAGCACGAGTACAACCCTTAGCACCGCAAACGGCTTGACCTGTGTTGTAAAGGTTGGCAGGCTTAAAGTAAAAGGGGGAGTGTGAGCCTGGTTTTACATCATCGCGGCCTTCCTGATAAGTACCTTTTTCGCCATCCTTACAAAGCTCACCACCGCGGAAAGCAATATCGCAAGCATCACAGTCAAGCTCGCCCCATTCAACTTCGTGCCCTGCAAGATTTACTTTAACAGTTTTGGTTGCGCTGATTGCGTTACCCGGGCATTCTCTCACACATGCCATACACTTATTACAAAGCTTGGGACCGTCATAAATTGGGTCGGGCTCAAGCTCTAATTCAGTTAAAATAACACCAAGTCTTAGTCGGGGACCAAATTCAGGTGTTAAAAGCATTTTACTGTAACCAATTTCACCAAGACCTGCTAAATAGCCACAAATACGAAGGTGTAGCATAATATCGGGCTGGGGTTTGCCTTCTTCCACGGGTTTTGAATAGTTTTCTCTTATATTACCGTCATTATCAATACCACGCCAGTCGCTTTGGTGACCTAAGGGGATTGCTTCGTAGCCTTCATCTTCAATAACACGGCACATATTAATAACAGTAAGCGGAATGTATGTATAGGTAAGGCAACCGTAACCCATTGCCGAATAGTTAGAGAAGAATGTACCTTCTTCAATACCGCGCAAGGAACCGCGCATAACTCTAAAGCCCATAACAATCATACTTTTAGCTTCGGGCATAATGTAGCGTGGATCCATATTAGCGGGCGCACCTTCAAAACGGTCAAGGGAAGTAATGCCGCAAAGGTCGGCACCGCATTGGTAGGCTAATTCTTTAATTTGCTGTGCATTCATAATTAACGCTCCTTTTATAATTTTTCACTTAATTTTTCGCAAGAGCCTAAATTTATGTTTGAAAGGTTAAGGTTTTTAACATATTCAATCTTCATAGGCTCAAACGCGTTGGTTGTTATATTGGAAATATATATGTTTTCAAGCGGCGAATTTTCTTCACCCAAAACATATATACCGCGGTTTGATTTATTGCATTTAACATTATTTATTGAAATATTTCTAAATGTAGGCATATTGATAAATACGGTATTGCGCTTGAGAGAAAAATCCTCGTTATAGCGCAGGGTAAGTATTACCGCTTCGGTTATAGAAGTATCAGCGGTAACATTTTCAATATCAATATTCTCAACAACACCGCCGCGACCAGGCATACTCTTTATACGAACAGCACTGTAAACTCTGCCAAAATTACAGTCGTGAATGTAAGCGTTTCTAATATCGGCACTGGTTTCACTGCCTATTGTTAAGGCACCGTGACCACCGGGAGCGGTACAGTTGCGTATTTCAATATCTTCGCAAGGAATACCAACCTCCCAAGCATCTTGGTTACTCAAGGTTTTAAGGCAAATAATATCGTCACCCGTATCTATATGACATCCATCAATAAGGCCGCGCTTGCAGCTATCTAAATTAATACCGTCGGTATTTGGTCCGCAGGTGGGGTTTTTAACCTTTATGTTACGAACAATAATATTTTTGCACCAAACGGGGTGAATTGTCCAAGAAGGGCTGTTTTTAAACGATACGCCTTCAATAAGCACATTTTCACAGTCTACAAACTGTAGCATACGGGGTCTTAGTGAAAAATCGGGCTTATCGTAAACACGTTCAGTTAGGGGAGCCTTGGTTTTGCCTTTTTGAAGTAAATCCTTAATTACACCCCTGTTGTGAAGCATTGGCCACCAAAATTCGCCGTTGCCGTCGAGTGTGCCAAAGCCTGTAAGGGCAATGTTTTTGCATTTGTGGGCATACAAAAGGTGGGACACACTGTAACAGCGAGTACCGCCTAAAACACCGTATACAACGGGAAGGTAATCATCAAAATCACTACTAAAGATTACTTCGGCGCCTTTTTCAAGATGTAGGTTTACATTATCCTTAAAATGAATTGCGCCCGTAAGCCATTTTCCTTTGGGAATAATAACTCTGCCACCGCCGTTTCTACTGCATTCACTTATTGCATCGGCAATAGCTCTTGTGCATTTGGTGTCCGAATCGGGTACTGCACCAAAGTTTGTAATATTATATTCCTTTTCTAAAAAGCTTGGGGCTATAGGGGGTTCGAACGGTTTAAAGAATTTCATTTTTGCCTCCAAAACATATTTATATGTTAATTTTATAACCGAGAGGTAAAATATTCAATGCACATAATTATAAAATAATTGCACAATATTCCAATTATCTTGACTAAAGACTGTGGATTCAATATAATACAGTTGGTGATTATATGATAATTGATTATAAACAGCTTAAGAATTACAATTTTTATTTTACTAATATTAATGTTATTTTGCAAAAGCCCATTTATCGAATTTTGGATGTACAAAGCAGAGTTTTTAACGGTTTTGTTTATGTTAAAAAGGGTGAATGTAGCTGGGTTTTTGAAAATGGCAGATGTGACTGCAAGCAAGGAGCATTGGTTTACTTGCCGGAAGGATCTAAGCATATATTTGAAATACATAGCGAAGAAATAGAAATTTACAGGGTAGTATTCAATCTTTATATAAATAATGAAATTACACTTTTTTCCAAAACTCCGCTTAAAATCACCGATATTTTATCAACCGAAGCGGTAGAATATTTAGACTCGCTTTACATAGGTGGCGATTCGCAAAACAGTTTTTTATTTAAGCTTGAAAAGCTTTGCGGATTTTTAAGGTGCCTTGATAATAAAGCAGTAAGCCCTGATTTTAAAAAGCTTATGCCTGCTACAAATTATATTAACGAGCATTTTGTTGAGAATATCGACTTTAAACAGCTTGCAACACTGTGTTATATGAGCACATCGCAATTTTATGCGCTTTTTAAAAAGGAGTTCGGCGTAACACCGCTTGAATATAAAAACCAATTAGTATTAAACCGCGCGATTAATATGCTTGAATACGACGATATTTCGCTTAAAGAAATCGCATCGGTATTGGGCTTTTTAAGTGACGGGTATTTTTGCCGATTTTTCAAAAAGCACACAGGGAAAACGCCAAGGGAATATAATAAAACCCCGTCCTTGTAGGACGGGGTTTTGGACTGTAGGTTCTCTTACTTACATATTTTATAATCTGAAAGGAAACTAGGAAACTGTGGCACCCTTCATAAGAAAGGTGCCACAATGCAGTGTTTTAAATTAATTTTTTAAATTCCTTTATCCACGCGTTTTTGATAAGGGTATGACCTGCAGGAGTGGGGTGCACACCGTCGGTTGTCCAATAATCAGGTGCTGCCTTTTCGCAAGCAGCATCAAAAATCGGCTGTAATTCAATAACAGGTAAATTGTATTTTTTTGCAATACGCACAACCGCCGCCGCCTTTTCGGCTACATCAACTTGGAACTGCTGCAAGCGGTTGGGCATTTCTTCGGTGTTTTCGGTTCCTCTGCCTTCAACAACATACGGTGCAATCAAAATAAGCTTTATATTGGGAAGCGTTTCAAGAATTTCATCAAGCATTAGCTGATAAACCATTTCAAACTTTTGGGTATTAACGCCGTTTTGATATAAAATTTCGTGCCAGCTATCGTTAACACCGCAGTAAATACTTGCATAATCAGGTTTTAGATTTAAAAAATCGCTCTTAATACGGGCGTATAAATCAACAATACGGTGGCCGCCTATGCCCATATTTTCAAATTTAAATTGATTGGGATATTCACCACTCAGTTCGCCACAAACCATTGTGGCATAGCCTGCGCCCATACCGTAGAAAACATCTTCTCTGCGGCAAGCATCAGTAATTGAATCACCAAAAAATACAACACGCTTAGACATATATGTATCATCCTTTAAACATTATTTCTTTCCTTAATTTTACAATATTTTTATAACGTATGCAAGTGAATTATTTTGTCATTTAGGGAGGTTGGTTGAATTCACTTTTTTGACTATAAAACATCGTAAAAATAAGTGATTTTTATATTTTTTCTTCAATCTTTTTTATTTTATTATCATAATAATTATAAATTGATTGAATTTCATCATTAAGTTGTTTATATATACATTTAAGTGAAAATCCTAAAATGATAAATAGTATTGTTAAAAATAATAGTGTGAGAAAAATAATTCAATGCAATCTAAAGTTTAATAAATCAAGACTAGAAATTTGAAATAGAGTTATTATCCCAAAACTACAACAACTGTTAAAAATCCATTTGCTAATATTTTGATTTTGTCGAACATTCTATCTCTCCTTTATGGAT
>JAZSCF010000073.1:0-63469 GCA_045602785.1 Acutalibacteraceae bacterium
AAATGATAGTCATAGCACCTGCTTTGTAGTTTGTTTGTTATTCTCTTCGGCTTCCTGCAGCTTGTCATTCATTACACGAATGACAACTTGCAGAGAGCCGAAGGTTTGTTTAGCAGGTGCAACTTGCTCTCAAAAAGTAAATCATACACTCTCGAAGAGACAGTCATAAATCATCCCGAAGCGAAAGTTCTGTTCTGGTATTCTGCTGTAAAATAAGGTTAGTAGGTGGCTTAATCTATTAAACTTTTCGCAAGATTAATAGATTTTCCGTGCGTGTTCTCTTAAATTCAAGAGTGCAAACAACCTTGTATTGCTTGCTGACGCTACGCCGAGTGCAAGGCATCTCAGCCTGGCCGAGACTAAACAACTCGTTCGGCGGGGATTTTCATTACCGATTAAATCCCGGAAACTTCGTATACTTTTCCCGTAAGGGACAGAGATTTCCCTTAATGGACGGTAGCACCACCGCTTGAGCAGTTTTATTTACCGACGGAACTCTCAAACGTCGTGGATTCCATAATTTTCGTCAATAACTTATGGCTGAATCCAAGCCTTCGTTTCGCACTTATTTTCGTTAATAAACTACCATAAGTGAAGGCAGGTCGCAGTCGAACAATCCTCGTTTCGTAACGGCTCTGCTATCCGCACTTTTTTAATTCACATCACCTTTGTGAAAGGCTTTGTATATCACGACTTTTCCGATCCTTCGGACCACTTCATGAAAGTGGGGTCTGATTTATTACGGGAAATCAAAAAACCGAGCAACGTGATAGGTCGATTGAAACTTATGTCGCCTATCTACCATATATCACCTTGTCCGCTGCCAGAACTGTGATAGCTCTTTTGTTCCGTATTTCCACTTCTTCGGTCCTACGGATAATCAGCCTTAGAGCATCGACTGATGAAGTTAAGTCCTAACTTCAAAGGTTCTCTGCTAGTGATTCTCAGTCCGCTGCAGAACTCAAACTGTAACTCTCGGCACCAAACCTTCGGCGCAACTAACTTCCCATGTCAAATACATGCCTTTTGCTAACTTTTTCCTTTATGCGTTTATTTTGAACCCGTCACCTACCGGAGAACAAAACATAAAAAGAAGGCAAAAAGATAACAAAAAAGCACCTACCCCGAAGGATAAGTGCTAACTTGCAGTCCTTTTGCCTTTGCCCTATACGCAGGAGCCAAGCATAACAAACAAGCGCAATTAACCCTTTCGGAACATTGCTGTTTTCGTTATCTTTTAAAAACACTCCTGCTTTATTTCAAATATAGCATAGTCAGTTTAACACCCCTATTCAAGTATGTCAATACTTGTGAGTGCGAAATGACCTGACAGGTCATCATAAATTAAAAAAGGTCTCGTGGCTCTATTCCAAGAGCTTCTGCAATGTAGAAAATCATACTAAATGAAGGCTCTATTTTACCTGACATAACGCGGCTAATGTACCCGGGATTTTTGCCCAAATCAGTGCTTAGATCCTTGTACGTCTTATTTTTCTTCTCCATTGCTGCATACAGTTTGGAGTAGAAATTGTGCTTGAACTCATACATTGTTTTTACTTTTTTCATAGTTTTAACCTCTTTTTATAGAAAAATTAAGAGCCGCTAAAAGCGACTCTTTGATATAAAAGTAAAAAAAGGTTACATGCGAGTTTCAAGAAAACTTAATTATTTGCTGGAAATTTGTTTGTTTTTCATAACTAAAGTTGGCTTTAATACACTTACTATATAACAATAACTTTAGTTGTCAACTCAATAATTACTACAACTTAATGGTATCACCACATTAGCAAAAAATTTTCGCTAATAAGTTTTGGTTTTATAGGGATAAATCATAGGTGTATCAAAGTGATATCATTTCGTTTTGAACATACGTGTATTATATTTTTTCGATTTGTTGATATTCTTATTTGGGATAAATCATCAAAACATATAGTAACTTTTTTAGTGTATGTATTATCAGGCAAAATTTCATCAATGCAAAAACTTGCTTGGTACTTTTGGCAAATATCCATTGCAGTCATAAGACCGATACCACTGCCACCTGTTTCTTTATGAGTGGTATTCTTTCTTATACCTAAATTCTCGAAACTAGATTCTTCAAAATCAATACCGCTGTCAAATACGGATAGGGAGTATACGTTATTTTCATTATTAAATATTACAAAAATCTTTTTATTTTCACATTTATGTGTTGCTATTATTGCGTTTTCAATAAGGTCGGCGAGTAAGGTATTTAAGTCTGATTCCATAATACCGTGTTTACAAAAATTATTGATATTTTCGTTCATATTAAAATCAAATTCAATATTGTCGGATTTTGCTTTTTTTAACATATAGTTAATAGTTGCATCAATTGAAATTATATTTGTTTTTGGTAAAAAATTATATTTATTTTCATAATTCAAAACAATGTTTTTTCTTTCTTTAGACAGGTGGTTTAAGTGTGTGGAAATTTCTGCTAGTTGTTTATTGGCGGACTCAGAAATATAACAAGGAGATATCGTGGATAAGGTATCATTTACTGCAAGTTCTATTGCGGGTATTAATTTGTTGTCTCTATGAATGATTTTTGATAATTCATCACAATGCAATTTATAATTATCTATTTGAATATTTTGTTCTTGAATTGTATATTTGAGAATTTCGATTTCACGTTCGCGTAAGTTTTTATAATAATCTTTTTTAAGTTGTATACGCAACCAAAGAAATAATAGGATTCCGCACATACATATGTAGATAACAGGAATAAAATAATAAAAATTGCGTGTGGGGAAACAATCAAAAAAAGTGGTTGCTAAAGGTGATAAACATGCTATTATCACACCTATATTATTTATTTTTTCTTTTCTTAAGAAATACAAACCGTTTTTGAACCGTTTAAATTTAAAAGGTATTATACATAGAATAATATGAATTATCGAGCAAGTTAAATCAGAACACAGTCTTAAAATATCACTATTAGATATTATTGTATGTAAAATCGCATATGCAGGAAACGTTAGAAAAGTTGCTATAGAGTGTAAAGAGTATGTTATACCGAAAGAAATAGATGTTGCAACGATAGATGTTTCCATAGGTTGTTTGAAAATTAATAGGTTTACTAAAATTAAAAATATGATGAATAGAGAAATACTAATGGTTGCGAGATATTGACGCATTAGTATCATTATTAACGATAAAATAATAGAGAGAAGAGATTGATACATTAGATCTCTCTTGGTGACGTTAATATTTAATAGTTTTTTAAAAACTAAAATACTACAAAAAGCTATTGGAACATATTTTAAATTCATACTTATAAAGTTAATCATATAAAAACCTACTTAAAACAACGAAAAATATACGAAACGAACAAATTTATTTTTAAATTTAAAGTTTATATACTTTGCTTATCAAGATGATAAGGAGGTATATAATATGTGGTTGGATTTCTGGAATTGGCTATTTAATAGAAATGGTCAATAATAGTTATATGGAATAGGCTGCTTAAAGCAGCCTATTTCTATTTAGTAATCATTTTTAATTAAATTTGCATAGTAGCAAATGAATTCAGTGACAGTGGGGACACCCTTACTCGATGCAATCGGTGCTTTGTAGTGCTCATATAATTCATCAATATTATTAGTTCGCCATGCGCGATTTATTGCATTTTGCATAGCTCTTTCAACACTTGCATCTGTTTTTCCGTGTGTTTGTGCAATAATACTTGATATATTTTGTGTTTTATGTTCAATCATAATATTTATTGCATCAACTAAGTAAATGAAACCAACTGATTTTGGATTGATTCCGATAATATTAAGTTCGGAAATTATACGTCTTGTGGTTCTTTTTCTTAATTGAGTAGTCGTTTCTGTAGGAGTGACAGGAACGACTTTTTTATGTTTTTTATTTATAATGGGTTTGACCATTTGAATGAAGTTTACAACACTTTTGGCGCTATAATCAGTTTGGTGCTTTGACATTATATAATCTGCACCATATTGGTGGGCGTAATCCATGGTAAGGGAACTTGTGTTATTAGTTGTTACCAAAATGTACGGAATTTTACTTAGGGAAGTATTATTCAACTCAGTCAATAGAGTTAGCCCACTACCTGAACCTTGTAATAATTCTAAATCTAAAATTACAATATCAGGGAGATAATCACATATATATTCAAGAGCTTTCGAGGAATTGTTTGTAATACCTATAAGTTCAAGACCATCCGCTGATTCAATAGCTTCTGATAATTGATTAACTTCTAATAAATCATCTTCGACCAATAAAATATTCATAGATTCACCCCTAATAAACTTGCTTTATCAATTTTACCATTATTTTACTTTTTAGTCAACATAAACCAACAAAATATAACAAAATACAACATCGATAATCAATGGATAATGTGAAAATTGAGTTTTATAATTTAGATAGCATAGTCATATATAAACAATCAAAATGGAGGTTTTAAAATGAAAAAAGGTAAAACAATAAATACTAAAATCTTATCTATAATAAGTTGCTTGGTTTTGATCGTTAGTAGTGTTGTGATTAATGTAGCAGTTTCTAATAATCAAGCTGGTGGAAATCGCAACTCAAAAAGCGAGGCTTTATCATTAGAAGAATTGAAGAACAAAAAGTTGACAGTTGAAGAGGTTCCTGTGGGAATTGATTATGATGAAGCGGTTGAAGCAGGGCATAAGGTAAGACTTTATTCTGAAGAACCTAATATTTATACGGTAATATTTCAAAACGAAGATAATACCCGAACAATGTACTACTATAACGTTCCCGCTAAATATGAGGATAAATATGGAAATGTTAAAGATTCTGATAATTCTATAGTAAAATGCCGTGAATGGGGATATGCGTATAAGAATGCTTGTGGCGCTTTTTCTACTAAATTTCCTAAGGATATAAAAAAAGGAATAAAACTTAAAGGCAATAATGAAATTAATGTAAAACCTATAGGTATATCAATAAAGAATAATCAAAATAAAGTATCTACTTCTAAGGGCGCTTTAGCAGTAGGAATTAATCTAAATGTGTTAGATGGTTTTATTCCTGAGAGTTCTGAAATAAAGGCAACAGAAGAATGTGTTGATTATTTTGATGTTTTTGGCGAAAACACAGTGTTGCGATATACACCTCTTCTAAATGGTGTAAAACAAGATGTAATATTAAATGAACCGACCGATAAAAGTACCTATTCTTTTGAGTTTGACTTTGAAGAGGGGGAAATAGTTGATCTGGGCGATGGTGGGTTATATGTAAGCAATCCTGAAACTGAAGAGATGACAGGTTATATTAATCCAATTTATGTATTTGACGCTGCGGGAAAAGTAGCAGAAAATTGTTATTACACTTATGAAAAAACAGCAGATAATACTTGGATTGTAACCGCTAATGTAAATCAAGAATTTTTATTAAGTGAAGATACCGTTTATCCTGTGACCGTTGACCCTGATTATACGGATATTGGTGATTACGGTGTTAAGGATATATCCCTTTATAAAAGCAATCCTGATGAAAATAATCCGAGCACGGCAGTTCTCTATGCTGGAAAACGAAGTGAACAGGGCGTTTCGAGAATTCTAATTGCTTTTACCTCTTTGGATTTGACGGCAATAGATGAATCACAAATATATACATCATATTTTTCTCTAAGAGATTTAATGTGCTATGAGACGGAGATAACGCTTCAAGCTTATGAATATTACAAAAGTTGGAGCGAATCAACAGTAACATGGAATTCAGCAGGCTTAAGTGATTCTTCGAATTATGCATCTTCTCCTGCTGCAACAAAGACTATTTCCTATGATTTAGGACTTGAGCAGACACATACACATCGTTATTATTTTAATATAAAATCAGTGGCTAAAAAATGGTGTACAGGCACACATTATCCTTCTTACGGTTTTATGGTTAAATCGAGTAGCGAAAGCACTACAAAATGCGGACATTTTGGCTCTTTTGAGGCAAGTTCATACAAACCTACTTTTGTACTCAGGTATCTTGCTCCTGAACAGACTGTTGCGAACGGTACATACTATTTAAAAAACGGTCAGTCTGGTAAATATATGACAGCCCAAAATTCAGGCGAATATGACGTATATCAAAAGTCATTGCAGTATGATAAATACCAGCAATGGAAAGTGAAATATGTTAGCGATGGTTATTACACTTTAAGTCCGGTTTGCAATACGGGAAGAAATTTAAAATTAGAACATCAATATGACGGTGATACTGAGTCAAATATACGAACGGCAACTGCAACAGGTTCTGAATATCAATTGTTTAGGATAATAAAAAGTAAATACGGTTATCGTTTAGTGCCTAAAAAGTATTTAGAACAGGCGGTGCAAATTGCGAGCGGAAGCACATCTGACAGTACGGTTAAATTAACGGAGTATAATAAGAAGAATTATCAAAATTGGGCTTTTACTACTGTTAAACCCGACCTTAAGGTTTCGGCACTTAGTACGTCGGGTAATGTTGTGGGCAGTGCGGTAAATATAAGTACAACTATCCAAAATTTGTATTATTCTGCAGGGGCTTCTACAGCAAATGTCAAGGTGACTAATTCTGCAGGAACTTCGGTGCTATCTAAGAATTTAAGTGTTTCTTCACTTGCGGCAAGCGGTACAAAGGCTTTAAGTACATCGTTTACACCAAGTGCGGCAGGAAAATATACAATAACCGTTACTGCGGACTCGGCAAGTGCTATAAGTGAGCAGAGTGAAAGTAACAATACTAAAACTGCGACAGTTACAGTTCTTGATAAACCCGATTTAACTGTTAGTGCACTTTCTTGCAGTGATACAATTACGGGTGCGGCTACTACAATTTCGGCAACTGTTAAGAATGTGAATTCAACGGCTGCCGCAAGTAAACTTGCAATTAATGTTAAAAACAGTAGCGGAACAAGTGTGTATTCAACAACACTATCTGTAAGCTCGCTTGCGGCTTCAGGGACAAAGAGTTTAACTGCAAACTGGACTCCAAGTACCGCAGGAACATACACAATAACTGCAACTGCTGACTCGGCAGGTGCTGTAAGTGAAAAGAATGAAAGCAATAATACTAAAACTGTGACGGTTACAGTTCTTGACAAACCCGATTTAACTGTTAGCGCACTTTCTTGCGGCGATACAATTATAGGTAAAGCTGCAACAATTTCGGTAACTGTTAAGAATGTGAATTCAACAGCAGCCTCAAATAATCTTACAATTGATATTAAGAACAGTAGCGGAACAAGTGTGTATTCAACAACACTATCTGTAAGCTCGCTTGCAGCTTCAGGAACAAAGAGTTCAACTGCAAGCTGGACGCCTAATGAAGTAGGAACATATACAATTACTGCTACGGTTGATTCAGCGGGTACAGTTTCCGAAAAAAATGAAAGTAATAATGTAAAAACTATAACAATAGATGTTACAGATAAAGACGATTTGAGTGACGGTACTATAGCTGGTGCGACGAATGTGGTTTTTGATGGTACTGCAATAGAAGATAACCCATACGGCAGCAAAAAATCAGTATCTATTACCGACCATTATATTTATAAGTTAGATGATATTGACTATTATAAAGTATCTGTTGAAAACCTTATAATGCTACAAATAATAGTTCCTGAAAATCTCACAGTTTCGGTTGTTGAAGTTACAGATGACGGCCAAAGAATTTTGGGCACTTCCAGTCCATCAGGAAATTATTTAAAGGTTAAAACAACAAATAATCCCTGCTATATTGAAGTTAAATCGTCAGTTGTGGGTGAATACACCCTTAATATTGAAGCATTTACAGAAAAGTAAAGGAGGAAGCTTAAAATGCTTAAAGAAAAAACAAGAAAACACCTCCGCATAGTTGCTGTAATGCTAATAATGGCACTCAGCATGCAATCGGTATCTGTAGTAGCAGAATCTGTTTACGAGGATAACAATACATACCAATGGCTTATTGAAGATACATTGACAGCAACTACTTATTCTGAGGATTTATTCAATAAATATCAGGATAACAGCCTTGAAAGTAATACTTCTGAGATAATTTCATATAACGAATTTGGCGAGATGGATTACACCTATGCGCTTTCAGGCTCTGTGGGTGATGCTACTGCAACGCTGAATCTCTGCTATTGGGATAATACTGCCGACCTTGGCAACGCGCCGTATGCTGCGGTAATTAGTGACGGCGCAGAAGCCTTTGTTTCTGCTGAAAACGGCACGAATTTTATGGATTCGGTTTACGGTTTTGGTACAGGCTGGAGCTTAGATATACCCCAAATAGAATATGTGAACGAAACCGCCGCCTATCTTCATACGGGTGAGGGTAAGGCTTATCGCATCGGCGCAGTAGAGCCAACCGAAGAGGATGGGGAAGTAACCTACAAGCTTTGCGGATTTCCTTATGATTATACACTTGAAAAGTATATCACCTATTCGGGAGAGGAAGATACAACAGGCGCATTAAACGGCTTTGTTGGTACTGACCGTTATGGAAATAAATACTATTTTAACCTCGACGGAAGATTTGTAAAATCCGAGGATAAAAACGGTACTGTTCAAATTACCGTAACTTATGATGAGGACAAACTCATAGCATCTTTAAGTGACGGTAGTTATATTGTTAACTTTGTAAGGGAACAAAATGATAATAACACACAAATAACGATTGAATTATCTGTAGGTGAGAATAACGGAACTATTGGTGTTTTAAGCTTGCAAAGCGGTAACCTTGCTTCAATAACCTCAAATTCGCAAAGCGAAGAGTCCTATAAAACAGAAGATGAAACGGTTGCAGTAACTGCTTCATCAAGCGGAGAAAATATAGTTACATTTGATTATGATTCGGTAAAGCTTGCGATTATTAACGATAGTGAAGTATCTACGGTAGAATCCTCTATTGGCGGGTACGATTATCTAGTGCTGTCAAAAATTACTTTAAATAGTACTGACCGTACAGACTATACTTATGCGGCGGTAAATTCTGATGATACCGAAGCACAGGCAAAAGCAGAGCAATACGCCGAGACCACCGTTCCATATACCGAACAGCATACAAATGTTTATGATATAGCTCTTCAAAAGTCGTACAAATTTTTAGGTGTGCAAAGTGCACAAAGGTCAAGCGTTGTATCGGGTATTGAATATAATAATACAAGTATAGTAAACGACGGTTATGACCCAGCATCACCTGATAATGATGAAGAAACGGTGACAACTCCGACAGATGAAACTACCACAGAAAATATGGTGTCAGAGTTTGTATATCAAAATGATAAGGTTGTTTCGTATTATTCATATACCGTTCCCACAGAGGAAGACGAGGAACTGATAACCGACGAAGCTGTTTTGTTTGACTACTCTGTTGACGAAGAAGTGAAAACCGAAACAGAGCAAAGAGTGGAAGAAAGCATAGCTTCTATGGTGACTGTTTCTAATGCTGAATATACTAAGGAAACAACCGATGCTCAGTGGGTGCTTGATGAAACAAAAATAGAGCAGCAAAGCAAAACAGGTAGAAATGCATCGGGAGATATTGTATATAACAGTTCAAACGAAAATACTGTATTCTATAAGTATAACTCAAACGGAAGTCCTGTAATTGAGGACGTCGAAAACGGACTTAAGTATTTATATACCTATGCCGATTATGAAGAACTTACTAAAACCGAGTTTGATATTTATACAATAAATTACAGTGACAACAGTATCGAAAGCATATATGTTAATGATACCGCTTTAATCTCTTATGATTATTCAGCAGATAAGCTTAATAGCGAAACATATGCTAACGGTCAAAGCCTGTGGTATAATTACGACAGCAACGGTAATGTAACTGAGGTATTTTCGGGTGATGAAACCGATGAAAATAAGCTGTTCAGTTATACTTACAGCGAGGTTACTGACGTCAACGACCAAGAACCGCAGTTATTGACTGTAACAGATTATAAAAATAATCTAAGAACAGAATACACGTATGAAACGTCAGAGGATAATGAAACTGTAATATCCGTTGTTTTTGACATATCTGATGAAACACCTGTAGAGCTGTACCGATATACTACAGATAATACCAGTGAAACTCTGTCATTAGGTGGATCAACGCTTACTAACACCTTTATAAATGAAAAAACGTATGTAACTAACGAAGACGGTGAGCAAGAAGAATCGGGCGAAACCAATACTTCAAGTATTGTTGTTGCGGAAAATACGTGGTATAATATAAACACAAACGATACAGAGGGTGTTTTCACTAACTCAGAGGTTAAAAACGGCGATACAACACTCATAAATACAGGTTATACTTACGATGATGAGGGTAGGTTGTCATCTGAAACCGCAAACGGCACAACTCTTACATATACTTATGACGATAACGACAATATAACCGCTATTTCAAACGGAACTAACACTGTCGAATATGTATATGATGAAAAGAGTCAGCTTGTCTGTGCTAACGACCAATTTAATAACAAAACCTATGTGTATGAGTATGACAGCAGGGGTAATATACTATCAAAGAAAGAGTATGCTTATACTACTGAAGAAGATTTAACTGTGCTTACTCCCACCAAAACCGACAACTATACCTATTATTCAAATGAGGGTATAAACTGGCAGGATGAGCTTGCAACCTTTAATGGCAATACGCTTACTTATGATGAGGGCGGTAATCTTTCCTCATATAACGGTTATACATATACTTGGGTAAACGGAAGACAGTTAGCCGAAATTTCCAACGGTACAAATACCTATAGCTATTCTTATAACGATAATGGCATAAGAACAAGTAAAACTGTTAATGGTGTCACCACTAATTATATTACCAATAACGGCACAATCCTTGCGGAGTATAATGATAGTTATTCCATAAACTATTGGTATAATGAAATTGGTAATCCGTTAGGCTTTATTTATAAGGATAAAACTCTCGGTGAACCGACAGAGCAGGTTTATATCTACACAAGAAACAAACAGGGTGATATAACAGGTATTGTCGACAGCACAGGTGCTGAAGTTGTATCTTATTCTTATGATGCTTGGGGTAGTATTACCGATATTTCTGGCACACTTTCTGCAACAATAGGTAATATAAACGGTCTTCGTTACCGTGGCTATTACTTTGATAGCGAAACAAATTACTATTATCTGCAATCACGCTACTATAACCCGGTGTTTTTAAGATTTATTAATGCGGATGATGTTGAGTATATTAATAGTAATGAAAGCAATAAAATGAATTTATTTTTTTATTGCGACAACGATAGTATCAATTACATCGATCCTATGGGAATGGATAGATACGCAACTTGGGTTTTAGATATTGTTGCTTTTGGTTTTCTTGATAAAGGAAGATGTAGTAGTGCTATGCAAGCCTATATGAATGGAACTGTTTTTTATAATGAGAAGTTTACGGAAAAATTATATAATAAAGTAAAAAAATGGTGGGCTAAAAACGGAAAGTATTCAAAAATTAAAAAATATGGAAAAATCACACTTTTTAATACTCTAACAAAAAAGAAAGAAAAATTTAATTTTGATAAATATGACATGGATATCCTTGCTTTTGCTAATTATATGCAATACTATTATAAATTCAACTATAATGTGGACTACATTAAAGCGATGCTTGTTGTTGAATCAAATATGGGGTTTGGCAAACAACAAAATAATGGAGATAGAGATATAATGCAATGTTTAGATGCTGATAATCCGGCTATTTATTGTATGGCAAAGAAAAAGCCACCGTCAAAATCGGAAGTGGGATATGATAAAAATGAAGGGTTAAGATATGGCATACCAATTAATGGGTTTTTGAAATTGCATAAATTGTTTGGCGCAAAACAAGTTTTGAAAGAAAAAAAAGTAACACCTGAAATTAGTTTGTGCTTTGGAATTTTCTGGTTAGGATATAAAACCAAACTATCTAATAATAAGATAAAAAAAGGAATAATAGCGTATAATGGTGGTGGAGATCCAAATTATTATACAAAAATCAAAAAGTGTGACAAAGATCCTTGCGGCTTTTTGACTAAGAGGTAAAAAATAATGAAACGTTTAGCTAGTATTTTTTTAATTACTTCAATTCTATTGATGTTTTGTTCATGTGAAAGTATTGATAATATGGATATTAGTCGTATTGATACGCTTTTGCGAAATGAGCCTAGTCTGTCCAAAATAGATAATTTAATAAAAATGCCAATAAATCCAAATGAAGATAATGGTGAGTATCTGCTATTAGCCAGTGATTTCGATAATATTGATACAGCGGTTTATTCATTTAAGTTTTGTAATGGGAAAATAGAAAACATCAAGGAAATTGAAAAGTTGTACGGAAATATTGTAAACTATAAAACTTTAAAAATCAACGACTCAATATTTTGGCAATTTGATATTTCAAATCATCAAGGTAATGGCGATAGTTATTTTTATAGCTTAGATGATGATAATGTTGTATTTGAAATTCCTTGTACAGTGGATTGGCATTTTGAGGGCGCAAACGGACTTGAGTATTTAAAAACTCGAAATTTTAACACTTCAAATCTTAAATTTGATAATAAATCAAAAATATATCCATATTCTATCGTGTATGCTGATAAGAAACTAAATAGTTATATAAAAGATATAAATAATGATGGATATGATGATATAGTATTCTATGGGTCAAGTTTATTGATAGAAGATGTTCCAGATAATGATTACAGCAATGTTATTCCAACGCAGATGGTTTCGATTGAAAGAAAATTTTATTTTGATATAGAGAGTAAAATATTCAACGAGAAGGACTAAGTGTTACGAGATAGAAGACAAGGAAGACAAGAGGGACGGTTCTCCCGTTTCCCTTAAAGTCCGCAAAGGCATTGGGACACCTTGGGAGACAGAGGGACGGTTCTACTGTCTCCCTTAAAGCCCGCAAAGATATTGGGATGCTTCTGTGTCTTAACGAAACTTTATTAAGTAATAGCGGTTGGAATAACCTCCAACCGCTACCGCCCAACGACTAATTAAATGTTAAATCCTCTCAATTATTAAAGATTGTTTCTAAAGTTATATTTGCTTAAGATTTGTTTTTTTCTCTTAGCAGTAACTTCAGTGTAGATTTCGGTGGTTGATACACTACTATGACCTAGGATTTCTTGTATCGCTCTCAAATCTGCGCCGTTAGCTAATAAATTGGTGGCAAATGTATGGCGCAAATAATGAGGGGTAGAGTTTTCATTTATTTTTGCCGCGATTTTAATGGTGTTATATATGTATTCGATACCGTGTATGCTGATTTGTTCGCCAAAACGATTTACAAAAACTTTATCAGTGCTTATGGGTCGAGTTTTTCTCACCTTGATCCATTGTAACAAATTGTTCCAAGTTTGTTTGCAAGAAATATAAATGAGCCGTTGTTTGCGTCCCTTGCCGTGAATGAGGATAACATGTTCGGATGTAATAATATCATCCAAACTTATATTTGCCGCCTCAGCAATACGAATACCGGTACTTATAAGGATATCAATTAACGCAAGATTTCGATAAGATGTCCAAATTTGAAAATCGCTTTTGGCAGTTAAACTTTGATTTGTTATATGTGTTAAAAGTTTGCTTGTCTCTCTGATTTCCAACGTCTTAGGTAATTTGCGTTCTTTCTTGAATTTAAAATGGTGAGCTTTGAAAAAATTTTTATCAATATATCCGCGTGAGTATGCATATTCACAAAACATCTTTAAAACAACAAGTTTTCTTATAATTGTGCTATCTTTCAACTTTTTTATTTGTGACAATTCTTGCACATAAAGAAGTACACTGTCATCACAGATTTTCTTGCCATTGATAAAGTGGATAAACCCATTTAAATCTGAACGGTATGCGACAATGGTTTTTTCTGATAAATTTTTGGTTGATTGAGCAACCCTAAGAAATTCAGACACGGATAATTTTAAACTTTTCATAATACACCTCATATTTAAAAAATATATGATTTATTTTAACAAATATTAATATAATTTAAAACGAAAATAACTTACAATAACTATTAATTATTGTGAGATAATTATTCATGTATAATAGAGGGAATTCAATGTATAACTTTTTCTTTAGCTATTCTAGAAATATTAATAATGATATAATCGAGCAATACATAACTAGCTTGGAAGAATATGGATTTAAATTTTGGTATGACAAAGTAGATGTAGTGCTTGGAAAAAACATTAATGATGAATTATATAAAGTGTTGGATGCATGTGAATATTGGAATGGTATGATTCTTTTTATGGATAATAGCTATTTTAATAAGGAGTGGTGCATAAAGGAACTCGAATATGCATTAGGCAACAACATAACAGTGTATCCAATATTGATAGGTATTTCAAAACAGGATATACCGGATAAATATGAAGTGTTGAAAAAACATAATTTATGCACAATACGAGTTAAAGATGATATTAAATACGCAATACAAAAAACATTATTTCTTTTTCTAAACACAATAAATGTCGCCGAAGAAAAACAGTTGAATTTGAAACAACATTTAACATTAAAGCAATTAGTCACTGATTTCAAGAATGCCAACCAGCAAACATCGCACATATTGTTTATTTGCGATAATATTGCATTATGTTTAAGGTATATACTAATAGAAAATAATGTAACAATAGATGAGACTATTAAAATTCTGTATAGCGTTATACATTTAATAACTAAACGATATTATATCGATGGCGAAGCATCCAGATTTCAAATTAGGATAGTTGTGAAGGCAACCAAGTTGCTGTTGAAAATCTGTAACTAATAATTGTTATTCTTTATTATATCTAGAATTTGAAAGATAGTTTTTACTAGAACATCAGGGTCTGTACTGCTATTTAATATCTGTATATGACTTTTTAGATATGGGTAATTCTCAATATTTTTCTCAATATCCTTTGAAATCTCCATGGAGGCACCTCCAGTAGACCCTACTGGGATAAGATACATATCTTGAGCTTTAGCGCGTTCATAATCATGCAATACACCTTTTGATGGTAAGTTAATTCCATCATAAAACTGGTTGCCGAACAAAAAGATGGTTACTCCATTTTTACAATATATATCATTTCGCATAACTTCTTTACTTTCATTGTTCATATAATCAACATTTCCATTAATTAGTGGTAACCTTTTTATATCTAGAGAATTGTTTAAATTCAAATTATTATCAACAACAGAATTTAATACACCATTTTCAATTTGAGGTCCAACACCCTCTATACACCCCGTACAGATTTTGTAGTTTTCTTTTGATAAATCATATCCTAATTTATACAAAAAAATATCAGCATTTTTTTGCGTCCAATTTGCTGGAAGTTTTCTGCAACTACCAGCAATATAAATACTGTTCAATAAATATTTCTTTTTGATAATTTCAAAAATTTGAGCTATTTCCTTGTATTCGTCTATTTCAATTGATTCTATACCATATCTTTTCAAATCTTCAATCTTTAGGTTTTGTCTAATTCTGGCATATTCAAAGTCTTCTTTATTATCAAAGTCAATACTAGATGGTCTTTTAAAAATAGCGTAATGAGTTCTTTTATTCTTATCAAATGTTAATCTAATACTTTTTAAAATGTTAAATAAATCAGGATCATTAAAACTATAGCCAATAAAAACAAAAGTTTTATTAATTAAATCTCCATTTAATGCATTGATGAATTGGATATGGTCTCTTTCAAAAGCTTCGTAGTCGCTTTTGGTAATTACTAACGATGATAAATCATCTATGTCTCCATGAAATTTATATACTGTAACATCTCGATTTCGCAAATTACATGTTAGATTCTTTGTAGATTTTTTGACATCAACTAACTTTTGAAAATCATTACGCAATGTATCCTCTATAAAATGATCATAATTGGTCGTCCAAAAAGTCTTAATCGGCAAAACTTCAACAGCTTTGGCTAATGTATAGTTATTCTTATATTTAGAAAAACGATCAAGAATAGTATTACAAAGAGCGTTATATCCATTTGCATTTTCATAGTATTGAGCCAAAGAAATATAATCAGTTTCTTTATCTATGTCTAATTCTATGTCATATGCAACATCTCGTAGCAAACCTTTCCAATCGCAAAAGCCTGCTTCCCTAGAGTATCCGGCACCAGCAAAAACAGCTGCCTCATCTCTTATTATTGCTTCTGTATATTTCTTTATAAATAACGCTTTTGAAATACTCATAAACCTTACCACCATACATGAATAATTATCTCACAATAATTAATAGTTATTGTAAGTACAGTGAGGGATGAAAATTTTTGGATTGTTACATAGAATTTTTTTATTTTGAGTTATTAATCTATAATTATTTTGCAAAGAAAGGAGTATATTATGGAATTTAAAAAAAATAAATTAAATCAATTACAAAGAATTATTGTAGCAATAATATATTTAATAGCTGTGTTTGTTTGCGTAAAAATTTTAGGCGGAAATATTAGAGAATTGATGACTGGCTCTACTGATGAAAGTATCTGGTTCTATTCGGGAATTCTTTTAATAGTTATGGGGCAGTATGTAACTGAACCATTTTTCTCTACTCCAGCGGATGCCCTTGCTAATTCGATTACAGCTATTTTAGCTTTAATTTCTATTAATAACAAAAATATGTTTTCGCTATTTTGGATGGTATTTTATTTTTGTTTAGGAATGGCAATATTAAGTATTCTAACAATTGCTTTTAAAAACAAAGAAAATCGTTTTTCAAAATTTTTATACATATTAGTTAATAAATTAGGTTCTTCGAAGGTTTTGTTTTCAATAGTATATTTACTGTCAGCATATTCATATTTTTTTAAAACAGGCAAAAACAATTATTTATTCGTCTCAATTACTATTTGGGTTTGTATTGTTTTCTTTCAAATAGCAGAAAGGACAGTATTTTTCTTTTCGAACCTCATAAAAACTCTTAAAAACAAACCCTCTCAATCTTATATTGGCAATGTTATTAAAACTCATAATAATTACTTTGTCACAGTAGAAATCGATAAGGATAACTCTAATATAGACAAAATTAGAGAACATGATTTAATTGTTATTAAAAACCTAAAAGGTTGCTATAATATAGGTGTAATTGTAAATATTAAATTTCATATTGATTCATGTTGGGCAGATGTTATCCTTTTGGAGAGTAAAGGTAAAGCTTTGTTGGTAGAGTGCAGTGAACTCGGAGGCTTTTCAGTGAACAATTCTATTGAATCAGCATTTTTATTAGATTCCGAATCTCTTGCGCAGTGTATCACAGAAAAAATAAAATCCAACGAAATAATAACAAATATAAGTGATTTTGTAGGTTATATAAAACCGGAATCTGATATTAACATAATTAACTTTTCTATTTGCTGTAATGAGTTGAGAATTAAAGAAGGATGCATAGTAAGGGTACGCATAAAGGGTGAAAATGTTTTATATCAAGTAATAAATGGTGTAACAAAAGAAACTACAGAGGATCAAAACAATACTTTTGGCTATATTTGTGGCAAAGCGCGTAAGTTGGGAATGTACTCTTATGATAAAAAGGCATTGATATCTGTACCTTGGGTCCCAAATGTCAATGAAAGGGTATATTTGAATCCTGTGGTAGAGGCTATAGATTTAAAGGATATCGCAGAAACTGCAATAGGAAGATTGCCGGAAACAGACATGCGAATACCGATAAATGATATTAATAGTCTTGTTACCCACAATACTGCTGTTTTAGGAATTTTGGGTGTTGGTAAGTCCTGTTTAACATTTGAACTTATAAAAAAGATTGTTGATAACTCTGATTGTAAAGTCATTTGTATAGATATTACTAACCAGTATGCTAGTGAACAGGGTTTATATTCGTACATTGATTCTGGATTAATATTAAACGATTTCACTGAAACCGAATTAGAGTCGTTGAATAAAAAATCTTTAACTACAGGTTTAGAATCAAAACCATCAGATTGGGGAAATATTTCTGTATATGAAAAAGCCATAGATTACCTTATAAAGAAACTATATACAACAGACAATAGAATATTAATTGTTAATCCGGAAAAACACATTGTAACTAAAGCTGCTACGCAATTCAAAATTCAAGAACTGAGCACATTAACTGCGGTAGAAAAGACTAGAATTATTTCGGAAAGGGCTCTGAGTTATTGTATGGAGCAAGGACAAATAGATTCGGCTCGGTGTTGCATTGTTTTAGAAGAAGCACATTCTTTAGTTCCTGAATGGAATTCAGTATCGTCTCCTGGAGATCAAACGGCCACTAATGGAAGTGCAAAAGTAATATTACAAGGTAGAAAATATGGTTTAGGGTGCATATTAGTAACACAACGCACAGCAAATATAACCAAAAGTATATTAAATCAATGTAATACAATTTTTGCAATGAGAGTATATGATGATACGGGTAAAGCTTTCCTTGAAAATTATATAGGTTGTGATTATTCTAGCACATTACCCACATTAGAAGAGCGACATGCTATTGTTACAGGGAAATCTATAGGATTAAAGCAACCAATAGTAATGCAATTGAACGATAAAAAGTTCTTTAGTACTAAAATTGATTGTTCTTAAATATAGTACAGGAGCACAACATAAAGAGGTGTTCCTGTTTTTATCCGTAAAAAGTTTTGTAGAGTCTAAGCAATAAAAAAACCGAAGCTGCATAAATATTGCTAAAGCAAGGGTAGAGGGGTATATAAGCCAAACTTATCCCAATATACACATCCTCCCGCCGCATAAGAGCCAATTTGTTTCTAGATATTATGCGATTGCAAATGGGTGAGGAACGAGAAAGAGATTGGGCACAAATCGCTAATGGCGTGATAATGGCTCAAAAAAACATATATGCGTATTACGGAACCAAGTATAAAAACCCTATACAATTTGTTACCGATATTATGGGGAACGATAAATACGGAAACTGTTTGTTAGATAAATGGCGGCAATTAAAACCCGACTTCGCCAAATTATCCAAATTACCGTTTGTTTAGCCTAATTAATATAAAAGTGGCATCAAGCACGATGCCACTTTTATATTTAGATTTCAATTTGTAAAGATAAAAATTTTATAGGAATAATCACTTTTAGCGTCGATTCATCCCACCATCACTTGCAACAAACAAGGTGATACCTAAACAGATAAGAAAAGCACCTGTTGCTGTTGATGCTTTATATAATAAAGCGTAATATCCAGTCTGTAAATTTATTGCTATCAATAATATCAAAACAACTGTTTTAAAAATCTTCATTTCAAAATCTCCTTTATGAACGAAAATTCTTTAAAACGAAGAAGTGGCAGTACAGATCGATTAACTCTGTACTGCCACAAACAAAGGCTATTTAACATCCTTTAAGAAAACAACAAACCCGAACGTTTCACCAATTGGTAAAAGGTTCGAGTTTGAATGCTTTGGTGCGGGTGACAGGACTTGAACCTGCACGCGTAAGCGCTAGCTCCTAAGGCTAGTGCGTCTGCCAATTCCGCCACACCCGCGAATAAACTATTTAATTTTAATATCACACACAATGCAGACGCACTGCGCGTGACTCTTGCGGTGCCCAAAATTCATTACGGCGTAGTTCCGCCTATGAACTTTGACCGCGGCGCCTTTTTGAACTTCGCTTCTTCGTCCACCGGACGCGCTTGTTCAAAAACTGCCAATTCCGCCACACCCGCGAATAAACTATTCTTTTGGCTTACTTGCGAGCCTTAAAATTTTAACATAGATATATTTAATTGTCAAGCCTTATTTTTCGAAAAAAAGCGGTTATGAAATCATTTATTATTCATAACCGCTTTTAATATTCAGTTGTATCTATCACTTAAACTTTTCCTTCTTTTTGCACACCGATATATCGGCATTATTTCTTGGGGCGTTCCCCTAGTTAGTTTTTGCATTTAAAAGTTATTTAAGTTTTAAAAATTTAAATTGTACATTGGAATCACCTTAACAGTTTATTTGATAAAATACTTTCTAACTTTCATTTTATCACCCGCTTGGTGTTATATATATAAATTTTAAATTATTATTTATTATTTTATTTTTTCTAAATGAAGCCTTATTACTTCATTGGAATCACGCCTTTCTATTTATTTAAGAAACCCTTCAGGTGGAGTTACTTCTTTCATTTTTTTGCTCCTCCTTTCTCTTTCTGTCTTTATTATAATGAATAATCCACAATTTGTCAAGCAAAAGTTGATAACTTTTGTATATTTTGTCAAAATGTATATTTGTTCATACTTTTTGTTGTGCAATATGTTAAAATAAATATGGAAATTATAGGATATTTAACCTTTAAGGATGTGATTATATGCGCCCTATGAATCCACCGCCAGCAGGTATGCGTGGCCCTATGCACTTAGGCGGACCGCGTGGCTTTTTAACCGAAAAAGAAAAACAAAACCTACCTAAAATGGATAAAAAGCTTTTAATGCGAATACTCAGCTATTTAAAACCGTATAAATGGCAGTTTTTACTTGTTTTTGCCGCTCTCGTAGTATCGGCTGTGTTGGGGTTGTTCCCTTCTATCATAACAGGACAGATTGTTGACTCTATAATAGCCGGCAGTAATATGAAGCTTCTTGTTAAGCTTTTAATACTCGCATTTATTGTTTTGTCACTTTCCCAAATAATAAGCGTTTTAGAACAGTACATAAACTCCTGGATATCGCAAAAAATAATTTTTGATATGCGTAACGAGATGTACGACCACCTACAGCGTATGCCCCACGCATTTTTCACTAACGAAAAACAGGGCGATATTATTACCCGTATGAATAGTGATATAAACGGTGTAAGCGCGGTTATATCGGTATTGCTCACTTCGGTAGTAAGTAATATTTTAACGGTTGGAACCTGTGTATTTTACCTGTTTTATACCGACTGGCGTTTGGCGATTGTAGGACTGATTGTAATACCTATGCTTATATTCCCCACAAAAGCAGTAGGTAAAAAGCGTTGGATGCTTGCCAGCGAAGCACAGGCAAAAAGCGACGAGCTTAACACCCAAATAAACGAAACTCTTTCGGTTAGCGGCTCTATGCTTGTAAAGCTTTTTAATAAAGAAGAAATTGAATACCAAAAATTTAAAAATATAAATAACGAAGTTACCAAAACTACAATCAAGGAACGTCGCGCAGGTAGCTGGTTCCATGTATTTTTAGGTATGTTTATACAAATTGCGCCTTTATGCATTTACTTTGCAGGCGGTTTCCTTATTATGAAAAGCGGTAACACCGGTCTTACAGTTGGTGATATATCGGTTGTGGTAGCACTTGTAAACCGCCTTTATCAACCCGTGCGTTCCCTTCTAAATTTACAGGTTGACTTTGTTCGTTCTTTGGCGTTATTTACAAGAATTTTTGAATACCTTGACCGCAAGCACGAGATTGAAAACCCCGAAAATCCCCAAAAGCCTGACCTTACAAAAGCTACCGTCGAATTTTCAAATGTTCGTTTTTCTTATGAACAGAACAAGGAAATTTTAAAAGGCGTTAGCTTTAAAGTGCCCGAAGGCAAAATGTACGCTATTGTAGGTACTTCGGGCGCAGGTAAATCTACAATAATTGGTATGATACCGCGCCTCTATGATGCAATAAAGGGTGAAGTAAGGGTTGCAGGTGTAAATGTTAAGGATTTCGATCTTTCCTACCTTCGCACTAATATTGGTATAGTAACACAGGATACCTACCTATTTAACGGCACTATTTTAGAAAATTTATTATACGCAAAGCCTGATGCTACAAAGGAAGAAATAGAAAACGCCTGCAAGGTTGCTAATATTTACTCGTTTATTATGTCTTTACCCGAAAAGTTTGACACTATTGTAGGTAACCGCGGACTTAAGCTTTCGGGCGGTGAAAAACAGCGTATGAGCATAGCGCGCGTTGTGCTTAAGGACCCTAAAATTCTTATTTTAGATGAAGCAACATCTTCGCTTGACTCGATTTCCGAAAACCTTATAAGCGATGCGCTTAACAATGTTATGCAAGGCAGAACAAGTATTGTAATTGCCCACCGCCTTTCAACCGTTATTGCGGCCGATAAAATTATGGTTATTGAAAACGGTGTAATAACCGCCGAAGGCTCTCATAGTGAGCTTTTAGAAACAAGCGCTAAATACGAAGAGCTTTACGAAACCCAATTTAGCAAGGTTTTAGAGTACGAAAAGAATAAAGCTATTGACTTATTAAAAGAATAATATTACAATATAAATACCACAAAAAAGGAGATTATGAAAATGCCCGATAACAAAGAATATAATCCTGATATAATAACCTTAGCTGATGACGACGGCAAGGAATACAGCTTCGAAATTCTTGACGCTATTGAAACCGATGAAGCAAGATATTTAGCACTTTTACCAACCTTTAACGACCCGCAAAAGCTTTTAGAAGCCGATGGCGAGCTTGTAATAGTTAAGGTTGGCGAAGAAGACGGTGAAGAGTATTTTTACGAAATCGAAGATGATGACGAATACGAAACCATTGCCGATGCTTTTGTTGACCGCTTGGAAGATTATTTTGAAATTGACAATAAATAAACATTAAAAACGGACTTCGTGAGAAGTCCGTTTTTTCTACCTATCAAAATACAAAAAGTTCTCTGCTATATCTCTATAGGAGTGCCAATTCATTAAATTTTAGTAATTATTAACCATTACCGTAAATTGTTTCGTTAATTGCGGTTTTTGATAGTTTATTCTTGTTAATGTTACGCTCTACTCTGCGAGCCAAATTTTCATCAATGTAATTATCGCCAAATACATCTTTAATAACAAACTTGGTAATGCTGGAGTCAAGAGCTTGGGTTGCAGTAAATGTAACAATTTTTTTACTGCCATAGTAAACAGTGAAAGCCTCGCCGTTAGAACTTGTATAAGCTGTAGATAACTTTGTACGACCTGCATTAGTCATTGTCATACTAAACTTATTTGTACTGGAATCATAAGCGACAGCCGAACAATCCAATTCAGAGAACACTATCTTTCCCGAAGAATCAACCACCTTAACATACGGTGTAATTTCGTAATCAAGAGACTGATTAATACCCTTCTTTTGTGCAAACATCCAGCTCCAAACGCGACGGTCCATACTTGCGCTATAAGGAGCAGCCGAATGTATGCCGGCGTCAACAGTTGTAAATCGCATTTTACCTGCTGAACCTATTTTGTTATAAATAGCTTTAGTAGCACATCCAAAAATCGAAAAGTCTAAATCATATGAAACAGTAGTATCATCCGAACCATGCCAACCCCATATATGCGTGTTCTTTAGCGCCTTGTTATTCAATATTGTGCCTGTTGTAGCACCTGCCATTGGAACAGCGGCAGCAAAAAAGCCGTCGTTTCTGGCAAGTTCTCTGTAAGTACCTATAGCGCCTGCCGAATAACCTGCGATGTAAATACGGTTTTTGTCAATATTAAGTAAAGAACCGCCAAGACTTAACTTTTTTTCGGCTATTTCTTTAACAATAGTTACTGCATTACCGCTGGTATCCCAGTTCTTATCAAGATTATATTGAATACTTGATACAGGCCAAATAGGTGCAATTATAACTGCATCTTTTAAGATATCAAAATTATGTGTCCACCAGTTTGCTACCGAAACAAAAACATCGGCGCCTTGACCGGTACCATGCAAATAAAGAAGCACGGGATAACCATCCGCCGGAGCAGGTGCAGAAGGTTTGTAATAGTAATATTCCATACCTGTACTGCTATGTTTAGCTTTAGTAAATGTGGGTTTTGTGAACTCAGATTTACCGGTTAAATGAGATATACTTGTAATAATTTCCGGACCCATATCGCCTGAAGCGGTTTGTGTCAAAGCGCCAAGATTTACAACTTCTTCCTCTTTGGGCGGCTTTTGCTCAGGAACTTCGATTGGCTTTTGCTCAGGAACTTCGGTTGGCTTTTGCTCAGGAACTTCGGTTGGCTTTGTAGTCGGTTTTGGGGTTACAATAGATTTAACAGAAGAATAACTACCGTAAATCTTCTCAGTACCGAATTTTACATAAGCCTTAATTTTATAGGTGTATTTTGTAGCGCCTGAAAGGCTATTTTGGGTATAAGAAGTAGTTTCGCCTGAGGTTATAGTCTTAATCTTTTTGTATTCACCGCTAGCTTTCTTTTGGTAAATTTCATAACCATCAGCACGGGATACCTTTTTCCATTTGATTTTTACCGAAGTAGCAGAAACGGCGGAAATTGATGAAACTGTAACCTTTAAAGGCTTTGTATATGCCGATTTCGCGCTTGAATACTCGCCATATATCTTTTCAGAGCCCACCTTAACATAAGCCTTAATTTTATAGGTGTATTTTGTGGCGCTTGAAAGGCTTTTTTTGGTATAAGAAGTAGTTTTACCGGATGTTATAGTCTTAATCTTTTTGTATTCACCGCCAGCTTTCTTTTGGTAAATCACATACCCATCAGCACGGGATACCTTTTTCCATTTGATTTTAATCGAAGTAGCAGAAACGGCGGAAACTGATGAAACTGTAACCTTTAAAGGCTTTGTATATGCCGCTTTCGCGCTTGAATACTCGCTATAAACCTTTTTAGAGCCCACCTTATCATAAGCCTTGATTTTATAGTTGTATTTCGTAGCGCTTGAAAGGCTTTTTTTGGTATAAGAAGTAGTTTTACCGGATGTTATAGTTTTAATTTTCAAATATTTACCGTCACCTTTCTTTTGATAAATCACATAGCCATCAGCACCGGATACCTTTTTCCATTTGATTTTAACCGAAGTAGAAGAAACGGTAGAAACTGATGAAACCTTAGGTTTAGAGACCTTTTTGCTTGATGCGGCAGAAACGTTTGTTGGAGCAATAATCGTAAATGCCATAATGACCGCTAAAAATAATGAAAAGAATTTTTTCATAAACGATCTCCTTATATAGTAATTTTTTGTATTTTAATTATATCTCGCAAAAATTATATTGTCAATAAAATTACCTTTTTGGGCAAAAACGAATAATGCCAAAACAATTACTAGCCTTGATATTTGTTTAACTCATTTTCTCTATATAACATAAAAAATGATGGCAGACACTTTTTATATCTACCATCACTATATCACTTCATCACACGAAGTCCGATTTTTCTACCTATTAAAATCCTAAAAGCTTACTGCCTTCGTCCAATAAATTAGCGCGGTTTTCATCTGCCAATTTTTCAGTTTCACCCATAGCGTTTACATAAAGCTTAATCTTAGGCTCGGTGCCTGAAGGACGAACAATAACAAGACTGCCGTCACTAAGCGCGAATGAAACAACATCGGCTTTGGGAAGATTGATTTCTGTTTCGCTTCCTGTTACGGTGTTTTTGCAAAGTGAGATACTGTAATCCTTAAACTCTACTACATCAAGACCGCACATCTGCTTGGGCGGATTTTCTTTAAGAGAAGACATCATACCCTTAATCTTTGCCATACCTGTTTGACCTTCGCAAGAGAAGCTTTTTTGCACACATAAGCAATAGCCGTACTGCTTATAAATATCATCAAGCACGGTGATTAAATCCTTACCGAGTGACTTATAGTAAGCCGCCATTTCGCAAATAAGCATAGAAGCGTTAACGCCGTCCTTATCGCGAACATAACCGCGTGACAAATAGCCGTAGCTTTCCTCAAAGCCTAAAACGTATCTATCGGCTTCACCGTCTTTTTCGAGTAAAGCAATCTGCTCGCCTATAAACTTAAAGCCTGTAAGAACATCACGCATTTCGCCACCGTAGGCTGCAATTATTTTTTTGCAAATTTCGGTAGTAACGATAGTCTTAACACCTACAGGATTTTCAGGAAGTGTGCCATTTGCTTTTTTGCTTTTTAAAATATATTCTAAAAGCATAACGCCTACTTCGTTACCTGTAAATAGCCTGTAATCATCGCCACAAGGTACTGCAATACCTACACGGTCACAGTCGGGGTCGGTAGCAAATAAAAGGTCTGGCTTAACGGTTTTTGCAAGCTCTAACGCAACGGCGAATGCTTCCTTAATTTCGGGGTTGGGGTAAGGTGCTTTGGGGAAGTTGCCGTCGGGCTGTTCCTGTTCCTTAACAACTGTAACATTAGTAACACCAATACGCTTTAAAATCTCCCTAACCGGCTTATTACCGCTACCGTAAAGCGGAGTATAAATAACATTTAAATTGCTTAAATCAAGGTCCTTATTAACGCGGCAGCTTTCTACTTCGTTTAAGTAGCTTTCAATAACCTGCTCGCTTATGTACTCGATTTTGCCCTGCTGTAAAGCGGTATCAAAATCCATAGTCTTAACGCCGTCAAATATATCAACCTTGTTCATAATATTATAAACATAGTCAGATGCTTCGGGGCTTAACTGACTGCCGTCAGGACCGTAAGCCTTATATCCATTATATTTAGAAGGGTTATGGCTGGCGGTTATTACTACACCTGCATCACACTTAAGGTGCCTTACCGCGTATGACAGCATTGGAACGGGAGCAAGCTCACTATAAATATAAACCTTAATACCGTTTGCTGCTAAAATTGAAGCGGTATGCTTAGCAAAAGTATCCGACTTAATACGGCTGTCGTAAGCGATAGCAACTGTGCCGTTTTTGGTTTTAGAATTTATGTACGCAGCAAGACCTTGTGTAGCCTTACCTACGGTATAAATATTCATACGGTTAGTACCTGCACCGATAACACCACGAAGACCTGCAGTACCAAACTCTAAATCCTTATAAAAGGCATCCGAAATATCGGTATCACTCATATTTTCAAGCTCGTTTATTAAATCCTTGTCTAAAACTGCTTTTTCACACCAAAGCTTATGTTGCTTAAATTCCATCGTTATCCCCCTGTAGTAATTATAATATTATAATTTTACCATATTTTTATGAATATAACAAGATTTTATTGCTGTTTATTTAAATAATTTTCTCTGCCTGTTTTATAAAGGTTATTGCCATTAGCATCTATAATAACCGTAAGTGGCATATCTTCAACCAAAAGCCTGCACAATGCTTCTGCACCCAAATCTTCATAGGCTATGGGTGTATTTTCTTTTACACACTGCGAAAGCAACGCCCCTGCGCCGCCTATTGCGCCAAAATACACGCAACCGTTTTTTTGCATAGCGCTTATAACATCGGCATTTCGTTCGCCCTTACCAATCATACCGCGAAGCCCTTTCTCCATAAGTGTCGGGGCGTAAGCGTCCATTCTGCCTGAGGTTGTAGGTCCCGCCGAGCCGATAATATCACCTTGTTTTGCAGGAGTTGGTCCAACGTAATAAATTACGCTATCGGTTAAATCTATGGGTAGTTCTTCCCCGTTTTTAAGTGCTTCGCACATACGCTTGTGCCCTGCATCGCGAGAAGTGTAAATATAGCCCGAAAGCAGTACCCTATCCCCCGATTTTAGCGAAAGAGCGGTCTCTTTATCTAAAGGTGCGGTTATTCTTTTCATTTATATCACCTGTGATTTATGTCTTGTTACGTGACAGCTTATATTAACTGCGCAGGGCATACCTGCAATATGTGTAGGCATTGTTTCAATATTAACACCCAAGGCGGTAGTTTTTCCGCCAAAGCCCTGCGGCCCTATACCCGTTTTATTAATTATCTCTAAAAGTTCTTTTTCCAAATTGGCATAAAATGGGTTTTCGTTGTCAGTATCAATGGGTCTTAGCAATGCTTTTTTTGCAAGCAAAGCGCACTTATCAAAGGTGCCGCCTATACCCACACCCACAACCATTGGCGGACAAGGGTTAGGGCCTGCATCTTCTATAACCTTAAGTACAAAATTCTTTATACCCTCTACCCCGTCGGATGGCTTCAACATTTTAATTTGGCTCATATTTTCACTGCCAAATCCCTTAGGCGCAACGGTGATTTTTACCTTGTCGCCACTCACAATTTCGGTATAGAGCATTGCAGGGGTATTGTCCCCCGTATTACCGCGCAAGACAGGGTCTAAAACTACAGATTTTCGCAAATAGCCCTGCTTATAGCCTTCACGTACACCATCGTTTACGGCTTCATTAAAATTACCGCCCACAAAGTGTACGTCCTGACCTATTTCTAAAAACACACAGGCAAGACCCGTATCCTGACAAACGGGAATTTTACGATTTTCTGCTAAAGTATAATTTTTAATAATATCCCCTAAAATATCTTTTGCAAGGTCGCCATCTTCGTTTTTAAGGCGCTCGTTTAAAGAACTGGTAATATCCGAAGGCAAGTAAATATTTGCTTCAATACACAGCTCTTTTATTTTATTTTTAATTAGCTTTACATCAATTTCTCTCATTTGCAAAACTCTTTCTTTAAAAGATAAAAATCACTTAATAATTTTACCAAAATGCCCTATAAATGTCAATAAACAAAGGCTTATACTACTTGCTGTTTCACTTGCATTTTGCAGGGGTGAAACCAAACTTCTTTTTAAAAGCTTCAATAAAAACCGAACAATTATTATACCCCGAAGCAAAGCAAGCGTCTGTTACAGTAGCGCCATTTAAAATCAATTCCATAGCGTAGCCTAATTTCTTATCGCTTAAATATTTATAAGGACTGCAGCCAAACTCGTTTTTAAACAACCTACAAATATATGATTTACTAAAATATGTATTTCGGCTTATATCCTCTAAATTTGAAATTGTCTTATAATTTTGATTGATATAATCTAGAACAATAGCAAGATTTTTAGATATGTTATCGGTGTTTTCTATTTCGGTATATGCACTCACTTCATTACTGATTATACGAAGAATATCAATAACTGTACTTATTTGATAAATATTTTTTTCTAGTGCATCAGCATCTTTTTTCAATTTATTAAATGCTTCTATTAAAGACTCTCTGCCCTTTACACTAGGTTTAATACAATGAAATTTCATACCTTCGTATATGAATGAGAGTATTTCATTTCCGTTTTCAAAAAAGTTAAAAAAATCGGGCGGTATAAGCAGTTCAAAATATTCTACTTTTTGTACCCCATGCAATTTTCCGTAATGCTCTACAAAAGGCGGATAAAGCAAAACACTGTATTTAGACGGCAACCATAATTTCTCACCTATTATTATATCAGCGGCAACATCATCAAGAAAAAAGTTTAACTTATAGTAATTTAAATTTTGTCTTCTAAGCCAGGAATTTTCATCCACTTCTCCATTTATATAAAGCAGCTTCATATCGTTTTTAGATTTTGGGCCTTTACTGATATTATAAACTTCCATTAGTTTTCCACCTTAAAGCACAAATTAGTTCAATAATTATATATTTTCATTCATTATATTGATATTTTATCGTTTTATTGTATGCTATAATTATAATAACGAAAAGCCCATATGTCAATATTCTAATATTGGAGATGATCAGATGTATCAAGAACTAAAAATAACAGACCGCATAAAAAATCTTCGCCGTGAATATCTAAAATGTCCTTTCATAACCGAATACCACCCTAAATATTACAGTCAGGACAGATGTATGACTTTAGGCTTTTTAGAGGGTTGGAAAGCAAACGAATGTGCCGTTACCACAAAACTGCGTCGCTCTCTTTCCGAAGCGGCAGAGCTTGATGCTATGCAGCCCATAATCCTTGATGATGAGCTTGTGGTAGGACAGCTTTGGTTCCCAAAATATACAAAGGAAGAAAAGACACACTTCGACCTGCTTTATGAACAATTCAGTATGTCCACCGCAACTGCAAGGAATGAAAGCAGCAGAACAAGGGGCGACCATATCTGCCTAGATTATGAAAAGCTTTTAAATGTTGGTATTGTTGGGCTTATTGAAGAAATAAACCAAAAGCGCGCCGAGCTTTATAAAAAAAGAACTACCGATATGTACGACTTTGAGCAAACCGAAAAAGACGAATTTTACGAATGTATGTTAATCGAGCTTAATGCGGTAATGCGTCTTGCTAAAAGATACGAAGAAAAAGCAAGAAGCTTAGCCGAAACCGCCGATGAAAAGCGTAAAAAAGAGCTTTTAGAAATTGCAGATAATCTTTCGGTTGTACCTATGTATCCCGCCAAAAACTTCTACCAGGCTGTGCAAAGCGCCCATTTTTTCACCTTTAATTTAGCGGGTTTATATCCTTTAGGCAGACCTGACAGATATTTGCTAGCCTTTTATGAACAGGATATAAAAAGCGGTGTATTAACAAAAGAAAAAGCACAGGATATTATAGATAACTTTTGCTTACTTGTTTCAACCTATGTTCCAAGCAGAGCCGCTATGGGATTTATTGTGGGCGGCAGGGATAAAGACAAAAAGCTTGTTGAAAACGACCTGACGTATATGTTTATCACAGCGCTTAATCACATAAAAATGCCCGACCCTAACGGCGCTTTGGCATGTAATAAAGACACAAGCCGCGAGCTTATAGAATATGCCATTAAGGTTGTTGGTGAAGGCACAACACACCCCGCCTTCTATAATGACGACACTATAATAGAAGGCCTTTTAAGCTATGGGGTTAACTATAGTGACGCTTGCGACTATATACACACTACCTGTGCCGAAATATCGCTTTGCGGCAAATCGAGAATGTACACAACATCTACCATATTAGCGTTACCTAATTATTTGGATGCTTATATCAGTCGCAACAACCCCGACACCTTTGAAGAATTGCTCGACGGCGTTTTCGAACTTGTTAAAAATGCTTTGGATAACGAAACCAAAAGATATCACAGAAGAATTTTAGAGGCTAGCCGAAACGGTCACCAACCACAACGCGTATCTGCGCTTATTGACGACTGTATTAAAAGCGGAAAATGCGTTTATAGCGGCGGCGCTAAATATTCATACTTGCAACCTATTTTTATTGGGTTTGGCACTTTTTGCGATTCGCTTATTGCAATCAAAAAACTTATTTTCGAACAAAATATGCTTACTTTAAAAGAATTTTTCAAAATCACTGAGGATAATTTTAAGGATAATGAAACTTTAAGAAGCTATATTATCGAAAAACTCCCACATTACGGAAACGACGATGACTACTCAACCAAAATTGCAAGAAGCATAACCGATAGAATAAGCGCTATGTTCGATAATGGCGATTTCTTTGGTAAAGAGTTTTCTATGCCGGGCACCTTCTCATATATAACCCACGCAGGTCGCGGTTCGGGTTTCAAAGCAACCTACGACGGCAGACTTGCGGGAATGTCCTTTAGTGACGGTTGTTGCCCCGTTCAAGGTCGCGACACAAATGGTCCTACCGCTTTAATAAACTCGTTAACAGGTTGGGACCAAAAACGTTATTTGGGTGGAATGGTTGTAAACGTAAAGTTTTCAAAATCATTATTTGACGACAAAAAGCAAAGCCTTCTTGTAAGCTTAATTTCAACCTTTATTGAAAGAAAAGGTATAGAAATGCAAATCAACTGTGTAGACAAAGCCACACTTGAAGATGCAAGAATACACCCCGAAAACCATGGCGATTTAATAGTTAGAATCGGCGGCTTTAGCGATTATTTTGTTCGCCAATCCCCCGCCGAACAACAAGAACTTATTGATAGAAGTGAATATTAAGTATGAAAACAGTTTTAATTACAGGTGCTAATAAAGGCATCGGATTTGCCACCGCAAAAAAATTTTTAGAATCAGGTTTTACTGTTGTTTTAGCAGGTAGAAACTTGGAAAAATTAAATAATGCAATACAAAAATTAGATTATGAAAATGCATTTTCTTTTGTATGGGATATATCTAATACCGCTATTGCTGAGCAAAAAGTAAAAGAAGCGGCTAAAAACTTCGGGCAAATTGACATTTTTATAGACAACGCCGGAATAGTTACCTACCACGACCTTAACGGTTGTAAAATGCTTGGAGAAAGTGAAGAATCGTTTGATACTACAATGCAAACCAATTTAAAAGGAACTTATTTTGCAGTTCAAAAACAGGCTAAGTATATGATAGAAAACAATATCAAAGGCCATATTGTTATTGTGGATTCTTTAATGGGCTTTACATCTAAAGCCGATGCTTACTCAATAAGCAAATGGGGTATACGAGGAATGATTTACGGCGCAGCTAAAGAACTTGCACCTTACGGCATATGTGTTAATGGTGTTGCCCCCGGAGAAACAGCAACCGAAATATTGCGTCAAAAGGAAAACGAATTTGTAAAAACAAACTCACCACGTGGATATAGAGCAATGCCCTGTGAAATAGCAAACGATATATTTTATCTTGCAACTTCCAATAATTTAATTGGAACAATTATTAATTCCGACGGCGGCGCAAGCTTATAAAACGGTGAATATTATGAATAAAAATCCTGTTATTTTTAACATACAAAGATTCAGTGTTAACGATGGCCCGGGCATAAGAACAACTGTATTTCTAAAGGGTTGCCCGCTTAATTGTATATGGTGCCATAACCCCGAATCCCAAAATTTATTGCCGCAAATTATGTACAAAGAAGAAAAATGTACTCATTGCGGTAGGTGTGTAGCTGTTTGTAAAACTAAAGCACACGTAATAAATCAAAGCAAGCACTCATTTTTACCCGAAAATTGTACTAACTGCATGGAATGTACAAAGGTTTGCTTTTTGGCGATTGAAGGTGTGGGCAATAACACCTCATCTGATGAAATTATCAACCAAGCCTTAAAGGACGTTGAATATTATAAAAACTCTGGCGGCGGACTAACCCTATCGGGTGGCGAACCTTTAATACACCCTGATTTTTGTTTGGAAATTTTAAAATCAGCCAAACAAAACCAATTACACACCGCTATTGAAACCTGCGGATATACCGATTGGAGCAATATTTTAAAAATTTCCGATTATTGCGATTTGTTTTTATACGACGTTAAGCTAACCGATACTAATTTACACAAAAAATACACAGGGGTTCCTAACGAACTAATACTTGAAAATCTTAAAAAATTGGATGCTCTTGGCAAAAAAATCATTTTGCGTTGTCCTATTATACCTTCAATAAATGATACAAAAGAGCACTTCTCAAAAATTGCAGAAATTGCAAATTCATTAAAAAATGTAACCGAAATAAACATTTTGCCTTATCATTCCTTCGGTAAAACAAAGTATAAAAACCTGGGAAAAGAATATTCGCTTGAAAGCTTAGATAATCCCCAAAAAGAGCAAACTGCCCAATGGATGAAAAAGCTTAAAGAGTATACTAGCATAGAGGTTTGTGAAGCATAAAATAAAAACGCCGTTTGAAGTTAGTTCAAACGGCGTTTTAAACATTTTATCTTTTTTCACCCATAAAGAATATTGCAAGTGTACCTGGGCCCGAGTGTGAAACAATTACGGGGTCTAAGCAGTTATAGGTAATGCTTTTAACATTATAACGCTTTTTAACCTCTTCACCTATTATTTTTGCTTCTTCTAAGCAGTCACCGTGTACAATGTAAATATCCTGATTTTTAACATCTACAGCCTTTTCGCCTACAGAGTCAATAAGGTGCTTAATAGCAGCCTTTCTGCCGCGAGCTTTACCTGTAACATAAAGCTTACCGTCGTCTGCCACGTACATTAACGGCTTAATATTCATAAGTGAGCCTACAACAGCGCTTGTACCCGAAAGTCTGCCGCCACGCTTTAAGAAGAATAAATCATCAAGGGTAAATACATGGCAAAGCTTAAGCTTATTATTTTCTACCCATTCTGCTACTTCTTCCATAGTTTTGCCTTCTTTTTTCATTTTTACGGCATAGCTTACAAGAAGACCTTCGCCCATAGAAGCACAAAGAGTATCTACAACAATAATTTTGCGTTCAGGGAACATTTCGCGGTAATCCTCTACCGAATTTACGATGTTTTGATATGTGCCCGAAAGACCAGAAGAAAAGGCAAGAATCAAAGCATCATAACCGCTTTCCAAAACAGGAAGAATTGTCTTATCACAATCGTCACGGTTTGCAAGAGAAGTTGTAATTTTACCTTTTTCTCTTAAAATTTTGTATGCGCGGCTATAGTCGATTTTAGTGCCCTCTATATAGCTGTCATATCCGATGTTGTCAATGTAATACTTTAAAGAAAGTATAGGAGTTTCAAAATCCTTAATTTGCTCATCAGTAAGATTTGCACATGAATCGGTAATAATTTTGTAACTCATAAAAAGCTCCTTTGAAAATTGATTGTTTTCATTATAATATCAAAGAATGTTTTTATCAATCTATTTATATTTTTTATTATTCTACTATTAGATATACTACAGTAGAATATGAAAACCCAACTCTACTATATGTGGAATTTGGCTTCACAGCGCCGTTTTTCGCATTTTGTAAACATTTGGTTTTGCATATTACTTGAAAAATGTTTTAAGAAGTGGTATACTAATAAAGCAAATTAAAAATAATTTCCTGCTCTGTTCGCGGACTGTATTTATATAACCCTACAACCTTTTTATTGGGGCCTTATCTCGCTTAACGGGTTTGCAGACCTCCCGCGGCGGTGCCGAGTTCGGAAGAAGGGAGCGCGAAGTTACGCGGCGGGCACCCACCTAACTTTACGTTAGGTTATCATTAAATGCGATACGGCAGAGCGGGAAACAAATTAAATAATTTAACGCTAAAAGCACCACTAAACCAATTAGTTTAGTGGTGCTTTTCATTTAAACTAAATTCATAAACTTAAGCCATTTTTTTGCTTCTTCTATCCAAATATGGTTGTAAGCTATAAATTCATCATTAGCGGTCATTGTTTGAATATCACTTGTCGCAATTCCGTGCCAGCCCTTAGGGAAAACACGAAGCTCGAAAGGAATATTATATTTTGACAACGCGTTAGCATACGCAAGTGAACTATAGACAGGTACTGCATTATCAGCCGCGGTATGCCAAATAAATGCAGGGGGTGTGTTTTCCTTTACGCAATATTCCAAACTGAATTTATGCATTTCTTCTTGTGTCAAAGGATGATGGCCAACTAAATTTTTAAAGCTGCCTGCATGGCATTTTCCTTCTTCGGCACTAATTACGGGATAGCATAAAATAGAACCGTTAGGCGCCTTACTTTCAGGGAACACTTCGCGAACTTCGGGGTAATCGAACATTGTACTGTAGTGAGCTGCCAAATGTCCGCCTGCGGAAAAACCTATAACCGAAATCTTTTCAGTATCACACTTCCACTCGTCTGCATTCTTGTATATAAGCTCCATTACAGCCGCAACTTCTCTAATTTGGGTTGGGAAACGTTTTGGCGCACAAGTGTAGGTCAAAACAAAGGCATTAAAGCCTTCGGGTAAAAAATTAAGCGCAATCGGCTCGGCTTCACGCAGTGAGCAACCGCCGTATCCACCGCCGGGGCAAACCACCAGACACGGTCTTTTAAAGTCCGCTCTATCCATAACTTCATCAGGTAAATAAATATCCAAAGTCGGATTATTGCCGTCTTCACCCAAAAATGAAAAATAATCTTTTAATTCTAGTCTTTTAACAATCATTTTTATACACCCTTTAATATAAAATATCCCAAAACAACTACACCCAAAATTATACGGTAGTAACCAAAAGCGGTGAAGTCGCGCTTTTTAATGTAACCAATAAGGAATTTTATAGCAATTACAGATACCACAAACGCGCTTACCATACCAACAAGTAAAATCACAAGCTCGGTACTGGTGAAATCAAAACCAAACTTCAAAAGCTTTATAGCGCTTGCGCCAAACATTACAGGCACTGCCATATAAAAGCTAAATTCGGCGGCCGCCACGCGCGAAACACCTATTAAAATAGCACCCAATATGGTAGAGCCGCTACGTGAAGTGCCGGGTATTAGTGACAATGCTTGGAAACAACCTATAAGTAAAGCATCCCTATATGTAATATCGGCAATAGTTTCTACCTTTGGTTTTAGCGTTTTATTACGCTTTTCAACGAAGATAAAGGCAACACCGTAAACAATAAGCGCTAAGGCTACCACAATGTAATTATGTAGCTTTGCTTCGAAAAAGTCATCAAGCGGAATACCGATTATAGCTGCAGGCAAAATTGCAACTATTACCTTAAACCACATTGAAAATGTATCTTTTTTAATAAATTTGTTTTCTTTATTTGTAGAAAAAGGCCACAATTTATTAAAATAAATTACCACTACTGCTAAGATTGCACCAAGCTGTATTACTACATTAAACATATCCATAAAATCACTGGAAGCTTGAAGCTTTATAAACTCATCAGCAATAATTAAGTGCCCCGTACTACTAATAGGCAACCATTCGGTTATACCCTCAATAATACCGAGTACTATAGATTTTAAAATATCAATCATATATTACTCCTAACAGAATATTTTTGCAAAGGTAAAGGGTTACTAATTAATAGCAACCCTTATTTTTATTACTTTCCTAAAAGTTCTTTATATAGACCTATATACTGATTAGCAGATGCTTTCCAGCTATTATCACAATTCATAGCACGTTTACGCAAGATATCCCAGCCATATTCATCCTTATAGCCTTCTAATGCGCGATAAACTGCAACCTGCATATCGTGAGCGTTATAATTAGCAAAGGTAAAGCCGTTGCCTTCATTATCACCGCTATCTGTGATAGTATCATTAAGACCGCCTGTTTTTCTAACAATCGGAATAGTACCGTAGCGAAGCGCAATCATTTGAGCAAGACCGCAAGGCTCGCTTAAGCTTGGCATTAAGAAAATATCCGCACCGGCATAAATTTTGTGAGCAAGCGCAGGCTTAAAGCCTAAAACAAGCGCAACCTTTTCGGGATATTTATTTGCCATCTCGCTAAAGAAGCTTTCAAATTCATACTCGCCCGAGCCTAAGATTACAAACTGAACGTCTTTTTGTATAATCTCTTCAAAAACACACTTTACAAGGTCTAAGCCCTTATGCTTAACAAGGCGGGTTACAATTCCCACAACAGGCACATCGCTTTTTTCGGGTAGACCCATTTCCTTTTGTAAGCATTTTTTATTATCCGCTTTGCCGTCAAGCTTTTCTACATTAAAGTTTTTGTAAATAAGCGGGTCGGTTTCAGGGTCGTAAACCACGGTGTCAATACCGTTTACGATACCTGTTAGCTTATAAGTGAATTCCTTAAGAATATGATCAAGCCCGTGGCTATAAAATTCGTTCAATATTTCTTTAGCATAAGTAGGCGAAACGGTTGTAACCTTATCGGCACACTGAATACCGCCCTTCATTAAGTTTATGCAGCCATCATATTCGATTATACTTTCTGCGCCACCCGGAAGACCTAAAACATCTGTATAAAGCTCTTTACCGTATTTGCCCTGATACTGAATATTATGAATGGTATAAACCGTTTTAATATTCTTATAAAGCTCTTCTTGCTTATAAAATGCATTAAGATACACAGGTATTAAAGCGGTTTGCCAGTCATTACAGTGAATAATATCCGGTACAAATCCAATATGGGGTATTACTTCAAGCACCGCACGCGAGAAAAACGCATAACGCTCGGCATCATCATAATATCCATAAAGACCGTCACGGTTAAAGTAATATTGGTTGTCGATAAAATAGTAAATTACCCCATCTAAATGCGCTTCAAAAACGCCGCAATACTGCTTTCTCCAAGCAACAGGAACCACAATATTGCAAACAAAGGTCATACTTTTGCGCAATTCTTCAGAAATTGTACCGTAAAGCGGTAAAATTATACGGCAACCTACCATTCTTTTGCGAAGCGCTTTAGGTAAAGCACCCGCAACATCTGCAAGTCCGCCCGACATCGCATAAGGATAGGCTTCACTTGCGGCAAATAAAACTTTCATACTTTTCTCCTATTAATTAGATACACATTTAAGATATTATAAGATTTGTTTTTTGTCAATAAAGCAAAGCTTTTCCTTAGTGCCTTTAAAGATTACACCGTCTGCTATTACTACATTTTTATCAGCAATAACATTAGAAACCTGTGCTTCATCACCTATTTTTGTTTCTTGCATTAAAATACAGTTTTCTACTACTGCACCTTTACCAATTTCAACACCGCGGAATAAAATTGAGTTTTTAACTGTACCTTCAATTACACAGTCATCACCAATAAGGCAGTTTGAAACCTTGGCATTAACACCGTAGCGTGTGGGCATACCATCGCGCACCTTGGTGAAAATCGGACGGGTTTTATCAAAAAGCTGTGAACGAATATCCTTACAGAGTAAGTCCATACTAGCTTCGTAATATGTGTCGGCGTTATCCATAATAGCAGTATATCCGCTATGCTCATAGCCGTAAATTTTAAGCTCATTAATTTTTTGAGCTAAAACTTCGCGCGCAAAGCTTGTAAGACCTTCATCTTCTGCTTCACTTATAAGCTTTAAGAGTAAATCCTTACTTATAATGCTTATACCTATACCGAAGGATGCCTCATTTTCAGCTTTACCAAATGATATAGAGTTTACTCTGCCATCATTATTAAAGCCTAAAAGCATTTTTTCTTCCGATTTTACGGGTAGCACGCCGTTATGGTAAATAACCGTAAGGTCGGCTTCTTTTTTCTTGTGAGCTTTCAAAGCTTCGGATAAATCTATATTAGCGATAATATGCGAATCATAAAGCACGATATATTCCGCACCGCATTTTCTAATATAGTCGTAAGCGCCCATAAGAGCTGAAATAGTATCAGCAAAGCGCTTAACACCGCGCTTATAGTAAGGCGGAATAAAGTAAACACCGCCGTTTTTACGGTCTAAATCCCACGCGATACCGTTACCTACATGGTCCATAAGTGAACGGTAGTTTTCGGTTGTGATTATACCAACAGAAGTAACACCTGTATTAACTAAATTAGAAAGTGCAAAGTCTACTGCGCGGTATCTTGCACCAAAGGGCACCGATGCTAAAGAACGGTTAGCGGTAAGCTCTTTAAGTTTATCGTCAGAGTTTGCAAAAATCAAACCTGCTACTGCTGATGTTCTCATATTGTGTCACCCTCCTTAACATTTTCGGTAATCATTTTGTTAGCGGTTATTGTGGCATTTTTGCCTACTGTAAGATTATCGCCTACAACAGCAATACCCCAGTTTTCATCGCCCGTAGCGTTAGGCTCGTTTCCGACTGTGGCGCCTTCTTCTACAACCGCATTTTCAGCAACTATTGCATACCTAACCGAAGCGCCGCTTTTAATAACCGCACCCGGCATTATAAGCGAATATTCAACAGTCGCGCCTTCTTCTACAGTTACATTCTTAAATAAAACAGAGTAATCTACCTTGCCGAAAATTTCGCAACCGTCGGTTATAAGCGAATTTTCAACAACCGCATTTTCGGAAATATATTGCGGCGGTATACCGGTGTTTTTAGAATAAATTTTCCAGTTTTTATCAGCTAAGTTAAGATTAATTTTAGGATTCAAAAGGTCTAAGTTAGCTTCCCAAAGGGATTCAACCGTTCCTACATCCTTCCAATAATCGTTAAAGCGATAAACGCGCAAAAGCTGATTATCCCCTAACATCATAGGAATAATGTTTTTACCAAAATCGTTAGAAGAATCGGGGTTCTTTTCATCTTCGGTAAGATAGTATCTAAGCTTTTCCCACTTAAAGATATAAATACCCATTGAAGCCAAGGTGCTCTTAGGTTGCTTTGGCTTTTCTTCAAATTCGTAAATAGTGCCGTCAGGATGCGCGTTCATAATACCGAAGCGGGTTGCTTCTTCAAGCGAAACATCCAAAACCGCGATTGTACAGTCGGCACCGCTTTCAATATGCTGAGCCAACATATCCGAATAGTCCATCTTATAAATATGGTCACCCGAAAGAATAAGTACATACTCAGGATTATAACGCTCTAAAAATTCAAGATTTTGATAAATAGCGTTTGCGGTACCCTTGTACCAGTTACCACCTTCCTGACTGTGATAAGGGGGCAAAATATGTACCCCGCCGTCAGTACGGTTTAAATCCCACGGCTTACCCGAAGCCACATAGTCATTAAGCTCTAAAGGTTTGTACTGAGTAAGAATACCAACAGTATCAATACCCGAATTTGCGCAGTTAGAAAGCGGAAAGTCTATAATGCGGTATTTACCGCCATAAGGAACAGCCGGTTTAGCAATTTTACTTGTAAGTACACCTAAACGGCTACCCTGTCCGCCCGCCAAAAGCATTGCTACACATTTTTTGCTTTTCAAAAATATCACTCCCGAAAATTCAATATAACTTTCCTATATTATTATATCAACCGAAAATGCTATTTTCAAGTGAATTTTGTCAAAAATTAAAGACTCGCAGATAATGTTTTTTCAAAATTTTGGTAATTGTGCACAAAAAATTAGTGCTTTTAGACATAAACAAGCGGCTGCTTAATAGCAACCGCTTATTTTAAAAATTAGTTATGATATAACTTTTTGGTTTGATACTTTGGTTCAAAGGTAATATTTACACCAAGCTTTTTGAAAACATTTTCATCCACACGGGAAAGTATTACAGTAGAATGAGCCTCTAAATCCTTTAATTCGTGAGCCTTATCAAGCGCCTTTTTTGCAACATCACTTGTAACCGCACAAATTGAAAGCGCTTCTAAAACCTCGTCAATATGAAGTCTTGGGTTGTGGTTGCCTAAAATCTCGGTCTTAAGCTTTTGAATAGGCTCGATAATAGTGGGTGAAATCAAATTGATTTCATCCGGTATATCTGCAAGCGCTTTTAAACAGTTTAGTATAAGCGCCGAAGATGCACCTAAAAGACTTGAAGTTTTACCTGTAATAATTCTACCGTCAGGTAGCTCTAACGCGGCGGCAGGACCCTCAGTTTCTTCTGCCTTTTTAAGCGCTGCTTGCACTACAGGGCGATCCTTAACGCTAATTTTTAACTGATTCATTAAAAATTCAATTTTTTGAACATCCGATTGCTCGCCCATACCCTGCCTTGCGCGAACCAAAGCGCTGTAATAACGGCGAATAATCTCCTGCTTAGCGGCATTACAAACCGCTTCATCATCATATATAGCAAAGCCTGCCATATTTACGCCCATATCGGTAGGACTTTTATAAGGTGACTCGCCCAAAATGGTTTCCAAAATAGAGTTAAGCACCGGAAAAATTTCAATATCGCGGTTATAGTTTACCGCCATTTTTCCATAAGCATCCAAATGGAAGGAGTCAATCATATTTATATCATTAAGGTCTGCCGTAGCTGCTTCATAAGCAACATTCACAGGGTGCTTAAGGGGCAAATTCCACACAGGGAAGGTTTCAAATTTTGAATAACCCGCCTTAATGCCCCGCAAATTTTCGTGGTAAAGCTGTGAAAGACAGGTTGCCATTTTACCGCTACCCGGTCCCGGGGCTGTAACAATTACAAGCTTACGTTCGGTTTTAATATAATCATTTTTGCCAAAGCCTTCTTCGCTTACAATAAAAGGAATGTTTGAAGGATAGTCAGCAATAGGGTAATGACGGTAAACCGTAACACCAAGCGAGGTTAAACGCTTTTCAAAATTTTGTGCCGAAGGCTGACCTGTATAACAGGTAATAACCACACTGCCTACATATAAACCGATTTGGCGAAACGCATCAATAAGGCGGAGGGTTTCCAAATCGTAGGTTATACCTAAGTCACCGCGTTGTTTGTTCTTTTCAATAGCATCGGCATTAATAACGATTACAACCTCTGCTTCATCCTTAAGCTCTAGAAGCATTTTAACCTTTGCATCAGGCTCAAAACCGGGCAAAACTCTTGCAGCGTGGTAATCGTCAAAAAGCTTGCCGCCAAACTCTAAATAAAGCTTGTCGCCAAACTGCGCAATTCTATCTCTTATTTTTTGCGACTGCAAACTTATATATTTTGCATTATCGAATCCTTTAACTTTCATTCTTACTTCCCCTTGTAGCACAATACCTTACTATTTTACCAAACTTTTACTAATAGAGCAAGTTAATTTTTATACATTTCCAAAATTTTCTTTGCGCGAAGGGTTACCCTATCCCTAAGCTCTAAAGGCTTTAAAACCTTTACCGAATCCGAAAAATTCATAATAAAGGTTACAAGCGCTTCGCTAACCGCCGCTTCAAAGGAAAAACAAAACTCGTTTTCGGTGACATTTGTTATAAAAATCTTCTCACTAAAGCGGTCTACTACCGTTTTGGCAATTTTTTTACTGCAGCAAAGCTCTATAGTTTCAAGTTTTCCCGAAAACATACCAAAAATTTTGCCCGCGTAATCTGCAACATCAAAAACATCCTTGTATTCGCTTACTTCACCATAAAATCTTGCTTTTTCATTGGTTATATTTATTTTAAACATACGGTCAAGTCGCAAATGCAAAAGATTATCGTATTTTTCGTAATTGCCTATTAAATAATAGTGGTCATCCTGCCAAGTAAGAGCATAAGGACTTATCTTCATAGGTTTTGTAACATCTACAAATTCTCTACCCTTAAGCTCACGCGCAATATAATTAAACTCAATCTTTTTACTGTTTGCAATCGCAGCCGAAATTTTGTCGATATTATAGAAAATCTCTTCGTTGTTGCTTTTTTTAGAAAAATCTATATAAATATTCTTTTGTCTTTTTTGTCGCGCGGTGACACTTAGCATTGAGTCAAACTTTTTCACAAGCTCACGTGTCTTTTTAGGGGTTATAAACTTAGCCGTTCTAACCGCATCCGAAAGCAGAAAAATTTCAGGCTCTTCAAACTCGCGTGAAGCCAAAAAATACCCCTTAGGTGACTGCGAATAAATTATATCGTAGCCATAGTCAATAAGCGCTTCAATATCCTTATAAACCGATTTGCGTTCGGCAGTAATACCCTCTTCTTCCAAATAGGCGCAAATGTCGTTAGCGGTAACAGGGTTTTCTTCATCGCTATGCTTTTTTAAAATATCAAGTACATATAAAATTTTTAGCTTTTGTCCAAACGTTTTTGACATTCTAAAACCGCCTTTTCAAACTCACTGTAAGTAAACATAGTATTAACCACACTAAGCATTGCATTAGGTGATAAATTTTCGGGTAAATTCAGGTGTTTAAGCAGTATATTACGGTTGCTTTCAGCATTATGGGTGCCCGAAAGACCAAATAAAAACATATCGGTTTTGGTAATAGGCTTTGTTTTTTCGGTAATATTATCTGCTGTGACACCGCTTTTTAAAAAGACTTCGCAAAGTGTTTCTTTGTCTATGCCTTCAACTCCTAAAAGACCTTCTTTACCGGGGGTGCTTTTGCGTTTTTCCTTGCCCTTTAGTTGTGGTATGTAAACATTATATACTTTACCGCTAGAACAAATATTTTTAATATGCGCACGTATAATATTTCCTGCCGAATCACTATCGGTAAGCACTATTACCCCCGTGGTTTGCGCAAAGGTACGTATAAGCTCACACTTTTCCTTATCCTTAAAAATGCTAAATCCATTAGTTGGAATAATTAGTGTATCTATAACATTATTGAGGGTTATTTTATCATACTTGCCTTCTACAATTACAGGCATTTTAAGCTTAATCAATGTCTTCACCCTTAAGCGCTATAAAGCCTAATTTAACCACAAGCTGTTCTAAAACGGTGCGGTCATCCCCCGAGAATGATTTAAGGCATTTATCCGCCATACGCAAAGCGTTAAAGCTAAGCTCAAACCGTTTATGGTCGAATTTTCTTGTGTCCTGCATTGCGTTTCTTATAACAAACTCGCGCCCGAAATAGCCAAATTCTTTTGCTATCTCAGTAGCGTTCATACCACGCTCTTTTCCAACAAAAGCGCGATACATATCCACATAAAAGCCCGAAATTGTGCTTAAGATTATAATAGGTTCAACCTTTAAATAAAAAAGCTCGTCCAAGGTTTTGAGAGCAGCGGTCGTATTGTATTCTATAATCTGTTTAGAAAGACTGTAAACACTAGCTTCAATTGTTTTGACCGATACTTCATCCACTGTTTGCTTTGTAATTTCACCCTTTCCTACAAAAGCGCAAAGCTTATAAAGCTCGTTTTTAAGGGTGTTTATATCTTCGCCAACCATTTCTACAAGGTATTTTGCAGTATTAGGCGCCAGCACGCAACCGCGTTTTTTGGCGCCGTTTTCAAGCATTTTTGCAAGCTCCGGCACAGTTCTGTAATCAAGCTGAGCGGCAATACCGTTGTTTTTTTCGGCAATAGCCATAAGCTTTGAAAGCTTGGTATTCTTTTTAACTACTATAGGAAGAGCATCATAAAGCAAAATAAAAATACAGCTGTCGGGCACTTCGGCAAGTACAGTTGAAAGCTTATCATAATCCGATTTTTTGCACTTTTCAAAGTCGTAATCGGTTAGAATTACTACCTTTTTGTCGCTCATAACAGGGAATTGCAAAACCGCATCGTAAACCTCCTGCAAATCACAATCTGAAGAAAAGCTTTGGTAATTAAAAATATCATCCTTTTCCACATACATATCGATAATCTTATCGGCATAGAGTTTTTTAAGGTATCCGTCATCGCCGAATAATATGTATATATTTTTTTGAGCCTTTTTTATTTCGTTTTTTAAAATTTGTTCCGAAATAGCGGGCATATTCCCCATTACCCCCTTCTGCAATATGTTTTATTTCCATTTCCTTTAATTTTACCATATCATAACGCAGTTTACAAGCAACTAATCCCAATAAAATTACAATTATTAAAAGTATTGGAATAATTATTATAAATTTTGGTGTATCTACCGTAGCAAAATCGAGTGCTCCAAAATAGTTAATAACTGCATTTATGTAGGTTACAAGTAGCTCACTTATTTTGAAAAGCGGCACCGCCAAAAAAGGAAAGCAAAAGCCTAGAATGCAAAAAATCATAGCACCGCTTGTAGCGGTAGAGATAAGCAAATTGGTTATTATAGAAACACAGGATATATACCCAAAAAAGTAAATTGTAATTGGTGCTGTAAAAATAAGCGTGCTAACACTTACAATAGTCGAAGATATTACTGAAAGCAACATCTTATTTCTAATAATTTCACGTTCGCTTAAAAAATTAATTATAGGGATTGAAACAACTAAAATTGCAAAGGTGGAAAGTACAGATAACTGAAACGCAACACTAAAAATTGCAAAAGGATTTGCAAGATATATTAAACAAACCGCAAGACCTAAGGTGTTTTCGCTTGTGTTTTCACGGTTTAAAATAAGCGCTAAAGCTACCAAAAAATACGTTATGCCAGCCCTTAAAATAGACATTGTAAAACCGCATATTGCCATTACCGAGATTGTAACAAAAACTATTATCAAAGCCTTTAAAAAGCGGTTATAAAAGAACTTGTTTATAATATATAAAAACATTGATACAATAATAGATAAATGCATACCTGAAACTACCATAACATGCGCTACACCCGCGCTTTTTACGTTACCGTAAAATTCATCGGTAAAATAAGCTTTATCGCCTGCTACAAGTGCCATAACCGTAGCCGCTTCTTCCCCTTTATAGTTTTTGAAAATTTTATTTTTAATATATTTACGAACACTTCCTACCGCCGACAATATGTAATCCACTTCACCGGTATGTTCACAGTTTTTAATATACCCTTTAATAAAAACACCTTGAGAATAATTACTGTTTCTATATGATTTCCCCTTTATTTCAGAAAGAGAAACTGTAGCTTTTATTTTAGTTGAAAATTCTAAGTTTTCACTATAATAATTTACCCGTAATTTTTCGCCTTTTGTAAGGGTATCGCTATTAATTGTTTCTAAAACCACTGAATAATATTCACCGTGATTTTGCGGTTTTTCTGCTACAACAAACTCTCCGCTAACTAAAACATTATTATAGCTTTCAAATGTTTTAACCTTACCTATAGTCAAATAACCGCTAACCGTTACTGCTAAAACTAAAATTGCAGCAATAATAAGCTCACCGCAAATCCTTTTATAGATTAAATAGAAAATAATACCTAAAATTACAAGTGCTAAAATAAAAAGAGCCACCTCGGAATACAGTGCAACTACCGAAATGACACTTGTAACTATGGCCGCTAAAAGCATTGGCCTTTCCTTTAAAAATTTAAGCATTTTAAAACCCTTTATTTACAAATGAAATTTTTTAATGTATAATAGTCATAAACCCTATTAGGAGTGAGTGTATGAAAAAAAGTAATACAATAAAGTTTTCAATAATGCTAAGCGAAATCTTTATTCTTCTTTTAATAATATTAGTGGCATTATTGCCGTTTTTAACCACTTGGTATGTTGAACATTTTACAAGACACGAAAACCTTGCCACTACAATTATGGCGGCTTGTTATCCGTGCGCACCTTTTGTAGGTCTTACATTGTTTTATTTAAGGCGCGTACTTAAAAAAATAGATAAGGGCGACTACAAAAATCCTGACAACACAAAGCACCTTAAATATATGGCAATAAGCTGTATTATAGTTGCAGGTATAACCCTTGTAGCAGGTAGGTTTTATTTACCCTTTTTCCTTGTAGCAGGTACATTTTTATTTTTAGCGCTTATAATTTTTGTGTTTAGAAATATTTTTATGAATGTTTTTAAATAATTTTTTCGACAAAATTCGACAAATTATTTACTAAGGGATTATACCATTAAAGCACATCTTATGCAACAGTTTTAAGAACAATAATTAATAGGAATACGGCACAGCCATAAGTTCTTGGCTATGCCGTATTTTTTTAATTGTAATCTTATTTATAAATTCCGCGGTCAAAACCGTCAATAATCTTAGCGATTGCGTGTTCATTATTGCTTACAGTTATAAAATCTGCAACCGCTTTTGCATCATCTACTGCATTCGCTACTGCAAACCCACGCCCTGCCTTTTCAATCATTGAAATATCGTTATAATAGTCGCCAACAGCAACTGTTTTACTAATATCTATGCCTAAAATCTCAGCCATTTTGCAAAGAAGGTTACCCTTGCTTACTCCCTTTGGCAAAATTTCAAAAAGCCTTGCTTCAGAGCTGATAAGGATAAAGTCTTGGGCCTTTGGATGATTTTTTAGTAATTTTTCAAGCGCTATTATTTGTTTTGGGTCCATATGCGCCAAAACCACCTTGAAAACAGGCTCTCTAACAGCTTCATAGCTACAAGAAATATTCGGTAGTCCCGTTATTTCACGAAACCACTCCATAGCGTCGTTATCTTTATTAAAATAAACTGTCTTTTCGGTATTTAGTTGTATTCCTATTTCGGGCAGCTGTGTGTCTACCGCTCTCACCAGTTCAAGCACTTCATCGGATATAAATGTCTTCCAAAGATATTTATCTTGTATGTGGTCATAAATACCACCACCGTTAATACAACCGTACGGTGCATTGGGTTTTATTATGTCGCACATTTCAACTGCAGTTTGCGGAACTCTACCCGTAATAAAGGTAAATAAACCACCCTCGGATTTGAAATATTCTATTGCTTCTAAATTTTGTTTTGATACCGTTTTGTCGTCGGAATATAATGTCCCGTCAAGGTCGGTACAAAAAAGCATTCCTTCAAACTTTTTCACTACTGTTTTTCCTTTCTTTTTGCATTTTATTCTTCTTGCTTTGTTATTTTCTCTTCCGACGGGGTGTTTCCCATATGCTTTACATATACTTTAGTAAAATATGAAAGATTGTTAAATCCGCTCATATAAGCGCTTTCCGAAACATTATATTGTCCGCTTTTAATAAGCCTTTTTGCATTTATACACCGCAAAAAATTAAGATAATCAACTACCGTCTTACCCGTTACTTCTTTAAAACGTCTGCAAAAATAGTACTTACTAAAGCCTACAAATTTGCTTATTTCATCAATCGTTATAGGCTCAGAAAAATGCGCATTAAGATATTGTATTGTGTTTGATACCATCTTATTTATGGCATTTGCATGCCCTTCGCCGCCCTTATACTCGCGATATATAACCGTAACCATTTGAAGACAAAGCGCCTTTACTTCTTCCCTATAGCAAAAAGGCTTTTCTTTCATAAGCTCAATAATTCTTGAAAAGCAATCACACGGCAAACCGTTTCTATGCACTGCCGAGAATTGACCGCGGTTAACGGGTATTCCAAACTTGGTACAAAATCCAATATCAACCGTTATGCAATAATAGCCGCATTTCCCGTTTAATCCCCTAGTATTATGCGCACAATTTGGAGAAAAGAGAATAAGCTCACCGGGATACAAGGTATTCACAACATTACCTGCTTCTATTTCACATACGCCTGACACAATAAACAACACTTCAATATGCTCATGCCAATGTGGCAAGGAAGTGAATATCGTTTTTGGCTCATCATAATGAAATCTAAGCGGAAAATCTACATCATAATCCTCGTGCAATTCGTATTTTGTATATGACATAACACACCTCAAAGCAATATTGTGTTAATTTTAAGCAAAATCCCTTTATTTACAATAGTTTAAAATATTATATAATAAAAGCACAACAATGTCAATGTTGATTAAAATCAAAGGGGTAATGTATTATGTATAACTTTTCTATTGGCGTAATGTTGGAATCTTTTAAGCTTCCTACCGATGTAGCACTAAAAAAAGCAAAAGAAGTGGGTGCTAGTGGCATACAGGTATATGCAACAAAGGGTGAACGCGCCCCCGAAAATATGCCTGCTTCAAAGCGTCGTGATTTTCTTAACGCTGTAAAATCGGAAGGTCTTGTTATCTCCGCTCTTTGCGGCGACCTTGGAAAAGGTCTTTACAATCCCGAGCTTAATCCTAGTCTTATAGAAAAATCAAAACGCATTCTCGAAATGGCAAAGGAGTTAGAAACCAATATTGTTACAACCCATATTGGTGTTGTGCCTGAAGATGAAAATCATGACCGCTATAAAATTATGCAAGATGCATGCTTCCAATTAGCTGAATATGCGGACAGTCTTGATGCACACTTTGCAATTGAAACAGGACCAGAAACATCGCTTACTTTGAAAAACTTCCTTGACAAGCTTGGCTCAAAAGGCGTTGCAGTTAACCTTGACCCTGCAAATCTTGTTATGGTAACGGGTGATGACCCTGTAGGTGCGGTATATAACTTAAAAGACTATATCGTACATACTCATGCAAAAGACGGTGTGCGTCACTACTATAGAGCACCTGAAGAAATTTACGGACTTGCCGAACCGCAAATGCTCGCAGCTCCATCCTTTACTGAAGTACCGCTAGGAACAGGTAAAGTAGATTTCCCGAACTACCTTAAAGCACTTGATGACATAGGCTATCACGGATTTTTAACAATTGAGCGTGAGGTTGGCGATAATCCCGAAAAGGATATTCGCACCGCGGTTGACTTTTTAAAAAAACTTATATAGGAGATTTTTACTATGAGTAAAATTAAAGTTGCTATAATCGGAACAGGCTCTATTTCCAAGCATCATATTAACGGTTATCTTCAAAACGATAACGTTGAACTTTACGCTTTTTGTGATATAAATGAAGCGCAGCTTAAAAAAATGGGTGAAAAATACGGTATTACCCGCCTTTATACCGACAAGGATAAAATGCTTAAAGAACTACCCGAGCTTGATGCAGTAAGTGTTTGTACTTGGAATAGCGAACACGCACCCTGTGCTATTGCAGCGCTTAATGCAGGTTGCCACGTTATTTGCGAAAAACCAATGGCAACAAACGCGCAGGAAGCCGAGCTTATGAAACAAGCAGCAATAAAGAACAACAAGCTTCTTATGATAGGCTTTGTTCGCCGCTTCGGTAATGACTGCCATATTCTTAAGGAGTATATTGAAGACGACTTTTTCGGCGATATATATTACGCAAAAGCGGTATACCTTCGCCGCAACGGTGCGCCTGGCGGTTGGTTTGGAGATAAATCACGCTCTGCAGGCGGTCCCCTTATTGACCTTGGCGTTCATGTTATTGATTTAACCCGTTATTTAATGGGTAACCCAAAACCAATTTCGGTTTACGGCGCAACCTTTAATAAGCTTGGCGACAGACCCAACACCCATAAAGCAAAAGATGCTTATACCTCTATCTCCAAAAGTAATAAAGACATTTTCGATGTTGAAGACCTCGCAACCGCTTTGATTCGTTACGATAACGGTGCAGTTGTTTCTGTTGAAGCATCCTTCTCGCTAAATATCAAAAATGATGTTGGTTATATTGAGCTTTGCGGCACTAAGGCAGGCGCAAAGGTTGACCCAGAAATTGAAATCTTCTCAGATATTAACAAGTATATGACAAATATCAATTTTGCTACCCCTACTGCTCTCGATTTTAGCGGTCTTTTTGAAGGTGAAATTTCTCATTTTGTTGATTGTATTATAAATAATACCGATTGTATTTCACCTGCAGATGACGGCATAGCTATAATGAAAATACTTGATGCTATTTATGAATCTGCTAAAACAGGTCACGAGGTAATTTTATAATGAAATACGCCGTTAGCATTTATAGTTTCAATCAGTATTTGCAAAAAGGCTTCACTCCCGAAGACTGCATTGTAAAAGCGAAAGAAATGGGCTTTGACGCAATCGAGATTGTTGATTTTATTTTTAGCGGTAAAGATAAATTCGAATACGCAAAAGCACTGAAGCAAAAGGCAGATGAGGTTGGTATTCAGATATCAAATCTTGCAGTCGGTGCAAATCTGCTTTCAGAAGACGGCGTAAATCAAGTGCTTGAATATGTAGATATTGCAAGCATATTAGGTGCTCCCTTTATGCGCCACGATATGTGCTCGCACGAAGGTCTTCCCCACTGGCAAGGCTATGACAATGTATTAGATACCCTTGCTAAAGCTACAACCAGAATAACCGAGTACGCAAAAGAAAAAGGCATTAAGACTATGACCGAAAACCACGGCTTTTTCTCACAAGACAGTGTACGTGTTGAAAAGCTTATAAACACCGTTGCTAACGAAAACTTTGGTCAGCTTATCGACCTTGGCAACTTTCTTTGTGTTGATGAAGACCCCGTAACCGCCGTTGGCAGATGCGCAAAATATGCATTTTATGTTCACGCTAAGGACTTTATTGTAAAAAGTGGTAACGGCTTTAACCCCGGTGAAACATTTTTTATGACCCGCGGCGGAAACTATCTTCGCGGCACAATTATCGGTCACGGTGAAGTTCCTATTGTAAATTGCTTGCGTGCGCTAAAAAAAGCAAATTACGATGGCTTTATTGCAATTGAGTTTGAAGGCGTTGAAGACTGTATTCAGGGTATACGCATAGGCTTTAACAATTTAAAAAGATTTTGCGAAAGCATATAACACAATCCATCCGTTATTTGTAACGGATGGATTTTTTCATAAAACATTGACACCAAATAAAAAGTGTGCTAAACTCATAAACGCTTGAATTAGATACTAAATTCACATAACTTAGGTGACAAAAATGAAATTTAATCAGTTATTTAAGAATAAGAATGTTAAAAACGCGATTTTTATCGGTGTTTTATGCTCTGTATCCTATCTTGCGGTATATTTCGCAAGGAATATTTTAGGTACCGTTACACCCCAAATGATTGAAAACGGCTATCATGAAAGCTATATTGGAAAAGTATCCTCTACTTATTTTATTTGCTATGCTGTAGGGCAACTAATCAACGGCATAATTGGCGATAAAATCAAAGCAAGATATATGATAAGCGTCGGTCTTTTTATGGCAGGTATAACCAATTTTCTATTCTCGGTTTTGTCACAAAACTATGGCGGTCTTGCTATGATAGCTTACGGTCTTACAGGTTTTTTCTTATCTATGATATACGGCCCTATGACAAAAATTGTAGCCGAAAATACCGAGCCCATTTACGCTACAAGAGTTAGCTTAGGGTATGAATTTTCGGCGCTTATAGGTTCACCTATTGCAGGTATTGCCGCCGCAATACTTGTTTGGCAAAGCGTATTTATTACAAGCAGTGTTGTGCTGGTTTTAATGGCTGTTATTTGCTTTGCGTTTTTCCTTTTCTTTGAAAAAAAAGGAATAATAAAATATAACCAATACACCCCCGAAAAAGAAAACGGCAAGGGAATTAAGGTTTTAATTAAGCATAGAATTATAAAATTTACGCTAATTTCGGTAATAACAGGTGTTGTAAGAACAACGGTTGTTTTTTGGATGCCTACCTACTTTTCGCAATATCTTGGCTTCTCTCCCAAAACATCGGCATCAATTTTCACAGTAGCAACCCTTATTATATCGCTAACCACTTTTATAACCGTTTTCTTGTATGAAAAGCTTAATAGAAATATGGATAAAACCATACTTATTATGTTCGTAACGGCATCCTTATTCTTTATTTTGCTTTACCTAATAAAACAACCTGTATTAAATATTGTGTTTATGGTTATTGCAATAATGGCATCAAACGGTGCTGCAACAATGCTTTGGAGCAGATACTGCCCAAGCCTTCGCGATACGGGTATGGTTTCAAGCGCTACAGGATTTCTTGATTTTATGAGCTATATGGCTGCCGCCGCATCAAGCACACTTTTTGCAAACGCGGTATCCCAAATCGGCTGGGGCAACCTTATTCTTATATGGTGCGGATTAATGCTATTCGGTGTTGCCATTTCTATTCCCAGAAAAGCAAAAAATTTACAAGTTTAAAACTAACTCACATAAAAAACAGATACACATATTTTTGTGTATCTGTTTTTATTATTCCAAACAAAGCTTTTTTCTTTGGCGCTTGTAGACCACCCAAAACAGAATATACCGCAGTACCGCAATTATAAGCCATGTAATTGGGTATATTATAAAAAGTGTTTGCGGTGTGTGATACTCTTCAATTTTAAACACCGTAAGACACCATAAAATACGAAGTCCGCAAAAGCCCGCTAAAGAGATTATTGTATTAGATAATGAAACGCCAAGTCCGCTAAGTGAACCTGCGGTTGTATCCATAACGCCTTGAATAATCAATGGCCCGAAAATATAACTTATTCGCACAATACCCCAAGCGATAGCATCGGTAGAATTGGTTATGTAAAGACCCAAAAGCGATTTTGCAAAAGCAATAACAAATGTAGATAATGCCACAACAGTAATTGTGCAAAGCAAAATCGAAGTATTGTGAGAGCGTTTTACCTTATCGTAATTTTTAGCGCCTACATTATAACCAACAAAGGTCATAGCGGTACTCAAAAAGGCACCTGTAATCACTTCAGCAAATGCTTCTATACTGCTTGCCGCGGCGTTGCCCGTAATAAACCCTGGTAGGAATGCTAACGAATTTATTGATGACTGAATTACAACATTCGACAAGGAAAAGGTTGAAGACTGTATCCCTGCAGGAATACCTAATCTTAAAATCTTGCCTAAAGGCTTTTTAGAAAACTTTAAATCTTTAAAAGATAATTTAATATCATCATTTCTTTTTATTAGCGCTATAACAACCAAAATTGCCGCCAAGGTTTGCGAGCATACCGTTGCAAGTGATAAGCCAATAAGGTCTAAATTAAGCATTGCTACAAAAACATAGGTCATTATAAGCTTTACAGGGGCGGTTACCAAAAAGAAATAAAACGGCTTTTGGGTTTCACCGTTTGCACGCAAAATTCCCGCGCCAAAGTTATACACCATTGAGGGTAGCATTGTTAAAAAATAGGTTTGTAAATATGCTGTAGCCTTACTCAAAATATCCGACGGTGTATCCATAGCACTAAGTAGTGTGCCCGTAAAAAGCACACCTACAGTAGTTAAAAGTAAACCGATTATAACCGACAAAAACATTGCCGTATGTACATTTTCTTTTATTGCTTTTTTATCCTTTGAGCCTATAGCATGGCTTATTGCAACAGCACTACCCGTAGCAGTACCTGAAAAAAAGTTGACTAAAAGACGTCTTATTGCATCGGTCGAGCCCACCGCCGCAACGGCATCGTCGCCGCTTGTGCCAAGTCGCCCTGCAAGCATTACATCTGCTACATTAAAAAATTGTTGTAAAAAACCTAAAAGTATTAACGGTATTACAAAACGGACCATTTGCACCCAAATGGTGCCATTACTCATATCAAGCTTTTTATTCATACTAAAACCCTTTACACTGTGTTGACTTTGCAGTTTCAATTTGCTACAATGATTACAATGGTTAAGATTAGTCGAAACGCTTTTTCAGTGTTTCGACTAACTTCAATCATTATATTACCATTTTAGGCAAAAATCTTGCCGTTTTTAGAGTTTTTTATACCACTTTTTGATATTTGAGGCGAGCTTATGCAACCACTATTTAATATAACCCGTGAAAAAAGCCGACAAATTGGTTCATTCGATTATGAAAACGATTGGTGCGCACTACAATTCCACTCCCAAATAGAGATTTGCATTATCCACGAAGGCGAGATGGAGATGTTTGTAGACGGGAATAAAAGAATGCTTAAAAAAGGGGAAATTTCGGTAGCGCTAAGCTTTGTACCCCACGCTTATAAAACCCCTGTCCACTCGCGCTCTTCAATAATTTTTATTCCTACCAATTTGTGCGAAGAATTTACAGAGCTAACTAAAAACAAACGCCTTATTAGTCCCTTTATATCTGACCCACAAATTTACGAAAAAATTAATGAGTATTTTTCTCTTTTAAGTAACAACCCTACAAACGAAATTAAAATGCGCGGTCTTATGTATATGATTTTAGGCACTATTTTAGAAAATATAAAGCTTGAAGAAACCAAAAATCCCATTGATACCGAGCTTATTTCTAAAATCTTGTTCTACATAAACGAAAATTATAAAAACGATATTTCTCCGTCTTCTATTGCCGAGCATTTTGGTTATAGCCAAAGCCATATTTCAAGATATTTTAAATCCTGCTGTGGTATAAATTTAGTAAGATATATTGCCCTTATGCGCTTAAGACAGGCGGTAATGCTTATACAAGAAGATAACCGCAATATAACCGATTGCATTTTAGAAAGCGGTTTTTCTTCTAACACAACCTTTTACCGCACCTTTAAATCCGAGTTTGGCTGCTCGCCGAAAGAATATATTAAAAAATTAAAAACTTAAATTAGGTAAATAAAAAAGCACCCACGGGTGCTTTTTTACATTAATATTAATCTTTAACCAAAAACTCAAATAACTCGGGTAAAAGGTTGTCAACTTCGGGATGACCTTGTACACCTAAAACATAGTCTTTATATTCTGTGCCTTCTACAACACCGTCACCCTGTGCCGACCAAGCATTTACGGTAACTAAATTTTGCTTAGGCGGAGTGCTTAAATAATGATATGATGCTATGCGCATTTTGTCGCGCTTTAAAACGCTATGTAAAAGTGTGCCGTGTACAATGTCTACATCGTGCTTGGCATCATCCTCTTTACCGCGTGGCACACTTTGGCTTCGGTGGTTGGGAACCGCCTTTTGAACCGAAAAATCGGGACCTTGCTCTTTTAAATAATCACAAATTGCGGTTACAAGGTCGCCGTGATACCCGCGTTCTTCAACCATACGTTTAAGCTCAAAATACACATATATAAGCTGTTGACCCAAGCAAACGCCAAGGTACTTCTTACCGTTAGTGACTGCGTGGTGAATAATTTGAAAATGGTAAGGGTAAAATTCATCCCCACCTTGCACTAAAAACGCGTCACAAAGGTTTAGCGCTTCTTCGCAAACCCAGTTGTCACAAGGAGAAATACCAAACGGTATACCGCCCGCTTCTACGGTGCGCTTTATATAATTGTTGCCAAGCTTATAATGATCCTGCATACATCCTTCATTTGCTTCAAGCGTCATAGAAGCCGGAACAATACCAATAACTTTTCCCATTAAAACACTACCTTTTATGTTAGCTGTTATTTCTTATAGTATTGAATGTTTGTTTATTACTGCAATAGTTTTATTGCTCTTTTCTTTAACTATAATTTCAATATTTTTTTAAATTATCTAAATTTACTATTTTTGCTTTCATTTTAACGCTTCATTCAATTTGGATTATATCATACAACTTTTAAATATTCAATGTATATTGTGTAAGTATATTTTAATTTTCCCTTGTTTAAAAAGCCTTACTGTTAAAAAGAAAACCACTAAACCCTTTAATTTAAAAGATTTAGCGGTTTTTCTAAAAAACTATAATAAATTAATCCAACTATTAAGTCGCCAATTTTCGTTTATGTATTCGAAAATAGCAACAGTACAGTTATCACAGCAAATATTTTTTCTGGGCATTCTGATACCAATAATCGAATCAAGCATTGCTAAAAGCCAACCCTTGTGGGTAAAAACTGCAACATTTTCGCATTCGAGTGTTTCAAGCATATTTTTTGCTTTCTCTACACGCTCTTTAAACACAGTATTGGCTTCGCCGCCAAACTCTATATAACCTTCTTTTGCAATCCGTTCACGTTGCTCATCGGTTAAAATGTTCAAAGGCTTACCTGCAATATTACCAACATTAACTTCGCGAAACAAGGGCGATTTTTGTATTTCGCAATCAGGAATAGCATTTTTTGCGGTTTCAACCGCGCGCGTAAGGTCGCTTGCAAACACCTTATCAAAGTGAACACCCTTTATAAGCTCGCCTGCACGCTTGGCATGGTTTACGCCCTTTTGGGTAAGGTTGACATCAAGCCACCCTGTCCACCTTTTGTTTACATTAGTTTCGCTTTCGCCGTGGCGGATAACATATACACGCATATTAATCCTTTTCCCTTAAATACCCTTTGTAAAGGTGAACAATATTGATATCTTCCACCATATCCAGCCCGTGAGAACCGCAACCGCCATCAATTTCGTGGCAACCATGGTCCATTGCATAACCAACTAAGGTGTTATGGTGCTTCCAGTTGTTTTGAATCAGCTTAGAAATGCAAGCGTAAATATGACCGTTTACTCTAAGCTCCGCCAATGCTTCTGGGCTTTCGGGCCCCATTTTGTGCATAACCGAATCGTAATTACCATTGTATATTAAAATAAAATCGTGCTTATCTTGTAGGATTACTTCAGCTGCTTTTGCATTAACCGCCGCAATTCCGCCCGCTTCAAAATGGTAATAATCCATATCGCGTTCAAGAAAAATTCTACTAAGGCTACATTTTCCGTAAGTAATAAGGGCGCATTTTTTACCTGCACGAATAAGCGCATCAAAAAGAGTGTCTATAGTTATAACCGGTTTTTCGTATTTTTGAATACCGTGAACTTCGGGCTGAGCACCTGTATACATAGTGCCAAAGCAAACAGGTGTTACCGAAGGCATTACGGTTGCTAAAGGTATTTCGATACCTGTAAGCAATTTAACATCTCTAAAAAATTGCGGATATTTTTTATAAATCCATTCTGCCACGGCATCAGGGTTATACATTACAACACGGTCAGCTTTTTCACCGTCAAAAACCTTATCAATATAATTTGCAAGGTCAAAGTTTTTCGGCGCTGCAAATTTTGGCGGTTCTACACCCATTGCATAGGCTAAGGTGGCGCAAATTGTATCCAAAGAGTTTTTGTTTTTAGTCATCTCGGCTTTTTTATCAACACCCAAGATTTCATCAACCGAAACCCCAAAAATCTCCTTTAGTCGCATTAAATTATCAATCGTAGGCGCCGTTTGATCCTTTTCCCAAAGGCTTACTGTTTGTCGGCTTACAAGAAGCTGATTCCCCAGTTCTTCTTGCGATAGCTGAAGCTCTTTTCTATACTTTTGAATTCTTTCGCCAACTGTCATAACAAACACCCTTTAACTAAATTTACTATGCATATTATACCAAAACCGACTAAAAAACAAAAGTACAAATTGCTTGATTTTGTCAAGTAATGCTTGACATAGGCGTTTTTAGACTTTCCACTCACATTTTCGCAAAAGTAAAACCCGAAACTGCATTGTTTCGGGTTTTAGGTTTTAAAAATCATATCATACGCTCTTTGTAGTTTATAATTTTTCCGTCGAATTTTATATAACTATTAGAGTTTTCATCAAGCCCAGCTTCAATTCGGTGGTGATCGATAATTGCAAAAAGCTTATGCGAAAACTCAATAATCGCTCTTTTTTCATCATAAACAACACCGTTTACCACAAGCTCGTTAACCGCTTTCACTCGGCGGTAACATATATGATATTGTTTGGCTTGGGCTTCTAAAAGAATTTTACTTTTTATATCCATATCGGCATGGCGTAACGCTTCAGAATTAATTTGTAACCCAGCGGTTTGTTGTTTTATTTTGTTTGCGTGTTGCTCTTCAATACCTTTATTTTTCTTCATAAGCAAAGCAAAAATTATAAGCCCCACACCTGCTATACAGCTAAACGCACCTATTGCTATATACCCGTTATCATAGGAATCTATATCCTGCTGTGATTTTTCAAAATTTAAAAGCTCTTCTTTGGCGGTTGCAACTTCTACAACACAATCGTTATTAGGATTAACAAGTATGTAAAGCATTGTACCTTTTGGCAATGATTCCATTTTATCGCGAAATTCCCCTGTTTTAGTATGGGGATAAACTTTATACACTGTGCCGTCTTTAAAATTTATGCTACAGTAATTTTTGGATACTTCGTATTCCGAAAACTCGCCCGAATACGAAACCGCCTGTGACCTTGGTATCGGCTCATTCACACTTTGCATAGCAATAAATATAATTCCCACAATAATAGCAAGAATGCCCACAAACAAGCTTCCTTTTGGTGTATTAACTAAATTATCCATATAGCTTCTCGAATTATCTTTTCTGCTCATTTTATAATAGCACCACTTTCAATTCTAAGAGTTATATACCGCGTTTATCTTGTAACTCCCTGGTGTCGCCGCAGCATTCAACATTTTCTATAGTAACATTTTCCATATCTCCTGCAAGACCTATAGCGGCCTCTATACCGCGAGAGCGAACATTTTTAACTGTAATATTATAAGTTTCTTCCTTGGTGGCGTGGCGTTCACCGTAAAGGTGGGTGTCACCAATTCGCACAGCATACAATCCCCTATCCATATAGGGCGAGTTTTCCGATGTATCATATACACCGTCAATTAAAATATCGTGCAGCTTTATTTCGCATTGATTCAAAAGGCGTACATTTGTACAAAAAGCAGCGGTTGCAATATTCTTAATGGTAATATTACAAATATCTGACGGAAAGGCTTCTACCGTAAATTCTCTTTCCATTCCTCCGTCAAGACCTGTAAGTGCAATAGAATCATCTTCAGTAAAGCCGGTTATGTTTTCAATCGTAATATCATGGCAGCCTTTACGCAAATCAATACCGTCTGCATTTTTTACAAGAACACTGCCATATCCATGTCCACCGTGCTTTAATCCATGATGTTCGTTGCCGTTTTCATCAATACAAATATCGCAGGCTTTAAAATCAATATCGTGCAATTTTCCGTTAGAGCAATAAATAAAATTAAGCGCCCACCAACGCTGATTATGGCAAGAAATACCCGAAATTTCAAAATTTTTAACATTGGTAAATAAAATAATATTATTTTTCCAAATAGGCGGCAAGCCGTTTTTTTCTGCCGTTCTTTCAGAAAGACCGTTGTATTTTCCGCCGTCAAGAATGGCACCGTTTTTGCCTAATATGGTTATATTATGGTCGGTACCATCGGGTGTTTTACCGATTGGGGTGTTATGATGCTCGTTAACAAATATATTAGAAAAACAACCGTCTGCCAATTTTAAATGACAGCCATCCAACACCAATGTAAAATCGCTTGGAATACGAATGGCGGTATCAATTTCCCAATTTCCGCTAACAGTAACGGTTCGCTTGCCGCTTGCTATAGCATTTTCAATTGCGTTCTTTATGTGTTGTGTTCCGTTAGGGCAAAATGTTTTTTGAAGCATAGCTTTTTCTCTTTTTTTCGTTGGTTTGATAATATGTTAAAAAAGCTCACGCCAGCTATAAATTCAATCTACTTAATCCACCATTCAGGAGTAATTTCTCCAAGCTTTACTGTACGGCCTGTAGAATAATCAAGCATTATTTCTATATCGTAATATTTGCCTGCCATAAGCTGTACCATAAGCTCGCGACAAGCCCCACAGGGCGCCCCGTTAGAGCCGTCAGGCAGAATACAAAGCACCTTGTCTATTTCCTGTTCGCCATTTGTAATCATATTAAAAATAGCATTGCGCTCTGCACAAATTCCAAGTGTAGAACAGGTATCTATACAAACACCGGTATAAATTCTACCCGATTTCGAGCAAACCGCTGCGGCAACCTCGCCACAAGTAACATATTCCGATATCCTGCGTTCGTTAAGTACCGACTTTGCGGCATTGTACATCTCATTCCAAATCTTTTCCATAAACAAATTCCTCGCGAATTTTAAGTTATAAAAAATTATAATTAATAAGCTACATATTTTCAATAACTATTTGCTATTCCTTGTATTTTGGATAGCGATTTTTATCCGCTTCGGTAATTTCACGCAAAACCTTGCAAGGAACACCCAAAGCAATAACATTTGACGGAATATCTTTAGTTACCACACTGCCTGCGCCAATAACGGTATTATCCCCTATTGTAACGCCACCAAGAACCGTAGTTCCGGCCCCTATCCACACATTGTTACCAATAGTAATAGGTAATGCTACTTCAAGACCTTCATTCCTTTGTTCTACATCCAATGGGTGTTCAGCCGTTGTGAACAAACAGTTTGGCGCAATAAAAACATTGTTCCCAAAGGTCACCTTTCCACCGTCCAGTATCTGACAATTATGGTTGGCAAAAAAACCGTCCCCTATAGTTATATTGTAGCCATGGTCACACCAAAACGGCGCATTTATTATAACCTGCTCGCCCATACCACCAAATATTTGTTTTAAAATCTTGTTTTTTGAAGCAAAGTCAGACGGCATTATTTGATTATACTTATGGCATAAATCTTTACATTTAACAATCTCTAACAATAATTCCTTATCGTAATTTGCATTATATAAATACCCTGCTGCCGCTTTTTCTTTTTCGGTCATTCTAAAACCTCCAACCACTTGTATTTTTAAATTGATTATATCATATAACCTTAAATTTTTCTACAAATAGGTACACTTTATTGCAATAAAAAAGAAAATCTTGCCAACGACCACGGGTTATCTTTTTAAGGCACCGCCTTAAAAAGAATCTCTTGCGGTGCCCAAAGCAGAAGTTGTTCCCTTTAACAAACATATAGTTATTTGGAAACAAAATCAGCTTATTTACTTACGGTACTGCTACTATCTACACTATAATTTAGTTCATTAAAATTTTGTTCTTCAATCTCAACTTCGTAAAGTATATCAACATCAGAAACCGAGAAGGCACTACTAATAGTATTTGAATTCTCCTTGTCAATTTCACCGTTATATGAAATCTCCACGGTATCACCAACCTTGATGATATCTCTATCCACATAACGAGAAATTCGGATATCGTTAACTAAAATCTTATAGGTTATACCGTCCGACTCGTTCTTACACAAAATCGAATCATCAACCAAGATATAGTCGTCAGTAATTTCAACAATATTGCCACAAATAGAATTACTGTTACTGTACGGCTCGTACTCAGTCTTAGTAGAATTATTCTTTACATATTTTATGATTTTTCCTGTGGCTTCTTCACCTATATAGTAAAGATATCCCCAATCAAAAGCATTTGTTGATAAATATCCGTCGGCAGTTATTAAAAAGCTGTGCTTATAAATACCCAAAGCCTCGGAAGAAATGGTAAAGGATATAAAATCTCTATCATAAGGATGCCAATATACTTCGTTCTCGTCTATAAAAGCGGCGTTTTCGCAAGTAGACAGAACTTCCCACACATAATCATCATCATTTAAAACAAAATGATTTGCATCAGGTCCGTCGCCGTTTTCGGAAAAACGTTCTAATTTCAAAAACTTAGATAATTCCACCCTTTCAAACAATTCTCCTAAGGTCTCAGGTGGGTTATAAACAGCGTTTTTAAAAACATAATAGCCATCCGTTAGCTTAGCGGCAATAAATTGAGTTTGATTGATATTTTTTAACTGATAAACAGCACAATCTACTGTATGTCGCTCATCTGTAATCCCATCGTATCCTACAATATTATAATTTCCTATTTTATCGCCAATCAATTTTTCCGACACTGTACGACCACTTGTTTTTTCGTATTTAACACCATTAAATTCAGTCTCATAAGGTCTCTCGGATTCTGCTAAATACTCCCAAGGCCATACAATAGCAGCATTCTCGGTACTTACGGTAAAATCTTTATACCTTCCATCCGTTTCTTCGGGATTGATTATATCATTTTTATTAAGTAATGATGGTAAAATAGTAGCCCCTGCAATAACCAACACGGCAAAGCAGGCAGCTAAAGTTCCCCACTTAACCAAATTATTCTTCTTTTTCTTGCTTTCGGCAGCACTGGAAACAAGTTCATCATCAATATTTTCAATGGCATTTACAATTCTTGGTGTTTTCATATTTCAACGCCCTCCCGAGTTAGATAGTCTTTTAGCTTGTTTCGGGTGTAGAACAACATGTTCTTGACCTTACTTTCGGTAAAAGAATAGCGATTTGCAATGTCACTAATAGAATCGAAAAAATAATACCTGCGAATAAAAACATTTTTAGCATCTTCTTTTTGATTGCGAAGAAACTCACTGATAACCTTGCCGATATCTTCATCACTTATATTTGGTGCATACCGTTCATCAGGCAATACAGCAGCAAGTTCTTCAAAAGAAATGATAATATCCGCCGATCGTTTTTCTCTCTTCGTAAACTCTAAGCGTTTCAAAGAAAGATTTCTTGCAATCTTACAAATGAAAGCCATAAGGTTGTTCGGTCTTGTCGGTGAAATTGCATTCCATACTCCAATATATGTATCATTTACACACTCTTCGGAATCCTCGCGATTATTTAGAATGTTGTATGCGATGCTATGACATAGCTTTCCGTACTTTGAATCCGTTTCTTTGATTGCCTGTTCGTCTCTTTCAAAATAGAGTTCTATGATTCTAAAATCATCCATGTTGTTCACCTCGTTCACGTAACCTAAAAGTGCTTTCATCAATTAAGTACGTTTTTTTAGGCGTTAGTCTTAAAAAATTATAACATAACAAATCAAAGTCCGCAACTTGTTGCGGTACGAAATCAACACGAAGTGTTGTATGTAATCACGACAACACCGTGAATGTAATCCACCATGGGTGGTATGTAATCAAGCCCAAGAAAAATAAAGACAAGGCTTGCGCCTTGATGCCATACAGTTCGTCTTGCGACCTGATTACATCCCGCTAACGCTGATTACATACCAAGCCTTCGGCTTGGATGCAACAAAAAAATAGCAGCCGACAAAGTCGACTGCATTTTTTGGTTGCGGAGGCTGGACCCCGACCAACGACCACGGGTTGTGGTACCCAAAATTTGCTTTCCGCTCAGGTATCGCGGGCAAATTTTGACCACTGCCCCTTTGATACCTTGCTTCATCACCCACTGGGTGCGCTCGGTATCAAAGCAAGTTATTCGCCCAAGGGCTCATAACCCTAAATTCATTTATCCAAATTAAGTCTCTATAATAAAAAATTCAAGCACCACAAATGTGATGCTTGAATTTTTCTTAATGTGGAAATGCTGTTTGCTTATCTGAAAGAGGCAGATATTCCGGTGGTGTGGACCCTTCATGACTGCTGGAGCTTTACCGGTCACTGTGCTTATTTTGATTATGTGCAGTGTGAGAAGTGG
>JAZSCF010000074.1:0-2840 GCA_045602785.1 Acutalibacteraceae bacterium
TTACGATTATTGGGATGATGCCGTTCGCAAGTCTATTCTTATAGACTCCACTGCCGACCTATTAATGTACGGTATGGGCGAAAAACATATTGTAGAAATTGCAAACCGACTAAACGGTGGCGAAAAAATTTCCGCACTTACAGATATTTTAGGTACTTGCTACTGTGTAGACAGTAGCGATTATACCTATATCGCAGGGGCGCAGGAATGCCCATCCTTTGAAGCGGTAAAGGAAGATAGCGAAAACGGTAAAAAGCAGTATGCTATAGCCTGTAAAATACAACACGCCGAAGCCGATGCCGTAAGGGGTAAAACTGTTATCCAAAAGCACGGCAATAAAATTTTGGTGCAAAATCCACCAATGCCGCCTTTATCTGAAGAAGAAATGGATAAAACCTATTCTCTACCCTTTATGCGTAACTACCACCCATCCTATGAAAGTATGGGCGGTGTACCCGGTATTGCCGAGGTTAAATTTTCTATTATTCATAACCGCGGTTGCTTTGGAGCTTGTAACTTTTGTTCCCTTGCCTACCACCAAGGCAGACAAATTACCGCACGCTCGCACAAATCGGTAATTGAAGAAGCCAAAGCCATAACCGCAATGCCCGATTTTAAGGGTTACATTCACGATGTAGGCGGTCCTACCGCAAACTTTAGGTTTCCTTCCTGCAAAAAGCAAGAAAAAAGCGGACTTTGTGCCGACAAAAAGTGCTTAGCACCTACAATGTGCCCTGCAGTCGAAGTAGACCATAGCGATTACTTAAAGTTACTTCGTGAACTTCGCAAACTTCCAAAGGTTAAAAAGGTGTTTATCCGTTCGGGTATTCGCTTTGACTATCTTGTAGCCGATAAATCTGAAGAATTTTTTAAAGAGCTTGTCACCCACCATATAAGCGGTCAGCTAAAGGTTGCGCCCGAGCATTGCTCAAACCATGTTTTAAAATATATGGGCAAGCCAAAAATTGAAGTTTATAACAAATTTAAAGACCGCTTTTACGAGCTTACAAAATCAAGCGGTAAAAAGCAGTATTTAGTGCCTTATTTAATGTCTTCGCACCCCGGCAGCACCATTAACGATGCTATTGAGTTATCGCTATTTTTAAAGCGCAATAATCTTCATCCCGAGCAGGTGCAGGACTTCTACCCCACCCCAGGCACAGTTTCAACCTGTATGTTTTATACAGGTCTTGACCCTAACACAATGGAAAAGGTATATGTGCCAAAAACATCAAAGGAAAAGGCAGAACAGCGCGCGCTTTTACAGTACTTTAAACCCGAAAACCGCGAGATAGTGCTATTAGCACTTAAAAAAGCAAAGCGCTTTGACCTTATAGGCACAGGCAAAAACTGCCTTGTAGCACCCCCACGCGACCAAAAAAGCACCTACCAAAAACCAAAAAAAACAATACGCAATATTCATAAAAAGAAAAAGTAGCGTGTAAGAGACGTACAGTTAAGGACGGTACAACACGACACAAAAACACCCGTAGTTTTTTTAAAACTGTGGGTGTTTTTAATATTCTCTTTCTTTGTTAGTCAAGTCGTGCTATAATACAACTAACCGATAAAAAAGAATTTGACAAAGGAGTTATTTCTATGAGTAAAGCATATGATTTTTTGAAAGAGTGTGGTTCTTTCTTTGTTTTATCTATTAACGGTGATTATCCTGCAGGCAGACCTTTCGGTGCAATTATGGAAGTGGGAGAAGATTTGTATTTGTCCACGAATGATATGAATCAAGCACATAAGCAAATGAGAGAAAACGAGCATATACAGATTGTTGCAAAGAAACCTACATCAAGAGAATGGATTAGAGTTACTGGACTTGCAACAGAATGTGATGATAAAGACTTAAAGCAGAGAATGCTTGAAGAATGTCCAATTTTACAGCAGAGATTTGGTGCTGTTGGTATAGAACATTTTATTATGTTTAGGGTAAAAGTTGAACAGGTAGAAATCAAATAAATTCCAATTTATTGAACTGATAATCTGCCAAAAGGCTTGATTATAAATATTTTAAAGGAGATTGCTTTTTGAAGAAAACAATCAAAACACTGGAGATTGTATTCTAACTGGGAGGTTAGTGCAAATACAATCTCGCACAAACCTCCCAGCATTGGAGTCAACAATCATCAGGAGGAAAAACAATGAACAAAAATGACTACATCATTCGTTTAGAAAGAAAAGAAGAATACAGAGAAGTTGAAAACCTTGTTAGAGAAGCATTTTGGAATGTTTATCGCCCAGGTTGTTTAGAACATTATGTACTCAATCAATTAAGAAATGACGCTGCCTTTGTTCCAGAACTTGATTTTGTTATGGAGAAGGAAGGAAAATTGATTGGACAAAATATATTTATGAAAGCAACCATTAAAGCAGACGACAGCAGAGATATCCCCATTATGACAATGGGTCCAATCTGTATTACTCCCAAATTAAAACGACAAGGTTATGGTAAAATTCTATTGGAGTATTCTTTGAGGAAAGCGACAGAATTCGGTTGTGGCGCTTTATGCTTTGAGGGTAATATTAATTTCTATGGGAAAAGCGGCTTTACCTTTGCCAAGAACTTTGGTATTCGTTATCATGGTTTGCCCGATGACGCGGATACATCATTCTTTCTGTGCAAAGAATTAATTCCTGGATACCTTGACGGTATAACTGGGGAATATGAACCACCACAAGGATACCTCGTTAGCGAAGAAGAAGCCGCAGAATTTGACACAGCATTTCCCTACAAAGAAAAATTAAAACTCCCAGGACAACTTTTTGACTAAACGAACAAACGGAGCAGCGTGCCATTGATGGTGCGCTGCTCTTGTTCAAATTCCAATTTA